>JAICWQ010000082.1 GCA_025934755.1 Chthoniobacterales bacterium | reverse complement strand
GCGGATGAGTGTAAATCGGAGTGTCCGCCTCAAAGAAGCTGTACTCCGGCAGGATATCCGTCAGATCGAGGTTCGCTTCGTAAAACGCGCGGATCGTTCCGATATCTTCCCAGTAGCCGTTAAAGACAAACGCGCTCACATGCTGGTCCTTGATCGAGTGCGGAATGACGTCCCGGCCAAAATCAACCAAATCATTATCAAGACACCGCACCAGGATTTCGCGATTGAACAAATAAATCCCCATCGACGCCTGATAAAGCTCTCCATCTTGCGATCCAGTCGCAGCGACCAGCTCGGCGCTCATTTCCATTCCGGTCAGCAGATTTTCATCTTTCGGTTTCTCGACGAACCGCGAGATCCGGCGATCGATTCCGCATTGCATGATTCCAAATTCGGCGACCTGCTCGCGTTTTACTGGCTTGGTCGCAAGCGTTATGTCGGCCCCGGTTTGAATGTGTTGGTGCAGTAACGTGCGGAAATCCATCCGGTAGAGCTGGTCGCCACTGAGGATGAGGAAATAATCAAACGGGCGTTCGAGAAAATACCGCATGTTCTGTCGAACGGCATCCGCTGTGCCCTGATACCATTGAGATCCCTCGGGTGTTTGTTGCGCCGCCAGGATATCGATGAAGCTGCGCGAAAAATTGTCGAACTTGTAGCTGGCCTGCATATGCCGGTGTAACGACATGCTGTTGAATTGCGTCAGCACGTAAATCGATCGCAGCCCCGAGTTCAGGCAATTGCTGATCGGTATATCGACGATGCGATATTTGCCGCCGAGCGGGACGGCTGGTTTCGATCGGTCCTTGGTCAGTGGAAACAAGCGTGTCCCGGCGCCCCCGCCCATCACGATAGCGAGGGTGCGCTGGGTGGTGCCAGGCGGGAGCGACGGCGTGGTCATTTGCGCCAATCTGAAATCGCGCCGAGTAAGGTTCTGCGTTTCCACCTCCCCAATAACTCAGCGACTTCGGGTTCGGGCAACCATTTTGCTTCGTTTGCGACAAATTCGTTCAGACGGTAATCTTTCGACCTTAATCTATGTGCGGAATCGTCGGTTATGTCGGTCGATCCCAGGCTGCGCCCATCCTGCTCGATGGGTTGCGCCGCCTTGAATATCGCGGCTACGATTCCGCAGGGGTCGCCATCGTTGATGGTGATCATGTCCAAACCCGTAAGTGCGCCGGACGGATCGCATCCCTGGCGAAACTGATTAGCCAAAAACCGGCGGCCGGCTCCTACGGGATCAGTCACACGCGTTGGGCGACACACGGGAAAGTGACCGACGACAATGCTCATCCGCATTTCGATGCCACCGGCAAGATTGCGCTCGTCCACAACGGAGTCATTGAAAACTACCAGAGGTTGAAGGAGCAGCTGATCCAGGATGGGGACAACAATTTCCAGTCGGACACCGACACCGAAGTGCTGGCGCATTTGATCGGCAACATTTACCAGAAGCTCAACGGCAAAGATTCCAAGGCGCGTCTTGTCAACGCTACCCGCGCCGCCTTAAAGCAGGTGATCGGCACCTACGGAATCGCGATCGTTCATGCGGACATTCCCGATTTCGTTGTTGGCGCTCGGCGCGGCAGCCCGCTCGTCCTCGGCGTCGGTAAGGACGAGAATTTTCTGGCAAGCGATGTGAGCGCGATCGTCGCGCATACCCGGGACGTCGTTTATTTGAATGATTTCGATCTCGTTTCGTTCGATCGCGAAAATTTCGAGATCAGTTCGATCGAAGGCGCCGCTGGCCAGCACGCGGTCAGCAAGGTCGAGTTCACCGCCGAAGACATTAAGAAAGGCGATTACCCGCACTACATGCTCAAGGAAATCTGCGAGCAACCGGACACAGTGCGCGATGCCATGCGGGGCCGGCTGACTTACGAGGAATGCACCGCCAAGCTTGGTGGACTCGATATGAATCCCGCCGAGCTGCGCGATGTCGCGCGGATCGTTCTCACGGGTTGCGGCACTGCGTTGCACGCCGCGCGCGTCGGCGAATACATTATCGAACAGTTGGCCAACATTCCGGTCGATGTCGATTTTTCGAGTGAATATCGGCATCGCAACACCCCACCGACCGAACACACTCTGGTTTTTGCGATCAGCCAAAGTGGCGAAACGGCCGATACCTTGGGCGCGTTGCGGGAAAGCAAACGCAAGGGCTACCGCACCCTGGGAATTTGCAACAACGTGGCGAGCACCATTGCTCGTGAGAGTGACGGCGGAGTTTATATGCACGCTGGTCCCGAGATCGGCGTGGCCGCGACCAAATCGTTCACTTCTCAGCTGATTATTCTCAACCTGATCGGCTTGCTCCTCGGCCGAATGCGCCAGCTTTCCACCGCACAAGGGAAACAAATGATCGACGCCCTCGAGGCACTGCCCGGTCAAATCGAGCAGGCCCTCAAGCTCAGCGACCAAATCAAGTCGATTGCAAAGAAGTATGTCAACGCGAACGGCATGCTGTTCTTCGGGAGACAATTTAATTACCCGATCGCGCTCGAAGGCGCGTTGAAGCTGAAAGAAATCACTTATCTTTTCGCCGAAGGACATCCCAGCGCCGAGCTCAAACACGGAATTATTGCACTGGTTAGGCCCGACTTGCCCTCGGTTTTCATTGCCCCGGACGACGCCGTCTTTTCCAAGAATGTAAACAACATCGAACAAGTGAAAGCTCGCAAGGGACCGATCATCGCGGTCACGTCCGGGAACGGGGCCAGGCAATTGAAGAATCTCGCGGCTGATATTGTTGAAGTGCCGAGTACAATTGATTGCCTCAGCCCGGTCCTCACGGTGATTCCATTACAACTTCTGGCTTATCACCTCGCCGTCGTCCTTGGTCGCGATGTTGATAAACCGCGTAACCTCGCCAAAAGCGTGACCGTCGAGTAACTCATTCCGCAAGTTCTTCGCCTCGAGGCTGTGGAGGCAGCCGCGTCCTCCTGATCAAAGCGATTTTACGGAAGGCTGGTTCCAGATTTGGACTGGACTAGCGAAATATCAGAACTGTTGATTAAGCCATTCGCAGTAGCGTCTTCCCGGAAATTTTGCGCGTTCACGGTTTGTCCCGACTGCGATTGGGTTTGAGCAATGTCGCTCGAGTTGACAGCGCCATTCCCAGTTGTGTCGCCGATCAAGATGGACATTGGAATGGATACGTCGGCCGTCGCGGTGCCGTCGTTTACCGACCCAAGCGTTATTTGGATCGTTTGCGCGTTGGTCACGCCGCTGAGATTGATAACAACCTCATTGCCGACGGTGCTCGCGCTCGAGACCGCGCCGGTTCCTTGAGTAACTTGCGCTGACGAAAACGTCACCGGGCCGGAAAAAGTGACAACCACCTGATAATCGTTGGTCGCGCCCCCGCTCCGGCACTCAATGCCCGGTGTTCCAACAAGTGGCAGATCAAGGTCAAACGTGCCCGCAGTGCCGTGAATCTTTCGCGAAACTGCGGTCAGCGGTTGGGCTGGATTCGGATTCAGATCGATAAACGAGAGGAAGTTGTCCCATACACCGCCGCCATACACAGTCTGTGGAGCGCCTGTCGTCACCGGAAAGTTGGTCGAAGCGGTACGACCGCTCACATAAAGTTGATTGTTCCAAAGATCGAGGCCGTAGACCGAATCCTGATCGTTGCCGCCGAGATAAGAGGAAAACAAGAGCGCGCTCGCGCCCGGCGATAGTTTGGCGACCCACCCGTCATAGTATCCGCCGAAGTTCGTTTGAACTGGCGCCACCAAAGACAAATCGTGGCTGGCGCTGTAACCGCCCACGAAAATATTTCCGCCGCTGTCCAGTTTAACACCGAACAGCCCGTCGTAGTCGCTGCCCCCGAGATAAGTCGAAAAAATCAGCGAAGAACCGTCGGCCGAAAATTCGCTGACGAAACCGTCGTCCTGTCCGGCAAATACCGGTTGAACGACCCCGGCGGTAGTCGGGAAATCGGCGGCGTTTGTCTCGCCCGCAACAAATGCATGGCCAGCGGCATCGATCGTGATCGCGGATGGCGCGTTGTAGTTTGTTCCGCCGGCGGCGCTGCTTCCCTGGGTTCCGCTCAACAGCGTTGAGTAATTCAGAATCGAGCCGTTTGCTGAGATCTTCGCCACGAAGGCGGCCGTTCCGAGCGAGTAAAGCGTTTGATATGCTCCCAGTGTCGTCGGAAAATTTGCCGACTGCGTTTCACCAGTCACGAACGCATTGCCGGTGGAATCGATTACAACGGCAGCGCAAAAATCATTCAGCGCCCCACCAAGGTAGGTCGAGTAAACTAATCCGGTCATTCCAGCTTTCGTCGTATCGATTCGGGCGACGAACCCATCTTCCTCGCCGCCGATCACAGGTTGCGCGGCGCCTCGCGTCACCGGCATGTCAACCGAGTTCGTGCCGCCGACGACAAACAAAGTGCCATCCGGCCCAACCGCGATCCCAACTCCAATCGTTTCAACATTTGCCGGCGGGTTCAGATGAAAGAGATTCACCGGCAATGGCACGCCGCCGTCCGAAACAGTGCCACCGAGGAACGTTGAATAAACCACTCGTGTCCCGTCCGCGCTGATCACCGTTACGAACGCCGCATCTCCGGTCACAGTATTCTGGATGGCATTCGCGGTAATCGGGAAATTCGACGACTCCGTGACTCCGGTAACGACCGCATTCCCGCTGGCATCAACAGTTAATCCAAAAATTCCATCCCATCCCGAGCCGCCAAGATATGTCGACCACAAAAGATTCCCGTTCTTGTCATATTTCGCGATGAAACCGTCTTGTCCGCCGTCTCCGTAGTTTTTCTGCAGCGCATTCGCGGTTACCGGAAAATCGGAGGACTGCGCGTCACCTGCGATATAGACATTTCCGTTGGAATCGGCAGCACACGCCCAGGTGATTTCAAATCCCGGACCGCCTAGGTAAGTGGAAACGGATAGAACGGGCGACACCTCAGCTGAATTTTGAGAAACAGTAGCTGCAGGCGCGACGAACGACTGCGATTGCAAAGGTTCGCGCCTGACCGGCTTGTGTCGCGCGAATGTGGGATCAGCTTGCAGCGCAAAACAAGCCACGACTAAACCCAGTGACGCCGATTGCTGTGCGATTGCCCTCAACTTACGTTTCTCCAAACCGATGCGGTCTTTCCCGCAGAATCGTAAATCGCGCTGCAACCGGCCGTGCCTTCGAAAATAAATTCGGCAAACCGAACCCTGCGTTGTACTTAATTTTTTGCGAACGAGTTACCGGCGGCAAAGTCACCGCGCGGCGGTTGTTCGCCCGACCTGGTTCGTCCTACGGCAGCGCGGTTCCGGACTTCGATTGAACCAATCCAATATCGGAACTGTTGATCAGTCCATTCGCGGTAAGGTCTTCCCGGAAGTTTTGCGCGGTCACGGCTTGGCCCGACTGCGACTGGGTCTGGGCAATGTCGCTTGAATTTACCGCACGGTTGCCAGTTGTGTCCCCGATGAGCACTCCCATCGAGGCAGCGATTGCCGCGCTGAAGTTGCCCGCGGAATCCGTAACATTATTCAGGCGGATCGAAATTGTCTGCGCGTTGCTGGTGCCGGTTAGATTGACGATATAATTATGAGCATCCTCGCTGTCGACGTTTGCGCTGGCTACTGACCCAGTCCCGTCTGTCACACTGACCCCATCGACATTTGTCAATGGATTCGCGAAAGTAAACACCAGCGTGTAATTGCCGGTAGATCCGCCGTAACGGCATTCGATTCCGTTTCCACCGGTTAAATCGATATCAAAAGTTCCGGCGCTGCCGTGAATCTTGCGAGATACGACAGCAGTCAACTGCACCGGTGCCGGGACGAGCTCGACAATGTCCATTCCATCGGAGTACGGCTTTGGTTCGAAACCGAAACCTTGAATGGCCGCGACGACAGCACTGTTACCGTCGTAATCGAATTGCGCGCGAATGATTTCATCAACGCCATCACCGTCGAGGTCTTGCAAAAACATGCGCGTCGGCGCAATTGCGTAATAATATTGTGCGTCGTGCGAAACAGATGTTGTCCAACTGGAAACGTCGATACCGTTCTGGGCAAAGACGAGCGTGTACCACGGATAGCTCTGCTCGACAACGCGTTTGCCAAGCGGCCCGAAATTTCCTTCGGCCATGTCGAGCGGAATGTCGAAGCCGAGCGCCTTGCCCGATTCCGTGGGCGTAAGCAGCCATGAGGCATTGCCCGCGTAGGAAAGCATTCCTTTCTCCGGAATTAACAGCGTGCCCATGCTGCCGTTGTAAATCCAGGGTTGCGGGAGCGAACTCAGAATCGTTCCACTGGCAGCGTCCCGAATTTCCATCGCCGGCGTAAAACAATTGTCGCACACCCCGCCCGGGTCTTTGCTGTTATCGTAGCCGACAAAACTATAACCAACGATCGAATTCCCGATGCTGTCGAGGTTCCCGCCGACGGTTCCGTGCCAGAATTGCGGGAACCAGCTCACGATCGCGTTGCTCGCGTTCATATCGCTCCAAAGCACCGCACCGGTCGCTCCGTTTAAACCGACGAGACCACGGCTGTATCCGCCGCCAGTTCGCTGTACTGGAATCTGCGTTCCATATGCAAATTGCGCGGTAATGATTTTGTTGGCTGTGATTGCGACGTTCGAAAAAAGTCCGGCGGCTTGCGAACCGGACGGCGTGTAATTCCACAACGATGACCCGTCAGGTCCGGAATAGGCCTTAATGGATGACGCACCGGGAACGACAATGTCGATCTTGCCGTCATTGTTCAAATCCGAGAGCAGGAAGTTCCAGATATAATCGCTCGGAGACGGAATTTCGTATCGCAGATTTCCGGTCGCAGCATCAAGCACATCGATGGCGTGCGTGGCCGCGACGACAATTTCGTTATGTCCGTCACCGTCGAGATCAGCCACGGCGATTTGATGGACCGGGCCTGCGACCGTTTTTCGCCAAAGCACCGAGGGCGAATTGTCGATCTTGTTTCCATCGAGCGCGAAGACAGCGTTGCTTTCGCCGCCGACCACGAAATCGCTTGTGCCATCGCCGTTCACGTCCGTTCCCGCGACCGCATGGATCCGGCCTAACAACGGCACCGCCGAGTCTTGAACGCCCGTGTTGACATTGAACGACCTAACGACTTGGTACGGGGTCAAACCGTCGAGCACGATTTCAGCGCCGAGATTGTCAAGGATGAGAGACAGGCCTGCGCCGTAGTAGTGGGGACGCGATGCGGCAACGCGAACGAATTGGGTGCTGCCTTTTTGGTAGACCGACATGAACAACGGCATGAAAAGATTCGGCCCGCTTTGCGACCACAGCACCGCGCCGCCTACGCCGTTGAGATTCACCGCACCGTTGAGCCGCTCCAATTCCATTTTTCCACCCGGGATGAATGTGCCAACAACAACATCACTGCCCGTCGCCGTAGGAATAAGACGCAAGCTGTACGACCGCGGAATGTCGGTGCCGGCCAATGGATTGTTTGGGTCGACCGGTTGTGACCCGCGCATCTGGCTCCATTCCTGGGCACCGGTTGCCGGATTAATCGCCAGAACCCGCCCGCTGTTTTGCGCTCCGAGACACCCGACCGGCGCGCAAGGCAAATAGGCGACGTCACTAACGACATAATCGGCGTTGCCGTCACCGTCGAGATCGCCAATCTGAAAGTCCAAGGCCGTCGCGCTGTCTTCGGCAATCGTTGCCGAAGTGCTCCCGTCGCTCAAGTTTCGCGCCACGATTGAATAAGCGTAGGTGGAATTAGTGTCCGCTTCTTCGATTGCGACGACCTGGCTGCGGGATGAATCGAAACGGAGTTTTCTCGGATAATTGGTTGTCGCCACCGACCAATCGATTGTGCCGGTGGCCAGTGAAACCACCAATTCATGTCCACGGGTTGGGTCGCCTGAACCGAGCTGACTGTTTGTCCATGCCGCCGTGATTTTTCCGTTAGGCAATTTTTCCAATGCCAACCAGGTCGCCCATTGCGCACCGGTCGAAACCGTCCAAAGCAATGACGGGTTGGCCGCATTCGTGAACGACCATCCATCCAAAATCGACATCGACCCATTCTCACCGAGTTGGATTCCAACCGGCCCCTGCAGATCGCCGCTCTCGTCTGCGACCACAAGCATCCCGCTGTCGATCGCAAGATTGTTCACGTAACCCGGATACATGTGCGACCAAATGAGATTGCCGTTTGCGCCATCAAGCACGGTGACAAGAGTGCCGCCAACTCCAGCAATCGCGTTAACGCCGGGCTGAAAGAAGTGCGCAACCGCTACATCGTCGATGCCGTCACCATTGAGATCGCCGACCGCGAATGGATGCTCGCCACGCTGAAGGAAGGGATCGATCGGATCGACCCCGAGCGGAACCAAAGGGTTGAAAATGACCACGTTTCCGTTTTGGTACGGCGGATATCGTCCGGTCCATCGGGTGAAGTCAAGCGAGCCATGGTTCCAAATAATATCGCCACTTTCGCCTGTCGCCGTCACGGCGCCATCGCCGTGAACAATAACGTAGCTGCCGCTCGTTAGGCCGTTTAAGGGAGCCGTCGCGATGTAACCCATCGGCGTTTGCATCATCGCGCGGCGCTTCATTACAACTGGCGTGGCGACGGAAGACGCGGTCGCTGTCGAATCGGGGGACGGTGCCGGAGTCGGGGTTGGCGCAGACTTTATCGCTATTTTGTTGGTGAGCGCCGCGCTATGCATCCGATCGAGCAGCGTCATCGTCTGCGATGTCGCCGTCGATGATGAAGCTGTCGATCCAGTGGCCGCGTTAATTCGTGGCCGGAGACGCGAAGTTGCTCCGGAGGGAATGGCGATAGCGATGAGGGCAAACGCAGCGAAACCAAAGCACCGTATTGGAAAACGACAGACCATTCCCACTCAATGTTGCCATTCCATTCGGAGGGCGACGCCAAAACGGTCTTGTTTAGATGGAATTTTGGTTTTTAAGCGTCGAGTCCCAATACGACCATTTACAAATCCATTCTCGACTCACCGGTTCGTGACGTGGAGGGACCCAAATTACGGCAACGCTGTTCCTGAATTGGATTGCACCAGCCCAATATCGGAACTGTTGATGACGCCGTTCGCAGTGACGTCTTCCCGGAAGTTTTGCGCCGTCACGGCCTGTCCTGACTGCGACTGGGTCTGGGCAATGTCGCTTGAGTTCACCGCATGGTTGCCGGTCGTGTCGCCAATCAGGACCGGAAGCAACCCTGAAACTGTGGCACTGACATTACCGCTCGTATCAGAAACGTTCGCTAAATCCACGCCGAGAATCTGGGCGTCCGCAACCCCGGTGAGCTCAACCACGAATTCATGCGGATCGCTGCCAATCGCAGTGCTTCTCACGGTTCCAGCTCCGGTGACGTTCGTCCCGGTAACGTTTGCCAGGGGATTGGAAAACTTGAAGACGAGTGTGTAATCGCCACTCGTTCCGCCGCTGCGGCACTCATCCGAAGTGGCAAGATCGACATCGAACGTTCCAGCTGGGCCGTGAATTTTTCGGGACAGAACGCCAAGCAACCGGAGCGGGGTCACCGTCGTATTCCGCAACACTGTGACCGTGCGATTGAAAATGTTTCCAGTAACGAGATCCGCTTTGCCGTCGCCATTCAAGTCGCCCAAATCGATGAACGTCGGATAACCAAATGCCGAAACGCCATACGGCACCGGACGATCGCTCGTGGTGTCGACCGCGGGAATAAACGTGCCATCCCCCTTGCCGTTGAGCACCGTGATGGTGTTGTCGTTCAGATTGCAGGTGATCAAATCGAGAACGCCGTCACCGTTCAAATCCGCGACCTTAATGTCCTCGGCGCCTTCACCCACATCGTAGTTTTCGCCGGGCGTAAACGTGCCGTCACCGTTGCCGCGCAAAATGCGCAGTCGGTTGGATGAAAAATTCGCAACCGCCAGATCGAGCCGGCCGCTACCACTGAAATCGCCAACCTCGATCGCATCGCCGCCGTTGAAATTCCAAACCGTTTGCGGCGGCTGAACCGCGAAAGTGCCATCGCCATTGTTCAGCAACACGTTGACGGTCGTTGGCGAACTGGGTGTAAAAACGTCGCCGTTGTTTAACACGACAATGTCGATCTTGCCGTCGCCATTTAGATCGCGCGCCACGAGTCCTGAAGGGTAAAGACCGACCGGATAAGTAACTTGAGCAGCGAAGTTGAGATTTCCCGGCGCGCTGTTGTTCAAATAAACACCGACGGTTTGATCGCCATTATTTGTCGCGATGATATCCGGTTTGCCGTCGCCATTTAGATCGGCAATCGCGACCGTGTTCGGCGCCGTACCCGAGGGAAGATCAATCGCGGCTTGGAAAGTCCCGTCACCGTTGCCTTTCAAGAGCGAAATCGTGTTGGTCACCGCGTTCGCGACAACGATGTCCTTTTTGCCGTTGCCGGTGAGATCGACAATCTTCGGAGCAATCGGGCGCGTACCGACGAGAAAATAATGCGGCGCAGCGAAACTGCCGTCGCCGTTACCGAGCAAGACCGCAACCGAGCCCTGCGTAGTGACCTGCTGTGTCTGCGGATTCACCTGCGGCGGGTTGGGGATTTTTCCGTCGATAATCGGACCAAAATCACCGCCCCACAACGAAACGACGAGATCGAGCTTGCCATCCCCATTCAAATCGCCAAGCGCGACACCGATTGGATTTTCCGCCTGCGCCTGATCAGCCGGCGATGTCACGACGAACTGTGCCGGCGGTGGATCGAACCCAGCTGGCTTGTTCAACATCACCGTTATAAAATTGGGATCGCCGACGCTCTCGCCGCCTTCGCTTCCAACCACAATATCCGGTTTGCCATCGCTATTGAAATCTGCAACCGCCACCACGGCGTCGTCGAATTCCGGCGCGGGATAAGTCACGGGCGTCTGAAACGTGCCGTCGCCGTTCGAATACATGATCACGGTGGTCGCGGCGTAACCGGTGCTCATCACCAGATCGACGTTCCCGGTGCCGCGCAGATCCGCCGCCTCGATCATGCCGCCACCGAAGCCAGTTTGGTTGTCCGTTGTCAGATAAGTTGGAACCGGCGCAGGCACGAACCCGCCTGTTCCGGTGCCGAGCAAAATGTCGACCCGCGAACCGAACGAATCGATCGCAATGTCGAGATTTCCGTCATGATTGAAATCGCCGACTGCGAGGTCTTGGAGTCCGTTCGCAATATGACCCGGCGGCGTGACGGCGATGATCGTGTTCGGTTCCTGCCAAATCATTTGTGCGGGGAGAAAAGTCCCGTCACCGAGTCCGCGCGCGACATAAACTCCGTCTTCGAATCGCATGAGCAGATCGATGTGCCCCGTGACGGTGAATTTGCCGGTGGAAACTTCCCATACCGCGCCCGCCACTGATTGCGGCGTTCCTGGCTGAAATGTCCCATCGCCGTTGCCCAACATAACGACAACCGGCGCGCCCGTGTTCGCAATCGCGATGGCAAGATCGGGTTTACCGTCCTCGTTGAAATCGCCCACCGTAACGTCGTTCACGCCGAATCCAGGATCCACCTGAACCGGCGCCGCGAATGTGCCGTCGCCATTGCCGAGCATCAGCCAGAGCTTGTTTCCCGCCGCATCGATCGTGAGCAAATCATTCGGCGCATTCGGGCCGCGTAATTTAGCGGTGTGAATCACGCCCGGACATTGACCGGCCGGGGTGTAGAGCGGCGCATTGAACGTTCCATCGCCCTTGCCAAGAAAAATAGCGGCCGTTCCATTGCTCGGACGCGCGCAATAAAATCCAACGCTGGCCAAATCGGGAATGCCGTCACCGTTGAAATCCGCATGCACCATCGAGTACATGCCGCTCTCGCCGACGTTGTTACCACTGACGGAATAACTCGGTGGAGAATTGAAGCTGGGCAGATTCGTCTGGAGCGCGCTCGCCGGCGTTTGAGTTGATATCGATGTCGATCTCGCCGGTGTTGAAGACGACCTTATCGCCAAATGAGTCAGCCCAGGTTGCCTTGCCTTACCGAAATTTCTGGATGTCTGGGCCGAACCCAAAACACTCGACCCAAACGCCATCGACGTAACTGCGAAACCGAAAACTGCGATATAATAACCAAGCACTCGATGCCTGCGCATCGCTCCCTCCCTTAATTTTCTTGGTATGAATCGAAAAGTTGCGCGCGGGCGGACGTGTTTCCTCGAAAACTAAGGGATAAACCGATTCCATAGCGCTCTCGCTAGTTCATCCAGAATACCCATTGCCTTCCCTGAAACGCGCTCATGGCAGACCTGTCCCTGATTGGGATTGCACCAGAGAAATATCGGAACTGTTGATCACGCCATTCGCGGTGACGTCTTCGCGGAAGTTTTGCG
>JAICWQ010000158.1 GCA_025934755.1 Chthoniobacterales bacterium | reverse complement strand
TGAGATGGAGCGCCGTTACAAAATGTTCGCGCGGGTCGGTGTCCGAAACATCATCAGCTTCAACGCGCGCCCGAAAAAGAAAACGGCGGCGGAAGTTGGTGAATCGCCGGAGCAGCAATCCGGGGAAATTAAAGTTCCGCGCGAAGAGGAAATTCCGATCCCGGAAAAAATTCCTTATATCGTCGTCGTGATCGACGAGCTGGCGGATCTGATGCAAACGGCGCCGGCTGATGTCGAGAGCGCGATCGCCCGGATCACCCAAATGGCGCGCGCGGCTGGAATTCATTTGATTGTCGCTACTCAAACCCCGCGCGCGGACGTGATCACAGGGGTAATCAAGGCCAACATTCCCAGCCGGATCGCGTTTCAGGTCGCAAGCAAGATCGACAGCCGGGTGATTCTTGACGAAAACGGGGCGGACCGTTTGCTCGGCCAGGGCGACATGCTTTACCTGCCACCGAGCGCGTCGCGATTGATTCGCGCCCAAGGCGTGCTGGTCACGGATGAAGAAATTCGACAACTGGTGGAATTCGTTTCGGCGCAGGGCCAGCCGGCCTTCGACCCCGCGATGCGCGAAAAACTTCAAGCCGCTTCCAGTTCAACCGAAGAAGAAGTCAGCGAGGAAGACGAAGAGTTGGTCGAGAAATGCCTGGAGATCATTCGACAGGAAAAGCGCGCGTCGACCTCGCTCTTGCAAAGACGGCTGCGATTGGGCTACACCCGGGCCGCGCGCATCGTTGATATTCTGGAGCAGCGCGGTATTTTGGGTCCCGGCGAAGGCGCCAAACCGCGAGAGATTCTGGTCGATCTCGATGCCGCCGTTTAGCCGGCAAACCCGTCATGACAATTGAAGGTCTGGGCAAGAAATTTCAAGACGCGCGAATCGCTCGTGGGCTTACCCTCGATGAAGCGGCGCGTCTGACCAAAATCCGTCCGTCGCGGCTGGCCGAGATCGAGGCCGACG
Organism: Chthoniobacterales bacterium; assembly: GCA_025934755.1. GTDB lineage: Bacteria > Verrucomicrobiota > Verrucomicrobiia > Chthoniobacterales > UBA10450 > AV40. The sequence continues at coordinate 5,740 of JAICWQ010000158.1, read as the reverse complement.
ATTTTTCGCAATTCCCGAGCCTGGCTTACGCGAAAGGTTTTCTTTTGATCTACGGAAAGTTTCTCGACGTGGATGTTACGCCGTACCTGGACGCATTCGAAACCTCGCAGCAAGTCACGGTGGACGGTTATTCTTATTTGCAAGACCAGCCGGCGCCGAAACCGCGGCGGGTTCGGCCCTCCCGGCCACCGACCACCGTTCGAGCGCCCCGGACTCGGGACCGTTCTTCACCCTTTCCACTGTTGATTGCGATCGGGGTAATCGTGGTGGGCTTCGTGGCCATGCGATTGATTTTGAATATCCAAAGAATTTCGCCGCATCAAATGGTGGGCGTTCCGCAACCGACCTCATCCGAAGCGCAGCAACCTGCTCAATCGGCTGCTCCAGCGCGAACCGCTGCCCCGTCAATTGCGCCAGTAGTGCAAGCGCCGTCGCGTGCCCCTTCACCTGTCGTGCAAGCCTCATCGCACACGCCTTCGCCCGTCGCGCAAGTCCCATCCCGCGCACCTTCCCAGGCCCCCGTGGCAATGGTTGAAGCTACCAAGAAACCGGGAGCGGCAGTTTCTACTCCGGCGCCAACGCCTCTCGGGCCGCAGTTCGTTAACACTTCGCCTGCGGTTGCAAAGGCGAGCGCTGCTCCGACGAAAGAACCCGAAGTTCGCCGCGCTGAACCGGTGAAGCCGGAGGAGTTAGCTAAAGCGGTCGCCGCTCAAAAAACGACAGAGAAAGCGACGGAAGCACAAGGTCCTAATCAGGTTGCGATCAAACCGCTCAAGAAAACCTACGTCAAGGTGGTGGTGGACAACGAATCGCAGCAGCCCGCCTACGAACGCTGGATTTCACCGGCCGACGGCCCTGTCGAATTTCGCGGACAAAAAATCACCGTGCGCGTTTTGGACCGGGATGCCGTTCGCATTACGAAAAACGGAAAACCGGTAAGCGGTGACGACGAAGACGTCAGCGTCGAGTAAGCCCGGAGTGAGTAGAACATCGACACCTTCTGCAGGGGAAGCTGTGAGTTTTCCCTTGCCAAATCGGGACGCCAACAGCGTCGCCTCCAGACCGAAAGTCGGCATGATCAGCCTCGGTTGCGCCAAAAACCTCGTCGATGCGGAGATCATGCTGGGCAGCGTGTTAAAACAAGGGATGGAAATCACGTCGTCAGCTGACGACGCGGACGTTCTGGTGATAAACACCTGCGCCTTCATCGATTCGGCGAAGGAAGAATCGGTCGATGCGATCCTAACTGCCCATCAAGCGCGTGGTTTAAGCAAGCGTCCCGGACAAAAACTGATTGTGAGCGGCTGCATGTCGCAACGGTTCGCTCGCGAATTGCGCGAGGAAATGCCGGAAGTCGACGCCTTCATCGGGTTGGATGAAGTCCCGAAGCTGGGAGAAATCGCGAAGCAACTTTTGAGAAAAAGTTCAACGTCCAACGTCCAACTTCCAACCTTCAGTTCAGAAGATGCTGATGTCGATCCTTTGTTTGCCGACCGCCGTCCCACTTACATCCCCGATTACGACACCCCGCGATTTCGACTAACTCCGTCGCACTCGGTTTATGTGAAAATCGCCGAAGGCTGCAACCATCCGTGCAGTTTCTGCGTGATTCCACAAATGCGGGGCAAGCACCGCAGTCGGACGATTGAATCAGTCCTGGCGGAAATCCGCGGTTTGGTTGCGGAAGGAGTTCGCGAATTCAATTTGATCAGTCAGGACACGACTTATTACGGGATGGACTTGTGGGAGGAAAAAGCCGGTCCGCGTCAGCCCGTCGATTCCAACCGCGGTCCCACCCTTTGCCGGTTGCTTCGGGAGATCCAGAAAATGGAGGGTGATTTTTGGGTGAGACTTCTCTACACGCACCCCGCGCATTGGAGCGACGAGTTGATTGAAACCATTGCCGACTGCGACAAAGTCGCGCGCTACATCGACATTCCACTTCAACACATTCATGAATCGATGTTGCGCCGGATGCGGAGGGAAACGTCCCGGGAGCATATCGAGAATTTGATCGGCAAACTTCGCGCGGGAATTCCAGAGGTGGCATTGCGGACCACCTTCATCGTCGGCTTTCCCGCTGAGACGGACGAAGAATTCGCATCCTTGCTGGCATTTATCCAGCGCGTGCGATTCGAGAGACTGGGAATTTTCAAATACTCCCGGGAAGACGGGTCGCGCGCCGCCAAAATGCCGGGACAAATTCCGGCAAAAGTTAAAAATGCGCGTTACCGGGCTGCGATGTCGATTCAGCAAAAGATCGCGCACGAGATCGCAGCGGCGAAGGTAGGCCGGGACTTGAAGTTACTGATCGATCAGCCATTGATTGCGCGGACCGAAGCAGATGCGCCCGAAGTGGACACACGCGTCATTTTGTCGAAACCGGAGCCGGTCGGACAATTCGTGACAAAGCGGATCGTTGCCGCGCGCGGTTACGATTTGCTGGCCTAGCCGCCAAAAAAATTCTCATCACACCAACTTCGGAAGTGACAAAATTGCCGGCGTCGGGCAGGGTATTCATTGAACGTCCGACCTCGCATGGCCGATTCAAGCGAACCCAAAAAAGAAACGGTGCGAATCATGGTTTCGCCCTCGGCTAAGCCTGCGGCATCCCAATCTCCCGGCCGCGAGACAGTGCGGATACAACTGCCAACCCGCCCACCGCCCAACCCTCCGCCTGCTCCCGATTCGCCGTCCCCGGTCCGAGCGGCTGCGGCTGCCATGCCGGCGCCGATGACGCCGCACTCACCCAAAAAAGAGACGGCGCGAATCACCGTGCTGCCGGATCCGCCAGTGAAACCTGCGGTCGAGATGAAGAAAACTCAGCCGTTGATTGCCTTACCGCCGGCTGAAACTCCGGTGACCAAGGTTATGGTGGCGCCCCCGCCACAACCGGCGCCGAAAATGCAGATCGACGACATTCCGATGCCGCTTTGCTGGGGATTGGTCGCAATTTCAGCGGCGGTTTTAATTTTGCAGATTTGGAATTATCTTTCCTGATGGCTACCGACAACTCAGCGACAATCAATCTCGACGAATCAAACTTCGATCGCGAAATCAATGGCGACAAACCAGTGCTGGTGGACTTTTGGGCGGAATGGTGTGGACCCTGCAAGTTGATCGCGCCGTTGCTCGACGAAATTGCCCGCGAAAAAGCCGACGCAGTTAAGGTCGCGAAGGTGAATGTCGATCAAAACCAAAGTTTGTCGTTCAAGTACAACATCCGGGCGATTCCTTCGCTCCTGTTTTTCAAGAACGGACAGCTGCGCGATCAGGTCACCGGCATGACGAGCAAAAAAGATTTGCTCACCCGGATCGAAGCTCTGGCGTAAGGAGGCTCGGCTCCGCGGATCGGGTTGCCAGTGATCACCCTTCGCCAAGGCTAGGGCCTGGCAGGCAGCTGATTGATGACGAGTTGACCAGCTCGCATTCACTTTTTTCCCGTCACTCGTCGCACCTCACTCGTCACTTTTTAAATCCGCCGGAACGAATTGTGCTGCCCTTAGCCGGCAATGATTTCGGAACCCGAGCTGCATCGGATGAAGATTCTGGTCGTCGATGACGATCAACTGTCGACCAGGCTCTTACAGGAGCTTCTTGAGCGCCAAGGATACAGCCGGGTCACGGGCATCACCGATTCGCTCAAAGCGCTCGAAACCTGCGCCGCATTTGATCCCGATCTCATCCTTCTCGATCTGATCATGCCTGACTTGGACGGCTTCGCCGTTCTGGAAGCGTTGCGGGCCGATATTTCGGAGAGGTTTTTGCCAATTGTGGTGCTCACAGCCGATATTACCGAGGAAGCGAAGGCCCGCGCGCTGGAAGCCGGCGCGACCGATTTTCTGGTGAAACCGGTAAGTCAAACCGAAGCGCTGTTGCGAATTCGAAACCTATTGGAAACTCGCCGTCTCAATGTCGTTCTCCGAAACCAACGGGCTGCTTTGGAAGAAGCAGTCCGCGAGCGAACGGAGGAACTGCGCGAGAAAATCGTCGAGCTCGAAGCAGCAAATCAAGCATTGCAAGTCTCAGCGGTCGCCTGATTCTCGATCCACTGCGCCCGGCGGGGGTCGAACCCACAACCTTTGGCTTCGGAGGCCAACGCTCTATCCAGTTGAGCTACGAGCGCGAAGGGGCCGAAGATAAACTCATTTAGCGATTTGGCGATTCAATGATTTAACGATTTTCTTCCTGTTGAATCGCTAAATCTCTAAATCGTTAACTTGCTAAATGATAGCGGCGGTTTGCAATTTTGCTGATCTGTTGCAAAGTCTCGCTCCCGTCCCAAAACCCCGAGGTAATCGCTTATGAACCGCATTCTCGATATCATTGAAAAGGAACAGCAGAAAACCGACGGCGCCAAGTTTAAGGTAGGCGACAGTGTCCGGGTCCATACCCGTGTGGTTGAGGGAGATAAAGAGAGAATCCAGGTCTTTACCGGCATCGTGATTGGTCGCAAAGGCCGCGGGCTCAACGAAACGTTCACCGTCCGCCGAATTTCTTACGGGGAAGGCGTCGAACGCGTTTTCCCAACAAACTCGCCGCGCATTGCCAAAATCGAAGTCGAGACCGAAGGCAAAGCCCGGCGCGCGAAATTGAATTATCTCCGACGCCGCAAAGGCAAGGAAGCGACCACTGTTCGCGAGTAGTAGCCTCGCGAACGAAACGCTGAAATTCAAACGCTGACACCCTGAAATCAGTCCGGCCCGGACTTTCAGCTTTTCAGTTTTCAGCATTTCAGTATTTTGGCGGCGATGCGCCGCCGTTGCGGATTTCGACACGAAAAGAAATTGCGCGCTACCGGCGTCGTTCGAATTGCCGGCGTTGATGAAGCAGGTCGCGGCGCCCTGGCCGGACCCGTCGTCGCAGCCGCAGTCGTGTTGCCCGAAAGATTCCGGCACCGGAAGCTGAACGATTCGAAGCAGCTCTCGCCCGAACGTCGCGACGAAATTTACGGCGAGCTCGTTGCCAATGCCGAAATCGCATGGAGTGTCGGAATTGTCGATCACCTTGAGATCGATCGGATCAACATTTTGCGCGCGTCACACGAAGCCATGCGAATTGCGCTTGGTGCGCTCACCGTTCCACCTGAACACGTGCTGGTCGATGGTTTGCCGGTTTTTCCTTTTCCATTGCCGCAGACCGCGATCATCGACGGCGATTGCTACAGCTTGACCATTGCAGCAGCCAGCGTGATTGCGAAAGTCACCCGCGACCGAATCATGCGTGACTTCTGCGCGCAATTTCCCGAATATTGTTTCGACCAGCACAAGGGCTATAGCACCGAGCTTCATCTCTCCAGACTCCATGAATTTGGACCCTGTCCGATCCATCGCCGCTCTTTCGAGCCGGTGGCGCAACCGCTTCTCGCGCTCCAAGAAATATCCTGAACATCTCCGGCGCGGCGCGCGCGGCGAGACGGAAGCTTGCCGCTTCCTGCGCAGTCGCGGCTACAAAGTTCTGTATCGCAACTTCAAATCGCGAGGCGGCGGCGAGATCGACATTATTTGCCGCCACGATGAAACGCTCGTTTTTGTCGAAGTCAAAACGCGGCGCGGAGAGGATTTCGGCCGACCGATGGATGCGATCGGTCGCGAAAAACAGATGCGGGTCTCGAAAGGCGGGCTGGCCTGGCTGCGTCTGCTCGATAATCCCGACGTGGTCTTTCGATTCGACGTCGTGGAGGTTTTGTGGCCGGTGGACGGCGTTTCGCGGTGCGAGCTGATCCAGGACGCATTCGAAT
>JAICWQ010000089.1 GCA_025934755.1 Chthoniobacterales bacterium | reverse complement strand
TTTTTCTCGAAACGGGCCTTCAACGTTTTGAGTAGTTCTTCCCGCTGTTTTGCTGACAACTTTTTTCCTTCAACGCCTTTCATCTAAGTTTCTTTCTATTGCTGTGAGTGATGCGCCCTTCATCCTTCATCCTTCATCCTTCATCCTTCATCCTTCATCCTTCATCCTTCGATAGCCCAAAAGCCTCCCCAAAGCGCTACGACAATAAACACATCCGACCATTTGTCCGGATCTTGGGTCGCGCGAAGAAGAGGCGGTAGATGAACTGTTAGAAGCCAGAGAGAGAACATCAGTCCCGCGCCTAAAGCTGCCGACCCCTGCAGAAATCCAGTGGCGAAACTTACGCCCGCGGCAATAAATACGACGCCGAAGAAAACAGTCCAGAACCAGTGCCATGGGATCCATCCGGGCACCATGCTGGCAATGAGGGGGAGAATCTGAAAGTGCGCGATGCCAAAGACGATGAGCGCAAACGCAAGAAGATAGCGACTTGTCCGGGTAAGCCATCCCGGAATTTCGCCCAATCCAAATCCAAGCCACCCCAGGCAGCCAATGACGATTGGTTCGAGCACATTGGTCCGCCACGGCGCGCTCATAAGATCGGGATGTCGCGGCAGATCAAACGCCAGTCCGCACAGTATCATCACCATGCCGAGTACGATCGAAGACACTACTACGGTGCGTTGGAAAAAAAGGCCTGCGCCACACAGGATAAAGATTGCTCCGACTGAATAGACCAAACTCGGAATGGCCGGCAGCCACGGAATCACCGGCACAATCTTATGACCGGAAACGCAAATCAATGTCTCTACCCCGATCCCAATTATCGCCAGCAAAAAGAGCAAGCGACCAAATCGTCGCAACATAATCACCCACCTTGCCGAGTATTGCGGCTGATTTGGTGTTTTATTGTCCGAAATATTCATGGCCTAACGAAAATCAACCAGTGGAGAACTCCCACGATGGACGAACTGATATGTGACCTGTGACTTGTGACCTCTGCTCCGACATCAATCTTCATCCTTCATCCCTTCCCGAAATCACATCATCAAGTCGCCCCCGTTGATGTCGAGAGACGCGCCAGTGATATAGCCGGCTGCCTCGGAGGCGGCGAAGCAAATCAAATCGGCGACTTCGAGGGCAGTTCCGAGACGCGGCACGGGATAGGTCGCGGCGAGACGTTCCAGCAACTCGTCCGAAGCATGTTCGCGCGTCAACTCGGTATCAATCATGCCTGGACAGACGGCGTTCACGGTGATGCCGAACTTGCCAAGCTCTTTCGCCGCCGCGCGCGTTAGTCCGAGGAGCCCGGTTTTCGATGCGGTGTAATGCGCGCCACCCAGCGTGCTCACCATTCGACCGCCCGAGGACGAGATGTTAATGACGCGTCCGTAATTTTGCGCGCGCATTGCCGGAAGAACGGCTTTCGTCATTAGGAACGGCGCGGTGAGGTTGACCTCAATCGCTTTGCGCCATTCTTCGGCGGTCAAATCGGCAAAGCGTGTCGACAACGGAAGCGCGGCATTGTTAATGAGAATGTCGATCCGACCGAAGCGTTCGAGGGTGCGGCGCGCGATCTCATCGGGGACGCCGTCCGCCGTCACGTCGCCCGGCACGGCAAAACCGTCCTCGCCGATTTCCTTCGCCAGCGTTTCCGCGCGATCGCGGTTGCGGACATTCACCGCGACCGAGGCGCCGCGCTCGTGCAGACGCTCGGCGACAGCCCGCCCCAAACCTCGCCAGGCGCCGGTGACAACAGCGACGCGTCCCGAAAAATCAGCCTTTTCCATCCGGAAAATTATTTCACCGTTTGATCAGATGTAAAAGCGCTCACCGGCCTAACGAGCAAAAGAGCTGCTCGTTTCCTTCAGCCTTCAGCCTTCAACCTTCAACCCTCATCCTTCGCCTGGTTAGCGTTTTTTACCTGGCCTTGAGACCATCGCGAAAGGCGATCGATTCCAATTCGACCCGCACCGCATCTTCGATTGGAATCACCGGACGCGCTTCAAAGACAAACGCAGGCAGCATCGAGCAGAACTTATGGACCGCCGTGGGATCATCACAATCCAGCATCATATATCCTCCCCAGTCGCCCACTCGAATGACGAACAACTCAATCTTGAAGTTCGCCGGGGCCTTCCATTGCGTGAAAACCTCCAGGATTCGTTTCTGGGCGTTCTCATATTCTATCGGTGATCCTTGTGGACGCTCGGTCCAAGTGAGCATGTATTTCATGGGTTTAGGTTGGCTGGGTGTAAACGAAAATGCAATCGCTAAGCTGGCCTAACGAATTATGCTGGTCTGCACGAAATTACAAGCGGCTTTATTGCGGATACCGTAGCCGGAACGTAAAAGCTGATTCGACGCGGACCCATTTGTAGCGCAAGGTCGACATCGTTACTCGTGGCTGAAACATCTAAACAGAACGCGCCAATCGCGGCCGAAGAAATCGTTCCGCTGCCGCCACGAGACGGCCTCCTCGGATTTATCGCCAAGTTCACCGTGCTGGCAAGCGCGCGGCGCGAGCTTTGGCTCACCTTCCTGATCAAACTGTTGATCTACACCGCCTACTCGATCACCAACAAAACGATGGTGTTGTGGTTATCCAAAGATCTCGGCTTCAGCGATCAAGCTGCCGGCGCGCTAGTCGGCTGGATTTGGGCGCCGGCCATGACGGTTTTCACCTTGTTGGCCGGTTCGCTTACCGACGCGATCGGGTTGCGTCGAACATTCTTTATCGGCGTCGGAATCTGCACTTTTGCACGCACCGTGATGGTGCTCACCAAAAATCCGGCGTTGGCGCTCGTAGCCGGCCTGCTTCCGCTCGCGGTGGGTGAAGCGCTCGGCACGCCGGTTCTGTTGGCGGCCACCAGGATTTATTCCACCACTGCTCAACGTTCAATCTCGTTTTCGATCATCTACGCCCTGATGAACGTCGGTTACCTCATCGCCGGTTACGTTTTTGATTTCATCCGATCGCTCGATCTCCATTTGAGCATTGGAGGATTTCAGCCGACGCCGCATGAACAGTTGTTCGCTGCCAGTCTGATTTTGGAGATCGCGCTGTTTCCGGTCATCTATCTGCTGCGGCGGGACCGTACCGAAAAGGCGAAGAATCGAGAGCCAGGGGCGGCGCTTTCAACGCGCATCGCACGAAATGTGCAAAAAGGTGCGAATGACACGGTCGTGCTTTTCCGGCGCCTGATCGGGCAACCTGGATTTTATCGACTTCTCCTCTTCTTTCTTTTCATTGGGTTCCTGAAAGCGATCTTTCTTCAATTGGATTACGTGTTCCCGAAGTTCGGGGATCGCGAAATGGGATTGCACGCGCCGGTGGGCAAACTGGCCGGAATCAACGCCATCCTCATCATTATTCTCGCGCCGGTGGTCGGCGCGCTGACCCAGCGCATCGCGTCGTATCGCATTGTAATTATCGGGAGCGTGATTTGCGCGGCCGGAGTTTTCATCATGGCGTTGCCGGCGGATTGGTTCGTTCCCGCCGCTAACAGCGTGATCGGCGGCGCGCTTGGCCACGGTTATCTGCGACTGACCGGCGCAATTCATCCGTATTATATTATGTCGGCGCTCTATCTGACGGTGTTTTCGGTTGGCGAAGCTTTTTATTCGCCGCGGGTTTACGAATACGCCGCGTCCATCGCGCCACCGGGCCAGGAAGCTTCTTACGGCGCGCTGGCCTACATTCCGTTCCTGGTCGGCAAACTTCTGATCGGGACCAGCGGATGGATATTGGCGGCGTTCTGCCCCGAACACGGTGAATGTCGCCCCGCGATGATGTGGCTGATTTTTGCGCTGGCCGCATCGATGGCTCCAATTGGGCTGCTGGTTTTCCGCCGCTACATCCAAGTGCCGGAAGCGGGTCGCAGCGGCTAAAGCCGCTGCGCCAGAGATCACAAGTCAGAAGTCACCGGTCAGATAGCTGACTTGTGATTCGTGACTGGACCGCTGATCTCTGACCTGCGATCGCTGACCGGTGATCTGTGATCTGTGACCTGTGACCGCTGACCGGTGATCGCTGACCTCTTGTCTCGCCGCCCCACTTCCAGATTGAACTTTTGCCGGCCATAAATTGTCGTATTTTCACCTGTGATCCAATTACCAAAGCGCCCGCCGCCTTCCCCGCGCGGAATGTTAATTGTCTGCGCCGTGGTGTTTATCGCGCTCCTCGGCGTGATCCTTTTTCTTAGCCGGGCGCGGGGCCAGAGCCCGACAGCCCCCCTCGCCCAATCGACCATAACTTCTATGACAACTCAATCATCGACCAATCCAACATCGGACAAACCGGCAGCTGACGAACTGAAAAAGAAACTGACCCCCGAACAATACCGGGTCACCCAGCAATGCGGCACCGAGCCGCCATTCCGCAACGAGTATTGGGACAATCATAAACCCGGAATTTATGTCGACGTAGTCAGCGGCGAGCCGTTGTTTACGTCGCTCGACAAATTCGACAGTGGCAGCGGTTGGCCAAGTTTCACCAAACCAATCGAAAACGGACACGTCACCGAAAAAACCGACAAAACGTTCGGGATGGAGCGAACGGAGGTTCGGGGCAGCAAAAGCGAGTCGCATCTTGGCCACCTCTTCGACGACGGGCCAAGCGATAAGGGCGGCATGCGTTATTGCATCAACTCGGCTGCACTGCGATTCATCCCGGTTGAGAAGTTAAAAGAAGAAGGTTACGAACGCTTCCTCCCCCTTTTCGAAAAGACAAAATAGCCATCCTTTACCGCAGTTGGATGAAGCGAAAATAGCAAGCGCTTCGATAGAATAGCTCTTTCGTCCTCGCGGATTTGGCCTTTGAGGTAATTATCAATCCCAGCGTCAAAACGCTGGGCGATTCAAAATTGAATGTCTTTAATTGTTTTGCGACAATAGCCCAGCGCTTTAGCGCTGGGAAAAACATTGTGTAATTAACGCAAGTCCCGACAGGGACGGAAGAATTTCAACCGAGCATCGCTTCGTCGAAGTCAAAGCCGTGCTTACGCAGCATCCTTTCAAATTCCTCTCGAAAAGTTCGTGTTCGATGGTGTTCCCCTTGATTTCCAATGTACGCGATCGTCCCGTCGACCTTGGAAACACCAACGCCGAATGCGCCATAACCTTGTTGCCATTCAAACGAACGCATCTCGGGAAACGTATCGTGAATCCATTTCGAGGAATTACCTTTGAAAAGTTGTGCTGCTTTCGAAATAGAAATGGTGGCTTCGAGCGAGAAGAGGACATGCACGTGATCGGCCGCTCCGCCGATTGCTAGCGCCTTCATTTTGTTTTCACGGGCAATACCACCGAGATACGGCCACAGCCGCTCACGTAACTTGGAATGCAATGCGGGTGCTCGATTTTTTGTAGACCAAACGCAATGGATGTAAACGTTGATGAATGAATGCATGGGGAGAACTCCTTTCGTCCCTGCCGGGACTCGGTCGATGTACTATCAAATTAACTCCAGCCTTAAAAGGCTGGGCTATTTCCAAAGTTCCTATCTTTGATTTGTTACGGCAATAGCCAGCCTGAGACGCATTGTCCATTCGAACCCAAGTCCCAAGTGGGAGGAGCACATTCCCCCGAGGCTCCCGGCCTTCGAAAAAAAGGAGTGACGTCGCCCGCGCCTTTTTGGTTCACTACCGGGGCGAAGGTCGCACATGAACGGCGGTAGAATCCAGAACAGTGACACCTCCCGCATAAGCATCACTATCGGGATCATGGTCGCTGCGGTGGCTTTTGGGGTGATCGGTTATTTCGTTTTTTTTGCTCACGCCGTGAAGGAGCAGATGACCGGATTCGATCCGAATCGTCCGGTTCCGGATGACGCGACCTTGCGCAAGCGTCTGAGCCCGGAACAATATCATGTTGTAAGAGAAAACGGCACCGAGACAGCTTTTAAGAACAAACTTTTCGACAATTTTCGTCCCGGCATTTACGTCGACATCATCACCCGCCAGCCGTTGTTTTCCTCGGCCGACAAATTCGATAGCGGGACCGGGCGGCCAAGTTTTACCAAACCGATTTCGCCTGACGTCCTTACTGAGCAGCCGGATAATTCGAGCGGTATGCAGCGGACCGAAGTCCGGACAACGTTAAGCCACGCGCATCTCGGTCACGTCTTTCAGGATACAACGACGCCGACTGGCAGACGTTACGCCGTGAACTCAATTGCGTTGTATTTTATTCCGATCGAAGACATGGACGGTGAGGGCTACGGCGCCTACAAGTCCTTGGTACGGCAAAAATAGTTGCAGCCACGTCGCAACGAGTTGTAGCGGCGTTTGATCTCAAACGCCGACCTAAATAAATAGGCGCTTGGCACAAGCGCCTCTACAACCGATTTAGTGATCGCAATGCCGGTCGCGAAAAATGAATCCACGGCGAAATCCCATGAAACATTAGGGCTCATCGCCGGCATCGCTTGTTTCACGACCTGGGGATTGATTCCCGTCTATTGGAAATTGATCGCCTCGGTTCCTGCAACCGAGATCCTGGCCCACCGTTTTGTTTGGACGACAATTTTTCTTTCGCTCGTCCTAAGTTGGCAAGGCCGCTGGGATGAAGTCGTTGCGAACATCCGTTCTCGACCCGCGCTGATTTATTGTCTCACCGGTGGTGCGGCCATTGCCACAAATTGGTTCCTGTTCATTTGGGCGGTGAACATCGGGCACGTCATCGAAACCTCCCTCGGTTATTTTATGACGCCGTTGATGAACGTGCTGTTCGGCGCCCTATTTCTTCGGGAACGTCTTACCCGCTTGCAGTTGATCTCCGTTTTGCTCGCGCTGCTTGGTGTGGTCAATATCACTTTCGGTTACGGCCGGTTTCCCTGGATCGCGGTTTCTCTTTGTCTTTCATTCGGACTCTACGGATTGCTCCGAAAAAAATCAGGAACTGCCGCGATCCCGGGTTTGTTCATCGAAACAATCTTACTGCTCCCTCTCGCCATCCTTTTTCTCGTTTATCTTCAAAACACCCATTCGCTCGTTTTCACCCAGGCCGGATGGTGGTTATCGATCCTGCTCGTAAGCACCGGAGTTGTGACTGCCGTACCGCTTTTCTGGTTCGGCTATGCGACGCGACATCTTCGCCTGATCACGGTGGGGTTTCTGCAATACCTGTCTCCGATCGGCTCGTTTTTCCTCGGCGTGTTTCTTTTCCACGAACCATTCACCCGTGGACGTCTTGTCACGTTTGTTTTGATCTGGATCGCGCTCGCGATTTTCACCGCCGAAGCCGTCATCCGTTGGCGATCGGCCCGGGTTCGGGCGATCGATAGCTGCGCCTTTGAAGCGTCAGCCTTGGATTAGGTAGGGCCGTGGCCCCAACGCCCGCGGGCGATTGAGGCCAATCGCCCCTACCCGCGTTTGCGGCGTTCAATCGTCAGTGGCGGTTGAGGTCAACCGCCGCTACCTTTCGCGAAGCAATGAAGCAAGACGATTTTCACTACGCGATTGAAAATACCCAGGTCATCCTCGCTCCCGAGCAAAAGATCGCCACCTTCGGCACGACCAGCTTCCGTTTTTATCTGATCTCGGAACTGATGGACCGCGCCAACGAAGTCCGGGTTCGCGACGGAAAAATTCACGCCGATCGTCCGCAAATTCTTACTCCCGACCATTTCAGCCGGTTGTTGCTCGAAGGTTTTGGCGAAAAGGCGCAACGCTATGCCGAACAACTTCGTGAACGCGCTCAGAATTTCGCCGTTCTTCGCTACGGATTTCAGTTTCGCAAGACCGACGTCACCGAACAAATGTTTCGCGATCCGATTGAATCGGTGATCGAGCGGACAAAATCCTACGTGCAGCATCGTGACGATCACCTTAGCGCGGTGATTCAGGGAGTCGATGACGCGTGGGAAGTCTGTCTGCTCAAGTTCACCGTCGATATGATCGAGCGCTCCAGCGGCGGCAACATCGGCGACTTCCGCAAGCGCGGACTGATTTAGGTAGGGCGGTTGCCCTCAACGGCCCGCGGGCGATCGGGGACAATCGCCCCTACCTTTTGTACCGCCGCATCAATTTGAAGAAGCGGATGGTATCTCGCACCGGATGAATGCTGCTGACTTCATCCGAGTAAACGGTGCTAATGGGCACCGATCCGATTCGAAAACCTTTGCGGCTGGCGATGATCAGCATCTCGGTTTCATAATCGAACCGGGCCGCGCCTCCGAGAAGCTCCGGAATCAATTGCCGGTGTAACAGGCGATAACCGCATTGCGTGTCCGGAATTTCCTGCCGGCACAGCGCGCTAATCTGTTGACTCATCCAGCGATTCACCATCCGCCGGACCAGCGGCATGCTAGAGACATCTTTCATTCGATTGCCAAGAATCAACTTCGGCTCTTCCGGCGAAAGCGCGGCTGTCACAAACCGATCGATCTCTTCCGGCCGATGCTGGCCGTCGGCATCGAGAATGATGACGAAATCGAATTGTCGCTCGAGCCAGTGACGCAATCCGGTTTTGATCGTCTCCCCTTTCCCGCGATTTTGTTCGTGAACGATGACCTCGGCGCCGGCTTCTCGCGCGCAGTCGGCCGTTTTATCGGCGGAGCCGTCGTCGACCACCAGAACTTCGTCGAGTTTCTGCCGCGTCCGCCGCACGACGTCGCCGATGTGTTTCTCCTCGTTGTAAGCGGGAACGACGGCCGCCGTTCTAGGTTGGCTTTCCGGTGTCATGTTGGGCCAAGGACAACATTTCTGCGCATTGATCTGCCTGAATCCTGAAAAAGACAGGGGATGACAAGCAAAACTGCTGCCAGTTCGACAGATCAAAACAAGGTGGGAGCGGCCTCATTGCCGCGACTCTGCTCACAGAATGGACGGAGTTCGGGACACTCAGGTCCCTCCCACATTTAGCGTGCAACTGGATGAAAGTCGGCTGCGTGATACGAGCTGCGAACAAGCGGACCGGACGCGACATGTGCGAATCCCTTTTTTCGCGCGATCTCGCCGTAAAGATCGAACTGCTGCGGAGTAATGAATTCAACCACCGGCAAATGGTCCGGCGTCGGACGGAGATACTGGCCCATCGTCAAAACCTGACAACCGACCTCGCGCAAATCATCCATTGTTTGAAAAATCTCAGGCTCGGTTTCACCCAGGCCAAGCATGATCCCGCTCTTCGTCACTGTCTTTGGCGAAAGCTCTTTCGCCCACCGAAGTACTTGCAGCGACGTCCGATATTTCGCTCGCGAGCGAACCAGGGGAGTCAGACGCTCGACCGTTTCCATATTGTGATTGTAAATCTCCGGCCCGGCATCGAGCACAATTTGAATAGACGAATCGTCCGCATGAAAATCCGGAACCAACACTTCGATAATGATCGAAGGGTCGGCATCGCGGATCGCGCGAATAACCCGGGCAAAATGATTCGCACCGCCGTCTTCGAGATCGTCCCGCGCCACCGCGGTGATCACGACGTGTTTCAATTTCATTCGCTGGACCGCTTCCGCGACGCGCTGCGGTTCGTCTTCCTCGAGCGCGAATGGCTTTGCCGTTGTCACCGCGCAAAATCCGCAGGCCCGGGTGCAACGGTCTCCCGCAATCATGAACGTAGCCGTGCCCTGGCTCCAACATTCCCAGCGGTTTGGACACTGCGCGCTCTCACAGACGGTGTGCAGTCGCAAATCCGAAATGAGCGCCTTGGTTGAAAAAAAGACCGGGTTCGAAGGCAACCGTACTTTAATCCAGGACGGTTTGTGCGGCTGGTGCAGCGCCGGATCGATCTTCGCGCAGGACATCGTCGCTCAAATTAGCGATCGCGCAGTTGAAATGCAAACCTCACGCACGATTGCCTCGGTCAGGAATGGGAAGTCATTCTAACCACGAATAGACACGAATAGACACGAATTTGGCTTGAGAAAAAACGGGAGCCTCTTGTTCTGTGATTCGTGTTCATTCGTGTCCATTCGTGGCTAAAGATTTTCCCCGGTTTCGAACAGTGTGCTCGGCTTGAATGGATCGTCACTTCGATTTGTAAGACACTACGCGCAGAACTCGCATCGTCAGCGGCTTGCCGTCCCGCTGAATCGTTCGCTTGTCGATCACGAATTCGATCTTGGAATCGGTCGTCAGCGTGCCGCCGCCGTTTTCCTGATACTCGACGGTGTAAGTATTTCCCTTCAATCCCAGAACGCGATAGCGCATGAAACCGCCATCTTGAGGTTTTGGAGTCGGGGCGCGCGTCCATTCTCCATCCGGCTTCACTTCATCCATGTCGAACTCGTTCTTGTTCATCTCCACCGCATCCAGATTGATCTCGGTGACGACCGGACTTTCCGAGTCGGATAACCAGCAGTCAATCATGTCGAAAATTTTCGGATGAACTCTCAGCGGCGGCGGAGCCGAAGCCGTTTTCGCGTCCCCTTTGATCGGGTGAAGCGAGTTCACGATTTTGGAAAATTCCGCCACCGTCATTTTCCGTCCAGTAAAGCCATGAAACCGGCCGAGCTCGCCGTGCCACGTTTTGCTTTTGGCCTGGTCCGCCACCATCTGTTCGTCCTCAACCCAATTAGTCAGGATCTCTTTCTTTTCCCCGCTATCTCCGCTTCCCTTAGGCGTGTAAATCAGATAAACGCGGCCGAAGAGCGGTGACTGAAATTCTGTTTCCTCCGAATCTTCGGTTTCCATGATGTTGCGATCGCCGATTCCTTCCGCCGCTGATTCAATCGAAAACGTTCCTTTTCCGTCACTCCATTCGATACTGTAAACGGGAGCCTTGTAGGACTGGCCATTCTCATCGGTACCCTGGTCATAGTTGATCTCGGCCGTTTTCAATTTGAATCCCTTCGGCAGGTACGAAGGAACAAAACAGGTGATGGGAAGCTTTTTCAGATCATCCAATGACGCGGGCTTGGTCTCATCGGCTCGGGCCAGGCGAGTACTGAGGAAGAAAATTGATAAACTGACCGCAACCAGGGTGATGCGTTTCATTGAGTTTCAGGTTCATTAAACTATTCGTTTTGTCGATCTTTCTCTTTCACAAGAAACTCATAAGTTTAGCTAATTTTTATGGGTGACCTGACCAACCGCGCTCTAACGATTCTCCACGACTGGGTGAAATCGGAAAGTCTCCGCAAGCACTGTTACGCCGTGGCTGACTCGATGAAATATTTCGCCCAACAACGCGGCGAAAATGTCGATCTCTGGGAAGCGGTCGGCCTTCTCCATGATATGGATTACGAGAGACATCCGAACACGGAGCGTAGCCCCACCCAAGGTCATCCATTTGTCGGAGTGAACTGGCTGCGCGACAATGGTTGGAGCGAAGAGATTTGCCGCGCGATTCTGTCGCACGCGGATTATTCCGGAATCGTTCCCGAATCTAATCTGGAGAAAACGCTGCGCGCGGTCGATGAACTCAGTGGCTTTGTCGTAGCCGTCACACTCGTTAGGCCAAGCAAGAACATCCACGATGTTGAGCTCGCTTCGGTGAAAAAGAAAATGAAAGACAAGGCGTTCGCTCGCGCCGTAAACCGGGAAGAAATCGTCCACGGAGCCGAACAACTTGGAATCACGCTGGACAACGTCATCACCAACGTGATCGCCGCACTCAAAACCGACGCGGAGCGTTTGGGTCTCGCCGGCCAAGGTAGCGGCGTTTGAACCCGATCGCCATTGGCGGTTCGGTGACCCGCCGCTCCCTGCCGTTCACCTCTTCCTCGGTCTCGGCGGCAGAGCGCAAGTCAGGCAGTACGAAACAATCATCTGTCTT
>JAICWQ010000109.1 GCA_025934755.1 Chthoniobacterales bacterium | reverse complement strand
GTCCGGGATCGTAAGCGAGCGGCAAGGTCACATGCCGTTTTCGAGCAAAGTCGCGAAAACGGCAGACGGGCCGGTTTTGGATTCAAAAATCTCGGACAAATAGCGGGTTCCACCGACGGCCCCGGATGCATCACAACGCCTGAGTTAGTGTCTCAAATCAAAAGGCCCGTCGAGAACCGCGCGTCGGACCTCGTAATTATCGAGAAGTCACT
Source organism: Chthoniobacterales bacterium (assembly GCA_025934755.1). Classification (GTDB taxonomy): domain Bacteria; phylum Verrucomicrobiota; class Verrucomicrobiia; order Chthoniobacterales; family UBA10450; genus AV40. Next base: position 10,185 of record JAICWQ010000109.1, on the reverse strand, counting down.
TTGCCCACGCTGCGTTCTGGAGTCGAGTGGGTACGAACAGTCACCATGCGGTAACCAAATCAATCGGGTTGATTTTGGTCGTGGGGAGCGGTGACGAGCAAGACAAACTGGACCATCCCCAAGCACAGCCAGGTCGCGATCATGGCAAAGAAGGGCCAGAAGGTTTTCGCGCGGATGACGTTGTAAATTTGCAAGAGCGTCGCGGCGATTCCCAAAATAGAAGCTGAATAAAAAATCCATTGCCGGCTCCCTGAAGCTTTGAGCTCCTCACGGGAAAACGCTCGATAGGTTCGTGACAGAACCTGACCTCTGGCAGCAGTGATGACGAATGCGATCAGGCTGCACCAACGCCAAATTGCCTGCTCCGGAAGATTCGTGGCCATCAAAGCCATGGCCAAAATCGACAGGATGAACGGCAACACAGAATTGCTGAGCAGAATCTCTAATCGGAATTTGTCGAGCTTGGACCACTGGTGGACCGCTCGGCTTCGAAACGCGACCACGACGCCGGCGAATCCGGCCAAGGTGACAGCGATCTGCGAGCTGGCGCTTAATGCTTCACTTGGTTGCATTTGAATAAAATCGCGGATCCGTCCATTCCTGAACTAAATTCGGATTCACGTAAAGACCATCGCACATTGACGCCCGGCCGTTGAGAACCAGAGGCGCGGTGGCATTGGCGAGAAAGAAACCGAAATCACCCGTCAGAATTTCGTGAACGTCGCCCAGCCACGAACCGCCGTCGTATTGCGGCATGAAATTCAACTCGATGAGGACAAACCTTGTTTTGGCCAAAGTTTGCTTGGCGCCGGACAGCGCCGGTTTCTCGTACCCTTGAACATCAATCTTGAGAAGCGAAATTTCCGGAAGATCGCCAAGCAACCGATCGAGTGTTGTCATCTTGACTTCTACCTCGGAATCAACCGCCCAATTAGCGCCAACCAGCTTGCGCATTTCTTCCCGAGGCTGAAGCAACGATGCACCGGTCGTGTCGCGGGTGATTTTTAATTTCGCAATGCCATCATGATCGCCTACCGCGACATTGTGCAATTCGATCGCGCTGGTGTTTCCAAACTTCTCTCGCAGGATCGCAAACGCATCCGGAATCGGTTCGATGATAACTAACTTCTGCGGCTGGATGCAGTCCAGCAGCATGTCCGACCATTGGCCGACGTTTGCCCCGACATCCACGACGCAACTCAAGTCTTGGGCGCGGCCCGGTGGGAAAAGAGTCAGGCCGCACACGTCGGCTTCAATCGCCAGTCGACGGGTGGAAAATAGTCCGGCCGGTGAAGCGTGCCCGCCTACATCGCGCAGTTTCCGCCGATCCCGAATGAACTCGACTACGCCGTTCGGCAAAATGAATTTTAGAAGGCGCTTCAAACGGATGGCTGAGTCGCGCCGTCTTTAAGCTCGGCGAAAATGAGACGCCCAGCCGCGGTTTGCAACGCGCTGGCAACGACCACGGTCCGGGTTTTGCCAAGCTGATTGCGCGCGTGGTTGACCACAATCATTGTGCCGTCCGGCAAGTAACCGACCGCTTGATGCGCCTCGCGACCCTCTTTGACCAGATGCAAATCCAGTTCGTCTCCAGTAACCAGGGTCGGCCGCAGGGCGCGGGCAACATCCATCAGATTTAATACCGGCACCTGTTGCAACCGCGCGATCTGGGTCAGAGCGTGATCGTTGGTCAGCAGCCGCGCTTTCAACACCTTGGCCGTGCGGACCAGCCGGGCATCGGTCGCGAGGTCGAGATCGTTCCCGGTTGTTTCATGGATGGTGAGCTCGATGTCTCGGCCCCGCCGCATTTGATTCAAGATCTCCAGACCGCGCCGTCCGCGCTCGCGCTTGGTCGGGTCATGTGAATCCGCAAGCAATTGCAGTTCATCCAGAATGAATCGCGGAACTATGAGCGATCGACTCAAAAAACCGGTGGCGCAAAGATCGGAAATGCGGCCGTCAATGATGACGTTTGTGTCGATGACGAGCGGTTCATGCTGCGTGGTTTCGCGGGCAAACCGAACGTAGGGAATGATCAGTGAAAATTCATCACGGCTGCTTCGCATCGCCAACATCATTCCGAGATAACCAAAGATCGCGTATACGATCAGCCGGGTCGCCCATTGCGCCGTTTCGGTTTGATAATGCAGGATATCTGAGGCCATCAGTAAGTTGGCGAAAATCCATCCCAACAGCAGACCGAAGGTGGCTGATGAAAAAAGTCTCAGCGACACCCCTTTGAGCAGGCGATCGGCCAAGACCACAACCAACCCGAGGACGATTCCCAGGGCCAATCCCAGCCAGGAGTCCCCGATGAACGCCGACGAAATGTTTGCCCCAATTGCCGCGCAAAACGTGATGAACAGCACGCGCAACAAATTGACGGTGAGCGACGGCGTCATTATCGGCCTCCAGTCTGGTTTCGCGGAGGCTTCGCCTGTTCTCGCGCGGCAGCTTCACCTTTCGCTGCACTGTCGCGATAGAACAGAATGCCGTGAGCGCGGAGGTTGCTGACCAGAGCGCGCAAATCGTTCGCCAGTTCCTGATTCGTAAGCAAAGTCGCCAGCAGTCCTTTTCCCTGGGTCGCAGAGCTCAGCACCTTTTGCAAGTCATCGGCCGCCTTTTTTGTCGAATCCATCGCCGAATCGGCTTTGTCGACCACGGGGCTAAGTTTTTTTGCAGACTCAGCAAACGAACTCGTTGCTTCGTTTAAATGCGCAATGCTCGACCGCAGATTGTCAGTCGTAGTCTTCGAAAGCACCTCTTCATTCAACCGGGTCACGGTGGTATCGATCTTTTGCACTACCCCGCGGAGATCGCCGACCAGGGCGCCCCCTTCACGAGTCAGGTCCTCAATTCCAGTTTCACGCGCGCCGTTGATCGTTGCGTTTGCCGGCAGAAACTTTTCCGGCTTTCCCGGCGGCATCGTCACGTTGACAAATCGATCACCCAACAGTCCGGAGCTGCCGACGGTGAACTTGCTGGTGTCGGGAACTTTTATGTAATCATAAATCTTCAACGGAACCAGGACCCCATTCCCCTCGGGGACAAGCCGCGGACCGCCCGACACCTTCCCAATCCGTGCGCCGGCAAGCAAAACGTCCGAACCCTTTAACAAGCCACTGGCGTCGTTAAACCGCACGGTCAGCGGATAATAAGTCTTGAACCCTTCGCCCAATCTTCCGAACTGCACGACCAGCGCGCCAAGGGCAGCAAGACCGAGAAAAACAAACACCCCGACCTTGAATTCCAAACCACGTTCGTGCCGGTCCATTTCGTCAACTCTCGACCCCAAAAGCTTTCGGGGTCAACTGTTCCTCCGAACGGCCGAGCAAGAAATCCTGGATCAGCTTGTCTGTGGACGTCCGCAATTCGTCCGGTGTTCCATGAAAGTAAATCCGGCCCTCGTGCAAATAGGCGACCCGATCCGCAACATGGAAGGCGTTTTTCATATCGTGGGTGACGACAATGCTTGTCACGCCGAAACGTTGCTGTAGCCGCCGGATCAGACGATTGATCGAATCCGACACAATCGGGTCGAGTCCAGAAGTAGGCTCGTCATAGAGGATGCAGGAGGGCTGACGAATAATCGACCGCGCCAGACCCACCCGTTTTTTCATACCTCCACTCAAATTCACCGGCATTTTCTCTTCCTCGCCTTGTAACTCCATCACTTCGAGTATTTCGGTCACTCTTCTTCGCAAAAGTTTTGGGTCGCGCTCTCCGGCTTCGCGCAAGGGAAAAGCAATGTTTTCGGCGACGGTCATCGAATCGAACAGGGCGCTGCCTTGAAAAAGGATCCCAACCTTTTGGCGGATTGAGGCGAGACTTCGTTCTTTCATCCCGATAATATTCTGGCCTTCAACCCAAATCTGACCGGTGTCGGGTTTCATCAAGCCGATCAGATGTTTGAGTAACACACTTTTCCCGCCGCCACTTCGTCCGATAATTGCGAGGGTTTCGCCACGCGCGACTTCAAGATCGACTCCGCGCAGAATCTCCTGAGCACCGATTTTCTTCACCAATGATCGAACTTCGATCATTGCCGAAGAGTGATTAGTCTTTAGTTGAGAGTTGCGAGACATCGGGAACAGAAGATTGCGATGTTTACCAGGATCAGACTCTCCGCTCTCAACCCTCAACTCTCAACTAACCGCTATTGATAACCCGCCGGATAGATGACGTTGAGCAGCATCGTCAGGAAGAAATTGATGATCAGCACTGCGAGCGAAGCATTCACGACCGCTTCAGTCGTGGCGCGGCCGACCCCGACGGCGCCTTCTCGCGCGGTCAAACCTTTGTGGCAACTAATGAAAACGATCAGAATGCCGAAACAGAAAGCTTTCGACAGTCCCATGATGATGTCGCGGTTACGAGTCCACTTTACCATGTTGGCCATGTAATAAGTGCCGTTCACTTCCAGGAGAAAGATGGCCACCAGGTAACCGACGCCGATTCCCACCGCGATGCATTCCGCAACCAGCAACGGCATCGAGACCATCATGGCCAGCGCTCGCGGGACTACGAGATAATCGGTTGGATAAACGGCAAGAGCGCGAAGAGCGTCAATTTGTTCGGTGACTTTCATTGTCCCGATCTCGGCTGACATGGCCGCCCCCACCCGGCCCGTCACCATTAATGCCGTCAGGACCGGGCCGAGCTCACGTAGCAAGGCGACGGAAACGACGGCCCCGACCGCCGACCCCATCCCAATTTTGTGAAATTGAAAATAGGTCTGCGCGGAAAAAACCGCGCCGGTGAAACCGCCGGTGATGACTACCACCAGTTGTGAAAGCAGCCCGATCTCGACGACTTGATTAAGAAACAATTTCCAACGCAGCCGGTGAGTGAAAAGAGAGCGGAACGTGTCGCCGGCGAGCATGACAACTTCGCCCAAATACTGGACGAATCGAAGGAAGGGCCGGCCGAGGGCGCTAAAAAATCGAACAAGCATCCAAAGCCTTAAACATCGAGCGGCTGCGTTTTGGTTTTCGGCCGGAGCTCGGATGGAATCGCGCCGATGAAACGCGGGTCCAGCGAAAGTTTTCGGAAGATCGCGCGGATTTCGCGGAAGGTAATGGTCGGTTGGTCGAGCTCGAGGTAAACCAGATCGTGATTACGGTCTACCTTGTAACGCAAGCCAGGTATAGCGGAGAGCTGATGATCGAGCTCCAGGATTTTGTCCAGATCGCGCAGACCGGCGGCGTAGACTTCCAGTTCGAGCATGCAAAATTTTACGGACGCCGCCGGTCGATGCAAAAAGAAAGGATGAAAGATATTTTCAGCCCAGGCACCAGCTGGGCGAGCTGTTTCCCGGGTCGTGCTCGGGCGGTCCGATCTACCATTGCGCAGACGGCAGAGTTGAGTAGAAGTCGATTCTGAAAGATGTCCATCTTACGATCAGGCCTGACAACCAGGATTCTTCTTCCGGCGGTGGTTCTTCTGCTGGCCGGCTGTCAAACCGAGCCGACCGCGAGTCAGAGCGCGAGGACGCAAATGGCGCAACGGATTGCGGCGGAACAACCCGGGGATTACTACATTGGCCGGCGTTATTTCAAACCGGACTTTAAATTCTGGGGGTATGTCCGCAAACCCGGCCAGCCCTGGAGCACGGCGCAGCTGGTGATGTTGAACGAAAAGGAAAAGCTCGCGCCCGACCGCGCCGCGTTGAAGTTCGGATCGGACAACAATTACCAATACAAACTCACCGGCTACTTCAGTGGAGACAAAGTTTACGAGCCGGCCAGTAATCGATTATATCCGGAGTTTGTCGTGAAAAGTTTCGATGTCATTTCGACGAACCCGCCGCCGATTTTCAAGAGTCAGTTCAGCGGCCGGGCGGATGCGGCCCAGACCCGATATGTGATTGAAAAACCGGACCCGGAATTCTGATCAGAAAGTCGAAATTCGAAATCCGAAATCCGAAACAAGTTCGAATGAGGAATATTTTCGAAATTTTGCCTTATTTTAAGTTTGTTTCGGATTTCGGATTTCAGATTGCTGATTTCGAGCCGCGCTCCTGATGACGCAAACCGCCTCGAAAGCGCCGCGCGATTCGCTTTCCGAAGATTTCTTCACCTATCTTGCGGTTGAGCAGAATGCTTCACCGCGCACTACCAAAGCATATCGAGCGGCGCTGTTGGCATTTCGAGCGCACGCGGCAAAGCCGTGGAAACAGTGCAGCACTGACGATTTCCGGGAGTACCTCTTCGCGATCATGAAGCGCGGGCAGGAGCGATCGTATATTCGTCTGCAATTCTCAGCTTTGCGCGCGTTCTACAAGTTTTTGACCGATCGAAAGAAATTACGGGTTGATCCATTGCGCCAACTGCAGCTTCCGAAACTCGAAAAGAAACTTCCGCTCGTGCTCACCCGGCAACAGATCGAGGAATTGCTGGCTGCGCCCATGAAAGTTCCCAAGGAGCGCGCTGCGCCGGAATGGATGCCGCTGCGTGACACCGCGATCATGGAGCTTTTCTACAGCAGCGGCCTGCGCTTGAGCGAACTCGCTGCCCTGGATGTCGACGACGTCGATCTTTATACAGAATCGGTCCGGGTGTTTGGCAAAGGCCGAAAGGAGCGAGTTTGCCCGATTGGCGCGCCGGCGTTGGAAGCAATCCAGAAATATCGCTCAGCGGCCAAGGCCCACCGTGGCCCGCTGTTCATCAACAAACTGCGAAAACGAATTTCATCGCATTCGATCTGGCTGGTTTTGAAGCGCTACTTGCGACACACGTCGATTCCAATCTCGATCAGTCCCCACAAACTTCGGCACAGCTTTGCCACTCACATGCTGGATCGGGGCGCGGACCTGCGCAGTGTCCAGGCGTTGCTGGGTCATGCCAGCCTGTCGACGACTCAAATTTACACTCACGTCACCGTCGAACGCTTGAAGAAAGCCTACGCCGAAGCTCATCCGCGCGCGTGATCGGAGTCACCGCTGATTTTTCTATTCAGCAATCGGCTCGGGCAGCTTTTGCTTCGTCACATCCGATTCGAACACAAGCTTCCCATCCTTGGCGGTGACGTTGACTTTCGTGCCGGCCTTCACATTGCCGCGCAAAATCTCTTCTGCGAGCGGATCTTCCAGGTAACGCTCCACCGCGCGCCGCATCGGCCGCGCGCCGTAGTTTGGATCGTAACCCTTTTCGATCACAAACTCGTGAGCAGAGCTGTCGAGGACGATTTCCACTTCCTTGGCTTTGAGCCGGGCCTTCACCTTCTCGACTTCGAGGTCGACAATCTGAAGGAGATCGGATTTTTGCAACGAGTGGAACACTGTGATTTCATCCAGACGATTGAGGAACTCCGGTTTAAACACCCGTTTCGTTTCGTCGAGAATTTTTTCCCGCATCGAATCGTAATCGTGACCTTCGCGGGGCGCGCCAAAACCCAAAGTTGTCTGCTTCTTGAGCAACTCGGCGCCGACATTCGAGGTCATGATAATTATCGTGTTCCGGAAATCGATCTTCCGACCTAACGAATCGGTAATCTTTCCCTCCTCGAGGATCTGCAACAACAGATGCATCACGTCCGGGTGCGCCTTCTCGATTTCATCAAACAACACCACCGCGTAGGGACGGCGGCGGACCGCTTCGGAAAGTTGACCGCCTTCCTCGTAACCCACATATCCCGGCGGCGATCCGATCAACCGGGAGGCCGTGAATTTTTCCATATACTCCGACATGTCGATCTGAATCAGCGCGTCCCGGTCCCCGAACATGAACTCGGCGAGTTTTTGGGCGAGAAAGGTTTTACCGACACCGGTCGGGCCGAGGAAAATGAACGAACCGATCGGCCGCCGCGGGTCCTTGAGATCGGCCCGGCTGCGACGCAACGCTTTGGAGATCGCGATGACTGCTTCGTCCTGGCCGATCACTTTGGCCTTCAGCTCCTCTTCCATCTTGAGGAGTTTTTCGGTCTCGGCCTGTTCCATTCGTTGAAGTGGAACTCCGGTGACTTTGGAAATGATGTGCATCATGTCGTCGCCGGTGACGAGGACTTCCTTCTCCTCGCGCTCCTGGCGCCACTTCTGCATGATTGAATCGAGTTTTTCCTTGGTCTGCTTTTCCTTGTCTCGGAGGGAAGCAGCTTTCTCGAAATCTTGCGCTTTAATCGCAGCCTCTTTCTGGAGGCGGATCTGTTCGATGTCTTTCTCGATCTCTTTCACGTCGGGCGGACGTGTCATCGAGTTGATCCGGGCGCGGGCGCCAGCTTCGTCCATCACGTCAATCGCCTTGTCCGGCAGAAAACGACCCGTGATATAACGCTCGGAAAATTTCACCGCGGTTTCAAGCGCCTCGTCGGTCAGCTTGGCTTTGTGGTGGGCTTCGTACTTCGGACGGAGTCCCTTTAGAATTTCAATCGCTTCCTCAACCGTCGGCGCATCGACTTTCACCGTTTGAAAACGGCGTTCCAATGCCGCGTCCTTCTCGATGTACTTGCGATACTCGTTCATGGTGGTCGCGCCCACGCATTGCAATTCGCCGCGACTCAAGGCCGGCTTGATAATATTTGAGGCATCCATCGCGCCTTCGGCAGACCCGGCGCCCACGATCGTGTGCAACTCATCGATGAAGAGGATCACATTCTTGGACCGGCGAATCTCATCCATCACCGCTTTGATCCGCTCCTCGAACTGACCGCGATATTTTGTCCCCGCCACCATCAGCGCGAGATCGAGCGTGACCACGCGCTTGTCCCGCAGTAACTCCGGAACGTTGCCGCTCGCAATTTCCTGGGCGAGGCCTTCGGCAATCGCAGTTTTTCCAACGCCCGCTTCACCAATCAGGACCGGATTATTTTTGGTGCGACGGCAGAGCACCTGAATCACCCGCTCAATTTCGTTGCGGCGGCCGATCACCGGATCGAGCTCGCCTTTTTTCGCCAGCTCGGTCAAATCCCGTCCAAACGCTCGCAGCGCTGGGGTTTTGACGTCTTTCTTGGAAGTTGGCTCGCTTCCCTCCTCGGATTCAGACGGGGTAAAGTTCGGATCGAGTTCCTTTAAAATCTCATTGCGGGTGCGCTCGATGTCGATCTCGAGACTCTTCAACACCCGCGCGGCCACGCCCTCTCCTTCGCGCAACAGCCCAAGCAAAATGTGTTCGGTGCCGACATACGAATGGTTGAGCGCCTTGGCTTCCTTGCCTGCCAGCGCCAGAACCTTTTTCACCCGCGGAGTGTAAGGAATATTGCCGACGATCTTTGTCTCCGGACCAGACCCAACTTGTTTCTCGACTTCCATTCGAACGGTCTCGAGATCGAGTCCCATTTTTTGAAGAACGTTTACCGCAACGCCCTGGCCGAGCTTGATCAGCCCGAGCAACAGATGCTCGGTGCCAACGTAATTATGATTGAAACGGTCCGCCTCTTTACGAGCAAGTTGAAGAACCTGTTGGGCGCGGGGAGTGAAATTGTTCATGGTTCGGTTGGCCCGGGATTCGAGCCGTTGCCCGCTTCCTTCGCCAGCTTACTGATATCAGGTTTGGGAAGGACTTTCAAACGCGCCCGAATAATTTGGGCCCGAAGATGGTCGCGTTCTTCCGCGGTAAGCTTTTGTTGCGAGCTTCGTTGGAGGTGCGCCGGCTGGGTGTCCATGAACAACTCGTCGATTGCCAGCCGTTTATCTTCAGGGAACGCGCCCAGATCGATTCCGAGCTTGATGATCGACAGCAGGTTGAGCGCTTCTTTGGAGCTCATGGCATGAGCATAAGTAAGCACACCGTATGCGCGACCGATCTGATCCCAGAGAGTATTCGATTTTTTCTGGATCAGGACCTGCCGCGCGTCATGCTCCTTGTGGATGATGGTCTCGATCACTTTGCTCAACCGGGTGATGATTTCGTCTTCTTTTTCGCCCAGGGTCGTCTGATTTGAAATCTGGAAGAGGTTGCCCATTGCCTCCGTGCCCTCGCCATAAAAGCCGCGCACGGCCAGTCCGATTTTGCTGACCGCTTGCACCACCTGGTTGATCAACTCGCTCAAAACCAGCCCGGGCAAATGCAACATCGCGGACGCGCGCATGCCGGTTCCGACGTTGGTCGGACAGGCCGTCAAATAGCCGAGTCGCTGATCGTAGGCGAATTCGAGTTCGCCTTCGAGCGCGGTGTCGATTTTATCCAAAAGCTTGAACGCCTGCTTCAATTGCAATCCCGAGCGCATGGACTGCATGCGAAGATGGTCTTC
>JAICWQ010000139.1 GCA_025934755.1 Chthoniobacterales bacterium | reverse complement strand
CCGATAATTTTTCCGCTTAGCTCTTCATGAATTAGTCCGGCCATCAGCTTCGTCCGCGTAATCCGCGTAATCCGCGGTTCGATCTTCAAATTTCATGGCGAATCACCAGCCCTCGCTGAGCTGAGTAACCAGACGCTTGGCCAATTCCTCAGCGGCCAGGGGCAAGGCCTGGCGTTCATCGGTGGTGACGTCCCCCAGGACCTGCTGATTACCAACGGTCGAACTCGAGCTTACGAAAAAGCTGGTGGTGCCAACGACGTCGCCCGATGGCCCAAGCGGTTTGCCGTCGGGGCCGACCAGTTTGTATTTCACGTGCATGGTGAGATTAAATTCGCTCGTCGCGAGGACGTTTCCGACTACCGAACGGGCCGGCGATCGACTGATCCGGGAAATCTCACCTTTGAGCGTCGCGTCCGCTTTGTCACCGTCTGCAATTTTATAAGTGCCGTCCTGTTGGAACTGTTTAATCACAGTACCTGTCACCAGAACTTCAATCCGCGGGAGCAATGTCTTGTTGTCAAAGGTCGGGACCGCGAGCGTGTGAATGTCTTTGAGATAGTTCGGCTTGGCGGGTCCAATCCGATAACCGAGACAACCAGTAAGAGCGAGGCAGGCGAAGGCAGCCGCCAATGACTTTTTCACGGCGTCGGTGAAGCCGCGGGTTCCGATGAGCCGGGGTGATCGAATGGGTTCGGGGCCGGCGTTTCTTCGGGAGTAACAGCCGAAGTTTGATCGGGAGGTGTCGGCGGTTCCGGGGCCCCGCTGCTGGCAGGTCCAGAAGAAGAAGAACCTGGCGCGCCCGTAGACGACGATCCCGGCGCGGGCGGAAGTGAAGTATCTAAATCGGGCGGCAAGATGGGCTCTGAATCGGGACTTGGCGGCACAGGCTTGTCCGTGGCCGCCGGGCTCGGCGCAGTTTTCGGTTTTTCCTGCCCCTGACCGGCCGTTTTGTTTTTGTCTTTGTTCGCGTCCTCGGCGGATTGGAGCACTTTATCGCCCACCTTCGCTCGAAGCTCTTCGATCCGTTTCTTGGCTCTTTCGCTTTCAGCAGAGCCCGGTTGTTGTCGAATTACCTCATTATAATAGAGGACCGCCGCCCGATAGGCCTTCTGCTTGTCGTAGAACCTGGCCACATCAAATGAGCTGTTGGTCGATTTATGTTCCAATAATTGGAGATTCGCCCGCGCTTGAGCGGCCTTTTCGCTATTTGGGTATCGAAACAAATAATCCTGGAACGCAACCCTGGCGCTGTTGGTAGCAGCGATGTCCCTCGTTCCGCCTTTGGCTGCGGTTAACCAAATGTAGCCGATCTGATATTGAGCGTCCGCGGCAACCGGATCGGTTGGAAATTTGTCGATCACCGCCTGATAGGCTTGAATTGCAGCGTCGTTGGCCCCCTGCTTTTCCCGCGCCAAACCGATATCGAACTGGGCGCGCGCGGTATACTTACCGAAGGGCGCGGTGCGAATGATCGACGCGAAAATGTCTACCGCGCGATCCATCGATGTTGCCATGGGAATTCCGAGGAGCTTCAGTTTTTTCCCGGCCAAATACATTTCGCCAATCCGAAACTGTCCTTCGATAGCTTCGTTAAAGTGCGGGCTGGTCGGATAATTGATCACGACGACGCGGTAAGCAGTGGCGGCTTCGAGAAACTCGCGGGTTTTTTCGAGCAAGATTGCGGCTCGAAATGCAGAACCGGCGGCGAGAGCGTCCTTTGGATATTTTCGGACCAATTGCCGATAGGCGTGGATTGCGCGTTTCGGATTATTGTCCTTCTCGGCCTTTTGCCCGATGTCGAACAGTTCGGCGGCATCGCCGCTAAGCTCTTCCTCACCTGGCGGCACATACTTGGCCTTCCCGCCGGGGCGGAAAACAACCGCTGCATCGGCCGCGCAAAAAGCAGTGCAAAGAAGCGCGACGAAAAGGGGAAGCACTCGAAGTTTCATCGGGACTGGCAGGGTAATTGACTTAGCGGTTGCGTCAAGTTGGGCGGGAGGGCAAAACCGCGTCAGATATCGCACTGCGTCAACTCTAACATCGATAACTTCCAGCGACTTCGGATTTAGCTTAGATTTCGAGCAGCTTGAACCTGAAGGACCAGCAAAAAATCCGGATCGGCGCGGCGGCCTGGAGTTTTCAGGAATGGCGAGAAAACTTTTATCCGGCGGACCTGCCGGAATCGGAATGGCTGGAGTTTTATGCGCGCTTTCTGCCCGCGGTCGAGGTCGACTCCACGTTTTACACTGTGCCGGCGGAAAACGCCGTGCGACGCTGGGTCGACGTCACGCCCTCATCCTTTCGTTTCAGTTGTAAACTTCCGCGCGAGATCACTCACGTTTGCAAACTGCGCGATTGCAGTGCGGAGCTGACAGCGTTTCTCAGGGCGATCGAACCGCTCGAATCCAAGCTCCAAGTCATCCTGGTTCAACTGCCGCCCTCATTCACTCCAAAAGACGGCCGGCAAACATTACGAAAGTTTCTGGTTCAACTTCCAAAGGACTTCCGGTTCGCGGTTGAATTTCGAAATCCGGGATGGCATCGGCCACAAATTATCCGGCTGCTGGAGAGTTACCGGGTTTGTTGGGTTTGGGCCGACACCAGTCCCCTCAATGAGCGTAATCTCGCGCCGTTCGAATTTCTCCCCAAGACGACCGATTTCATTTATCTGCGACTGCTCGGCGATTACTCGACCAAGTACGACGGCGCGGGAAAATTCGTTCATCGCTATGACAAACTTCTTTGGAAACGAGAAGCCGCTCTGGAAAGTTGGGCCCTGAAAATCGAACGGCACCTCAACGAAGTCCGCAATGTCTGGGCCTTCGTCAGCAATCATTTTGAAGGTTTCGCCCCGGAGACGGCGCAGCGCCTGGCTGAACGGCTCGGTTATGAATTGCCGCTTCCCTCCCAGACTGAGAATCTCGCGACCGAAGAAGGAAAGTCCCAACTCGATCTCTTTTCCGAAGGCAGGGGCGATTGACCCCGATCGCCGGCGGGCGGTTCGGTGAACCGCCCCTACCTGATCTCAGCCCCGCCGAAATACGGTTGCACTTTTTCCGGAATCCGGACCGATCCGTCCGGCTGCTGAAAATTCTCGACCAATGCGGCGAACAATCTCGGCAAAGCCAGACCGGAGCCGTTCAAAGTGTGCGCGAATTTGTTTTTCCCCTCTGCTCCGCCAGTCCCGCTCGGGCCCTTGTAACGAAGGTTCATCCGACGGGCCTGAAAATCTTCGAAGTTCGAGCAGCTCGACACTTCGAGGTAGGCATTTTGCCCGGGTGACCAAACTTCGATGTCGTAAGTTTTCGCCGAACCGAATCCGAGATCTCCGGTGCAAAGCTCCAGCACTCGGTAAGGAAGGCCAAGCAATTGCAAAACCTTCTCCGCATCGACGACCAGCGACTCAAGTTCGGCGTACGATTTTTCCGCGGTGGTGATCTTAACCATTTCCACTTTGTCGAATTGATGAACGCGGATAATGCCGCGCGTTTCGCGCCCGGCCGAACCGGCTTCCCGCCGAAAGCATGGGGTGTAAGCGACAAACTTCTTCGGAAGATCGCCAACCGCCAGGATTTCCTCGCGATGAAGATTCGTGACCGGCACTTCGGCGGTCGGCGCTAAAAACAGTTGGCCGTTTTCCAGGCCATACATGTCTTCTTCGAATTTTGGGAGCTGGCTGGTGCCGATCATGCATTCGCGCCGCACCAAAAATGGCGGGCTCACTTCGGTATAGCCGTGCTCGCGGGTGTGCAGATCGATCATGAAATTGATCAGCGCGCGCTCCAGCTTCGCGCCGGCGCCGATGAAACAAATGAAACCGCTGCCGCTTAATTTGGTCGCGCGCTCGAAATCTAGAATTTTCAACTTTTCGCCGAGCGCAACATGGTCGAGCGCTTTGCCGGCGAAGTCAGGCTTTTTTCCCCACTCGCGGACGACTTTGTTGTCGCCGGGATCTTTGCCGACCGGAACGCTCGCATGCGGCAAATTCGGAACCTCGAGAAGCAGGTCCTTTTGTTCGGAGTCGAACCTCGCGGCCTGCTCGGTCAAACCGGCAATTTGATCGCCGGTGTTACGCACCTGTTTCTCGAGGCCGCCGGTCGGTTCCTTCCGAGACTTTTTCCCACCGATCTCTTTGCTCAATCGATTTCGCTCGGCTTGTAATTGCTGCAATTCCGTCTCGGCCTTGCGTCGCTCTGCATCGACCTTGAGCAATTGATCGATTTTCGTCGCGTCGTCGCCGCCACGGGTGCCGAGACGTTCGCGGACGAAGTCAGCCTTTTCGCGGATGAGACGAATGTCGAGCATGGCCGAGATTATCCGAAGTTAAAAGCGTTACAAATCTTAGAACGATAAAAGGCTGTCTTTGTAATCCTTAACTTCGCCCTATATTTCAGGCATGAACCGACTTGACCTGCTGGCCGCCGCGCTCGGCCTGGCTGCGCTCGCCGGGATCAATTTATATCTCACCGTCTTCGCCAGCGGTCTCGCCATTCATTTCCATTGGATCACGCTTTCGCCGGCTTACCAATCCCTCGAAGTCCTTGGAAATCCGTGGATCATCACTGTCGCCGGCATTCTTTATTTCCTCGAATTTTTTGCGGACAAAATTCCGTGGGTCGATTCCATCTGGGACGCAGTGCATACTGTCATCCGTCCGATCGGCGGCGCATTTCTCGCGATTCAAGTGCTCGGTCATTCAGATCCGGTCTTTGACATGATCGTCGGCCTCATCGCCGGTGGCGCCAGTCTGGCCGCTCACACGGCCAAAGCCGCTACCCGGCTTACCGCCAACGCGTCCCCCGAGCCATTCTCAAATATCGCTCTCAGTTTCGGGGAAGATGTCGCTGTCGTCGGCGGTCTCGCGCTCATCTATCACAACCCCGTCGTCGCCTTGTCGATCTTCGTTCTCGCGATGGCTGCGTTTCTCTATTTCGCGCCAAAAATTGTGCGTGGGATCAAAGCCAGGGTCTGGCTAGTCTGGAAAAAGCTGAATGGACCGGCAGATTTTGGCGTTCCTGCGAAGTTGCCGATCGTTTTGCCGCGTGATCTTGCCGAAATTTTCAGTAAACAAAACGTTCTCGGCGAAACCACGGCCTGGGCGGAGCCGTGCATCAGCGGCCGCACCAAAAAAATTCCGCCGAATTTGTTCGGCGCGCTCGTCGCGATGAATGAAGAGCCGCGCAAACTGCTGTTCGTTGCGCGAAAAGGACGGCGGCCGTTCATTCGAGCGATTGACCTCGATGAAACAACCGTTGCCCGGGAGCCCAAATTCCTTTCCGAAAACCTCATCATCGCGGCCAGGTCGGGCAAAGGCGGGCGGTACCTGTTCCTTTTTCCTCGATCGAGCGCGGACGAAGTCGAACAAATTGTAGAATTCCTTCGGGAACGGTTAGGACGACGAGGTCCCGAAGGGGTCGAGTCGCGCCTGGAACCGCAGGAATCGGTTGCGTGAGAATGTGGCGGACCTCAGCGTCCCCGGACAATGAGGTTTTGAGTCGCCGCACCGAGGCGATTCCGACATTGGCGGCCCAACTTTCGCATTGGCAACAGCCGCAGTTGTCCTACAACTGACGTGTCCCCCCAAGATGACACCGCCCCGGAACGGCTCACGCTATTCTGCAATGGTCACCGCCGCTCGCGTCAAAGAGCGCGCGCTTTTTCTTCCTTTGCGGATTCCGAACGAACTCGAAGTCCAGGCCCGCTGGTTCGCCGGCGAGTTTGGGCGCAGGTTCGTGTCGACCCAGGGCAATCACATCGACATCGTTCAATTTGGAACCTGGAACCGGGAGACAGGTCCGGACTTCTGCGATGCCGCCATCAGCATCAATGGAGGCGACCCAATTCGCGGTTCGATCGAAATCGATTTGGTGGATCGCAATTGGGATTTGCACGGACACGTCAGCAATTCCGCTTTCGAAGAAACCGTCCTTCACGTCTTTGTCGAAAAAAGCGACCGCGAATTTTTCACCCGCACCAAATCGAATCGCAACGTGCCCCAAATCCGGATCGATCCGGCGGTTTTGCCCGAAGCGTTCAGCGCCAACATTCCGCTCGCACGACCCGGGCGATGTCAGGCACCGCTAAAGAATTTGCCCGAAGAACGGATTCGGAGCGTGCTTCAGGCCGCCGCACGATTTCGATTGGAAAAGAAAGCTGCTCGAATCCGGGCGAAGATCGACAACCAGGGCCGCGATGAGGCGTTGTTTCAGGAAATCGCGGCCGCCCTTGGTTACAAGGAAAACAAATTGCCTTTCACCTTAATCGCACAAAGAACGCCGTTGAAATCGTTGCGCGAAAATCCGGAGGACATCGAAGCGGTTCTCTTTGGAATCGCCGGATTTCTGGAGGCGCCCGACCTGGTCGTTTATCGAAAGTCGAGTCGCGATTATCTTCGCCAGCTTTGGGACGGTTGGTGGCCGCATCGCGACGCGATGCAACGCTTGATTCTGCCCGCGAAAATTTGGAAGCTGAGCTCGACGCGGCCGGCCAATCACCCCCAGCGACGTCTCGCCGCATTGGCGCTCATTGCGGATGAATGGTCCGCGTTTCGTCGCGCGTTAGGCAGGAAAACAACCAAAGCCGTCGAAGGTTTCCTTGAAACGCTCGATCATCGGTTTTGGAAATTTCGTTACACCTTGACGGCGGACCCGGCACCGGAAGCGATGGCGCTGATTGGCCAGTCTCGCGCCGCGGAAATTTTGGCGAACGTGATTTTTCCATTCTGGCGAGCCGAAGATCATGATATCTGGCCGGATTACGTGAAGTTGTCGTCCCGCCTGACCAATCGGCGGATCGAAACCGCGACCGCGCGATTGTTCGGTGACGATCCCCGCCGGCGGGGATTCACCCGCACGATCGCCCATCAGCAGGCGCTCCTGCAGATCTACGAAGACTTCTGTTTGCAGGATAACTCCGACTGCGCGCATTGCCCGTTTCCGGAACAAATGAAAAGTTGGTGAAGGAGAGTGATCAGTGATCAGTGACAAGTGACCAGCCTTCGCCATCCGCCTTCGCATGCTACGGCGCGACGAGAGGCTACGGCTTGGCAGGCAAGTGACGAGTGACAAGTTGGGAACGTCGTGATTGAATCACCTGCGTGAGAGATCGAAGCCCAACCGCCTTCACCTTACTCGAGCTGCTGGTTGTGATCGCGATAATCGCGGTCTTGGCGGGCCTGATGTTTCCCGCGGTTCAATCCGTTCTCGAACGCGCCAAAAAGGTTCAGGCCAAAAACGATCTCACCCAAATCGTGACCGCAGTGAACGCATTTTATACCGAGTATGGGAGATATCCGATCGACCCCACTATTACGACGGATGCGGCGGCAACTTACGGAACTAGCGGTAGCCCGAGCAAAGCTTTGTTCGATGAGCTTCGCGGCATAACCACGACCTTTAACACGCGGAAGATCGTTTTCATTTCACCCGCCGAAGATTCGAGCCAAGACAGTCCGAAAGGGAAAATCGGCAAAGACGGACAGTTTCATGACCCTTGGACTTCGGCTTACGTCATTCGAATTGATGCAGATTACGACAACCAAATTACGCCGAACCCGTATGGAAGCAGCGGCGGAGCTGGCCCTGACCCTTTACGTCAAGGCGCTATCGCGTGGTCCTTCGGGAAAAACGGAGTCCTAGGGGGGGGCGCCGCAACAGATACAACGAAATTCGGCAATGAGCCCGGAAGCGCGGGAACGTTTGCCAATTCCGGCGACGTGATTTCGTGGCAATGAGCTGTCATCCCGAGTGGCACCTAGACGTTGCATCCATTTAATAGCGGCGCAGCCGTCATGTTAACAGCCTGCCCTGAGCGAGCACAGCGAGTCGAATGGCAGGGACCTCATAATCGAAGCGACCATTACCCGACCTGCATTGGGTAACTCCGTCACCTTTTGCGAGATCCTTCACTTCGTTCAGGATGACAGGTTGCGGAGACTTGCCGATTCCAAACGAACGTGGGGCGCTTGACTTCAGCTCTCTCAACTATCAACTATCAACCCTCAACTTTCCTCGCGGGTGTAGTTCAATGGTAGAACGGTAGCTTCCCAAGCTACATACGAGGGTTCGATTCCCTTCACCCGCTGGCTTTCACGCCGTAGCTTGGGCAAAGGCATGGGCCTTGTGCGAAGTCTGACTTCAAATCGAATACCGTTGCGCGTATCACAACTGTTTCCGCTGCCAGCGGCGATTCATAATCGATGGCCGAAATGCCCGATGATCCACCAGCATGCGGAGAGCTCGACGAAGCTCTGATTTTTGGAGATCTCCAAACCCGCCGGAAATTTTTACGGAATG
>JAICWQ010000014.1 GCA_025934755.1 Chthoniobacterales bacterium | reverse complement strand
GTGACGATTCCTTCGTGTCATGGGAATCAAAATCTCGTCCCCTCAACACCGGCGTCGCCATTGCTCGAAAATAATCCGGAGTAATTGTCAGGTGCGAGGCCTCAAACTCCTGGCCGGGAGGTCGCGGTGGCTGTCCGACAATGGCAAAACTCGAGGAGCTGTCGTTATTTGAGAACGGCATTGGAAAGGCGGCGCCGGCAGCTTCCACTCCAGGCAGGGCCGCAAGTTTTGACATCACTTGCTCGAAAAACTGTCGATGCTTTTCGGGCTCGGGATATTTCGCCTTCGGCAAAATGAGGTCGGCGACCATCGCATGGTGCGGATCAAATCCCGGCTTGGTTGCGCGAAGATTGGCAAAGCTCTTCATCAACAAGCCCGCGCCAGCGAGAAGCAGCAATGACAACGCCACCTGTGCGATAACGAGCAAACGGCGAAGATGATGCGACTCCGGCCCGATTGCGCCCCGGTTTCCTTCCTGCAGTGACTCGTTCACGTTGGGCCGCGTCACTTGCAGCGCAGGAATTAACGCGAAAACCAATGTGCTGCAGATTGCCACGACGAATGTGAAGGAAAAAACCGGAGCATTGATGGAAACTTCGCCGAGACGCGGAACATCCTGGGGGCCGAAGACGCGAAGAAGATCGATTCCCCACCAGGCGATGAGCAAACCGCCGATAGCGCCGAAGATCGACAGCAAGAAGCCTTCGCTGAGAAACTGCCACACCATTCGCGAGCGACTGGCACCGAGGGCGGTCCGAATTGCGATCTCGCGTTGGCGCGCAGTGGCGCGGGCGAGCAGAAGATTGGCGACATTTGCGCAGGCGATGAGCAAGACAAACCCAACCGCGGCCAGAATTGTGAGCAAGGCTGGGCGCACATCGCCGACGATGTCGTCATGCAATGAATAAACGACTTCAGTGCGATCGGTGTTTGATTTTGGATATTGCTGAGCCAATCGGGCGGCAATCGTTTTCATCTCCGCCTCGCATTGCTGGATCGTTGCGCCCGGCTTTAATCGACCGACCATGCGAATGAAATGACTGTCGCGTTTGTTGATGTACTCGGGAACGAGCGGATGCAGCGGCTGCAAATATTCCGCGCGGTCGCCTTCGACGGGAAATTGGAACCCGGGCGGCATGACGCCAAGCACCGTGTAGGGATGCCACGACAAGTTGATCTGCTTTCCAACAATCTCCGGATCGCTGTTGAAATAAGTTTTCCAAGCGTAATCGGTCAATACCACCACTCGAGCGTCGAGGTTATCTTCTTCGCGAGTATAGACCCGGCCGCGGGCCGGCCGGACACCGAGCACGGAAAAAATGTCCGAAGTAATGGCGACGCCCTCAAGCTGGCGCGCTTCCTCGGTTCCGTTGAGCACGGCACCCGCCCGGGTAAAAGCGGCGAGGGCGGACAAGGTGTTCGATTGATCCCGGAGATCGACATAATCAGGAACCGATTCGCTATACTTTCCGGATTTTTCGTGCGCGGCTCGCGACCATACTGCAACCAGCTGATTTGGTTTCGGAAATGGAAGGGGATGAAGCAGAACGGCGTCGATCACGCTGAAGATCGCGCTGTTTGCTCCGATGCCGAGGGCCAGGGTCAGGATGGCAATCGCGGCAAAGGCCGGTGTCTTGGTCAGCGTTCGCCAGGCGAACCGAAAATCGCTGATCATATATATATATATTAAGAGGCTACTCGGTCCGCAGGGCCTGGACCGGATCGACCATCGCCGCGCGCCGGGCCGGCAACAGGCAGGCAAACAACGCCGTCGCCGCGAGAAGGATGGTGGCGCCGCCTAAAAGTGCCGGGTTATGGGCCGAGACCTCGAACAGTTGCGAGGCAATCAATCGACCCAGGGCAAAGGCGCAGACAATGCCGATCACAAGGCCGATCACGACCGGTTTCATTCCCTGATTAACGATCAAACGCAGGACATCGCGGGTTTGGGCCCCAAGGGCCATCCGAACGCCGATCTCGCCGGTGCGCTGTTCCACAGTGTAGGCAACCGCGCCGTAAATTCCGATACTGGCGAGCAGCAATGCGACTCCGGCAAAAATTCCGAGAAGCCATGTCATCAAACGCGCCTGACCGAGTGCCTGCGCGACAATCGCGTCCATGCTTTGCGGAACGGCGATCGCCAGACCGGGATTGACTTTGGCGAGCGCCGATTGAACGAGCTTTGTCACCGCATCTACCTTGAGATTGCTGCGGACAGTGAGGTTAAAGAACGGGAAGTTTTCCTGCGTCCACGGTCGATAAAATTCCATCCCCGGCGGATCCGCCACCCGGATCGAACGAACGTCGCCAACGATTCCGACGATCTCGCATGGAACGCCAAGACTGGTAACCAGCAGCGTTTTACCGATGGGGTTCTCGTTCGGATAGACTTTTTTCGCGCCAGCCTGGCTAATCAGACAAACCATTTGGCCGTCCGCGGCGTCGTGTTCGTTAAATTCGCGACCGGCCAGGAGCGGGATGCCCCAGGTCCTGAAGTAATCCGGCGCAATATCGTGAGACGGTGCGTTCGCCCGTTTCTCGATCGGTGGAACATCGCGATCGCCACGCGCATAAAGGGTGCGGTTTCCGCCCGCCAGTGGAATGTCGCCACTAATGGTCGACGTCTCGAGGCCAGGGATATTGTGCAACTCATTCAACGTTTGTTCCGCGAAACGCTGACGTGACGCGGCATCCGGATATTGCGAAATCGGCAACGTGATTGCTCCGGTCCAAAGATTCTGCGAGCGGAAGCCGATGTTCTGTTGGGTCAATCGGACAAAACTGGTGATAAGAAGCGCTGCCCCCGCGAGCAGAGTGACTGAAAGAGCAACCTGCGCTCCGACCAGGATTTTGCGGAACCGTTGTTGGCGAACACTTCCGCTGCTTCCACGGCCGCCTTCCTTTAAACCATCAACCAGATCAGCATGCGATCCCTGGAGCGCAGGATAGATTCCCATGAGAAGCCCGGTGAAAAGCGACAAGGCGATTGTAAACGCCAGGACGGGGACGGAAACACTGGTCGCGGTGTTCGCCTCGAACGGCAGAAAGTTGGACGCCATTTGCGGGACCAACGGCACCAAGCGCCAGGCTACGAATGCTCCGGCCGCTCCCGCAATCAAGCTGACAAGCAAACTTTCGAAGACAAACAGGCGCACAATGCTCCCGCGCGAAGCGCCAATTGCGGCGCGAAGCGCAATCTCGCGCCGGCGTCCGCTAAACCGGACGAGGAGCAAATTTGCGACGTTGCTGCACGCGATCAGCAGAACAAAACAGACGGCGGCGAAAAGCGTGACGAAGCCGGCTCGGAAATTTTGGGTGACGTCCTGCGGAATGGCCCGAAGACTTGTCGCCAGCGAACTGTCGATCTTGTTCGGATTTTGTGTGACATAACTTTGATCGAGAGAAGGCAGCGCGGCCTGGGCTTGCTGCAAGGTGGTTCCCGGTTTCAACCGCCCGATCACGCGAAGAAAACTCGTTCCCCGCATCAGTCTCTCGTAACTGAACCCCGGGAGCTGGATCGGTTTCGTAGTCCATACTTCCGCCACCGGATTTGCCCCAAACCACGTCGCCGGCATGTTCGGTAAAACGCCGACGATCGTATGGGCTACGCCGTCGAGCGTGATACTGCGGCCGATCACGTTAGGATCGCCGCCCAATCGCTTTTGCCAGAAATTCTTTGTTATCAACGCGACGTCCGCACCCTCCTGTTCTTCCGGAAGGAAGTTTCGGCCGAGAATCGGATGAACGCCCAGCACATCAAAGTAGTTGGAGGTCAATCTCCCGCCAAACACCTGCACCGCGTCGCCTAATCCCGTGAGGGTGAAGGCGAAGAAATTTTCGCCCGCGAAACCGTCGAAAATAGTCTGGCCATCTCGAAAGTGTTCAAAGCGCGGCGCCGAAATGCCGATGTCCACGAGATCGCGCGACTTGTCGCCACCCAGCAAATGCACGACACGCGACGGTTCCTTAAAGGGAAGAGCTTTCAGGAACAAGTCGTTGACCAAACTGAAGATCGTGGTGTTCAGACCGATTCCGAGGGCGAGGGTCAAGACCGCGATTGAAGTGAAAGCGGGCGATTGCCGGAGTTTACGAAAGGCGAAGCGAATATCGTTCATAACAATGTCGGGGTTGAGTTTGGAGAAATCATTCTGTGCGAAGGGCCACGATTGGATCGACACTTGCCGCTCGACGAGCGGGCAGCCACGCCGCTAACAACGCAATCACTGCAATTAAAATCACGATTGCGCCGAAGGTGAGCGGATCCGAGGCGCTCACGCCGAAGAGCAGGCTACTCAACAAACGAGTCGCACCAAAAGCGCCGAGCAAACCAACTGCCACGCTGATCCCAACGATTGTCATCGCCTGTCCGATCACCAACTTGAAAATCCTGGACTGGGCGGCGCCCAGCGCCATGCGGATTCCGATTTCGTTGGTTCGTTGCGCGACGGAGTAAGCCAGAACACCGTAAATGCCGATGGCGGTGAGAAGAAGCGCGCTGCCGGCGAAGATCGAGAGCAAGAGCGCGTTGAAGCGCGGTCGGGCGAGCGAGCGAGAAAGATATTCGTCGAAAACGCGGACGCTGTTCAACGGGATCCCCGGGTCAATCGCGGCCAGCTCGGCCCGCATCGCGGCGGTAATGTTGCTCGGATCGGAAACACTCGTGCGAACGACGATCGACATGGTGTAAAAGGGAATCTGCGTCCGCGGCAAGTATATCTCGGGCGAATCCTCGTTCTTGAGCGAGAAATGTTTGACATTTCCAACCACACCGATGATTTCGCGGATTTTTTCGCCGCTATCGTCGGCGGAAAAACCGGGCTGGATCCGTTTTCCAATCACATTCTGACCCGGGAAAAATCTTTCGGCAAACCGCTGGTTCACAATCACGACCGGAGGCGAATCAAATTGTTCGGTTTCATCGAAAACGCGCCCCTGTTTCAACGGAATGCTCATGGTTTTGAAATAATCGCTCCCGATCACATGAACTGGTGAGCGCGGGCGTTGTCCTTCCGGAACTGGATGCTCTTCAATGTCAAACGTGGTCGTCAAGTCGCTACCGCTGAGTGGAAGCGGATTGATCGCGCTGGCGGATTCGACCTCGGGAAGTGTCCGGACGCGCTCCAGGAAGCGATTGTAAAACTCGATGATATTTTCGTTTTTGGGGTAACTGGCCTTGGGCAATTGAACACTTGCAGTGAGCAGCCGGTCGGAGCGAAACCCGGGCTGGACATGGCCAAGCCGGGCAAAGGTTTGAATCAAAAGGCTGGCGCAAATCAACAACACGAGTGAGAGCGCGACTTCACCGATCACCAGGCCGCTGCGCAAAAGCGCCTTGTGTTCGCCGATACCGGTTCGTGTTCTCGACTTAAGCGCGGTGTTCAGATCGACCCGCGATGCCTGCCAGGCCGGCACGAGACCAAAAATAATCCCAGTGGCGAGCGAAACCAAAAGCGTAAAGCCAAGAACGACTCCGTCGAGACGAATGCTGCTGATTTGCGGAATGTCCTGCGGAACGAGCTTGATCAGACCTGCAGTTCCCCACTGCGCGACCAGCAGTCCACACAAGCCGCCGAGACCGGCGAGAATCACGCTTTCGGTGAGTAGTTGCCGAATGATCCGGCCACGGCTGGCGCCGACGGCCGCGCGCACCGCGATCTCCCTTCCGCGCACCGACGCGCGGGCGAGCAGAAGATTCGCGACATTTGCGTTGGCAATGAGCAAGACGCAAACCACCGCGCCAAACAGAACGTAAAGTGCTGACCGAACATCGCCGACCAGTTCTTCGCGCAGCGGCTTGACGCGCACTCCAAAATAGGAATTGGTGTCCGGGTATTGCTTTTCGAGATTCGCGGCAATCGTCGAAAGATCGGCCTGTGCCTGTTCGACTTTGCTCTCCGGTTTCAACCGGGCAATCGTGGCAAGAGTGTGCATGCCACGCTGTTCAGTTTGCGGTTTTGTGCCATCAGCGGTGGAGGCGTCTTCCGCAATCGTGACATAGAACGAGATTGGGTCGCTCTCGATCGGGTTTTGAAAACTCGCCGGCATGACGCCGATGACGGTGTACAAACGGCGGTCGAGCTCGATTGTGCGGCCGAGTACGTTTGGATCCCCGCCGAAATATTGCCGCCAAAAGTCATCGCTCAGAATAATTTTGAATCCGCCCGGCCCGCCGCCCGCCTGTTCGTCCGCGCGGGAAAATGTCCGGCCGATCACCGGTTTGATTCCAAGCACATCGAAAAATTCCGCGCTCGATTTCAGCCCCCGCAAACTGCTGGCTCCGCGCTCACCCGTTAGCGCGAAGGAGCGATCACGGAAAACCGCGGTGCTGGCCAGAGTTCGATTTTGCTCCCGAAAGTCGAAGAAATCAGGATACGAAAGCACGCCGAGCGTGTTTTGGTCTTTCTGGCGGGTGTTGGTCCTGCCGAACGCGACCAATTGTTGCGGAGATGGAAATGGCAGCGGCTTGAGCAAGACCGCGTTGACGACGCTGAAGATTGCCGTGTTCGCTCCAATGCCTAGAGCAAGCGTGAATACAGCAATGATGGTGAAGCCTGGCGTTTTCGCCAGCATCCTCAATGCGAAGCGAATATCGTTCACCTGAGAATCGAGCTGAGGGTTGCGATTTGAAAATTCATTCGGCTCGCAGGGCTTGAACGGGATCGACCCGGGTTGCCCGGCGCGCGGGCAACAAACAGGCAACGAGCGCCACGGCGATTAAAATCAGGGTCACGCCAAGCATTGTTCGAAAATCGGTGGCGCCAACTCCGAAGAGAAGGCTTTGCAGCAGACGGGTGCAGGCGAAGACTCCAATCAGTCCAAGCAAAACGCCCGCGCCGACGAAGCGCATTCCCTGGCCGACGATCAGCCGGAGCACGTCGTGGCGCTGAGCGCCGAGGGCAAGCCGAATCCCGATTTCCTGTGTCCGCTGGGTAACAGAGTAACTCATGACCCCGAAAATTCCGGCAGCAGCCAACAGCAGGGCGATCAACGCGAACAATCCGACCAGCATCGCGTTCAAGCGCGGCTGCGCGATCGACTTCGACATGTACTCGGCCAGGCTCTGGCTTCGATAAATCGGCACGTCCTTGTCGATGTCGGCGACGGCGCTTCGCAAAGCAGCCGTCATTGAATTCAAGTCGAGCCGCGACCGCACAAAAACCGACATCGACCCGATGGCGAACTGTTGATGCGGAATGTAAATCTGCGGCTTCGGCGCCAAACGCAAACTGATCAAATGCAGGTCGGCGATGACTCCGACAATTTCGCGCACCGGCGGTTTCCCGGGATCGATTGAGCCATTCGGAGTGATCCGTTTTCCAACGGGATCCTCGCCTGGAAAGTATTGCTTCGCGAAACTTTCCGTCACGATTGCGACCGGCGGCGCATTCCGATCGTCGCGATCGGTGAACGCGCGACCGCGGCGGATGGCGATCTGCATCGTCCGGAAGTAATCGGGAGTAACAACATTGACCTCCGCGATGGGCTGTTGCCCCGCCGGTACCGGTCTTTCCTCGACGTCGAAATTGAAGCCAATTTCGCTGCCGCTAAGCGGAATCCACCAACCGGCAGCCGCGGATTGCACACCGGGCAGAGTGGACACTCGAGCCAGCAGTTTTTTATAAAACTCGGCAGAATCCTGCGGCTTCGGATAACTGCGCTCCGGGAGAGCAACGCGCGCGGTCATGACATTACTCGGGTCAAAGCCGGCCGGAACTTTTTGCAAACGAAGAAAACTTTCGACCAGCAGGCCGGCGCTCGCGAGCAAAACCAGGGCGAGAACAATTTCAACGACAACCAGCGCAGCCCGAGTCCGCCCGGCATTCGATTCGGTCGAGCCGCGCGAACTTTCGTTCAATGATCCGGCGAGATTTGGATGAGAAGCGCGCCACGCCGGAAGCAGGCCGGCAAAAATTCCAACCAGCAAACTAACCACCGCGGTAAAGGTCAGCACGCCCGGATCGAGTGAAATCTCGTCAATCCGCGAAATGTCTGGCAAGAATGCCCTGAACGATTCGATTCCCCAAACTGCAATCAACAGTCCAGCAAGACCGCCAAACACGCCGAGCAAAATGCTTTCGAGGGTGAGTTGGCGAATGATGTGCCACCGGCCGGCGCCGAGCGCGGCCCGAATACTAATTTCGCGGTTGCGCGAAAGCGAACGCGCGAGAAGCAGATTCGCAACATTCACGCAGGCGACGAGCAAAACGCAGCCGGCCATCGCGCACAGCATCAACAGCGCGGAGTGCGTCGTGCCGCTGACCATCGAGCTGATTTCGGGGATAACTTTCGCGCCAACGTGAACTTTCGATTCCGGATACTGATGGTGCCAGTTGGCCACAATCGTATCGATGTTGGCCTGAGCCTGTTGAATCGACACCTTCGGTTTCAGTCGCGCAACGCATTGAAAGAAATCGTTGTCGCGCTGCTCGGTCATTGGCTGAGAGCCGTCGGACGTTTGCCGCAACGTCGCCATGGTTATCCAAAGCTCGGGCGGATTGGCGAATCGCAGCGGGTAGCTAAATCGCGGCGGCATCACCCCGATCACCTGGAAGGGCCGGCCATCCAGGGTCACGTTTTTGCCAATGATCCCGCGGTCCCCGCCGAATTGCCGTTGCCACAATCCATGACTCAAAATCGCCACGCGGTTTCCCGGTTCGTCCTCGTTAGGCAAAAAGGTGCGGCCCAGCATCGGCTGAACCCCAAGGAGTTGAAACAAGTTCGCGGAAACCGATTCGCCTTGAATGTGTGTCGCTTGGCTTCCATCCGTGAGCGTGCTAACGGCCTGATTGGTGTAAACCGCGACGCCGTCGAAAACTTTGGTCTGATCGCGCCAGTCAACGTAGTCGAGATACGATATCGATTGGATCTCCGTTCCGGGATCAGCCACCTCGCGAGGGTCGAATTCTCCGATCGCGACAAGGTTTTGCGGTTCGTGGAACGGAAGCGGACGCAATAATACCGCGTTGACCACGCTGAAGACAGCGGTGTTGGCACCGATTCCAAGAGCGAAGGTGAAAATAACAATCGCGGTGAAAATCGGTTGCTTACCAAAAATACGAAAAGCGTAACGAAGATTTTGCATGACAGTTATTCAGTTCGTAAGGCAACGATTGGATCGACCCTTGAAGCGCGGCGCGCCGGAAGCCAGGAGGCCAAAAACGTCGCGATGAAAAGGAGCGCGCCCACACCGAGATAAATTTGCAGATCGATTCCTTTCACTTCAAAGAGAACGCTTTGTAACGCGCGCGAAATGACCAAGGCCGTGGCCAGCCCAATGGCCGCCCCGATCAGGAGCAACTGCAGCCCATGGGAAAGAATGAGCGTTCGAATTTGTGCCGGGCGCGCGCCAAGGGCGAGACGAATACCGATTTCACGGACGCGTTTGAGCGTGGTATAGGCGAGCAATCCGTAAAGCCCGATAGTCGCAAGCACTAGCGCGAGCCCGGCGAAGACTGAAAATAGAAAACTGAGCAAACGTTGGGCGCCCCAGGTTTCCTGAACGCGATCCAGCATCGGTCGCGGGTCAAAAACCGGCAGTGAGGAGTCAACAGAAGTGAGGGCATCGTGGATCGAGCGTTCCAGCAGGGCCGGAGCCATGGTCGATCTCACAAAAAGGGTGAGGCTCGTCCTCTGGGCTTGGCCTAACGAACAATAGATAACCGGCAACGGCGCCATCTCATCCACCGCGTGAAAGCGCATTCGCCCAACCACTCCGACGATTTCGCTCATCACGTAGCTCTCGCCGTCGTTGCCTACGTCAACCCCAAGGCGTTTGCCGATCGGGTCTTCGCCTGGAAAATATTGTTCGGCCATCGCTTGATCGATAATGATCACCCGCGGCGAATCCTTGG
This sequence comes from Chthoniobacterales bacterium, assembly GCA_025934755.1. Taxonomy (GTDB): domain Bacteria; phylum Verrucomicrobiota; class Verrucomicrobiia; order Chthoniobacterales; family UBA10450; genus AV40. The sequence goes on along the minus strand of JAICWQ010000014.1, from coordinate 21,478 downwards.
TATCGCGCTCGTTAAACGTGCGGCCGCGCAATAAAGGGGTCTTGAGTGTTGCGAAATAATCGCCGCCGACTACTTCGAGATCGCTGCTCAACATATCGGAAGGCTGGGGACGCGGATTTTCTTCGCGCCAAAAGCCAGTCTGCCAACCGCCCATCAGCGGACCATTCGAGCTGAGGGCGGCCTCCTGGACACCCGGCAGCGCCCGCACCTTTTCCAGCAATGCCTTGGCGAACGTATTGATCTTGTCGCGATCGTTATATTTTTGCCATGGCAACTCGAACCGCTCAGTAAAGAGCGCGCGTGGCTCGTAACCCAGCGAGAGAGATTGCAGCCGCGAAAAACTCTTTAAAACCAGACCGGCCGCGACCAATAAAGTCAGGGTCAGCGCGATTTCGCTGATCACGAACCAATCGCGTGCCCGCCGGGCGGACGGCGGATCGCCGCTGCCGGCGGAGCCCTCTTTCAACGCGAGCTGAACATCGGCATGCGAAGCCTGCCATGCAGGCCACAACCCGAACAGCACCGTGGTGAGCGATGCGACCAGAAATGTGAATCCCAGAACCGGCAGATCGAAGGAAACTTCTTGAAACCGGGAAACATCGCCCGGACTGAGCGCGACCAGACCATTGCGCACCCAAATCGCAATCAAAAAGCCAAGCGCTCCTCCAAGAACCGCTACTAAAAAACTTTCGATCAAAAGCTTTTTGATAATTTGCCAGCGGGTCGCACCCACTGCGGCGTGAACGGCAAACTCTCTAGACCGCGCTGCGCCTCTTGCCGCAAACAGATTGGCCAGATTGGCGCAAGCAATCAACAAAACGAGACCGACAGCTCCGAGCAAGAGTCCAAGGTTCGTCCGGTACTTGCCGACCAGATTATCAAGCAATGGCGTAACGACGGCGGTTTCCCCGCGGTTTGTGTCCGGATACGTTTTCTCTAAACGCGCCGCGATTCCTTTCATTTCCGTCCGCGCCTGTTCCACCGTCACGCCGGACTTCAGTTTTCCCCAGACGAAAATCATTGGATGGATCTCTCTCGAGTTCCACACCGGGTTGTTGCTTCTCCGCATCATTGACAGCCAGGCATCACTGTCTTGCGGCGAAGTCATTTGCGGCGGCATCACCCCGATCACGGTGTAGGTCTGATCGTGCAAAGTGATCGAGCGCCCGAGCACGCCGGGATCAGCGTTGAACGAACGGCGCCACAGCCGGTCACTAAGCACAACAACCGGTGGCGCCCCAACCTTGTCTTCGTCTTCGCTGAAGGTCCGGCCAATCTCCGGAGCCACTCCCACGATATTGAAAAAGTTTCGCGTCACCGACGCGCACGAAACTCGTTCGGGATCGCGACCGGGAATTCCGCTGAGATTTCGCGACTCCTTGTGAGTGCAAGCCAGGTGTTCGAAAAGGGTGGCGTCGTGTTGCCAATCGAAATAGTCAGGCAAGGCCACGGAATAATCCTGTCCCGGACCGGAAGATTCGTTGAGGACCATGATGCGGTCCGCGTCAGGGTACGGCAGTGGCCGAAGCAAAACTGCGTTGACGATGCTGAAGATGGCGGTGTTGGCGCCAATCCCAAGCGCGAGAGTGAGAATTGCGATGGCGGAAAATGCCGGGTTCTTGATCAACTGCCGGAATGCGAAGCGGAGTTGGTTCATTTTCGGTTACTCCGTGCGCAAGGCGATGATGGGATCGACCCGGGTGGCTCGACGCGCGGGCACGCAACACGCGATCAGCGCAACGAGAAGAAGTGAGAACACCGCGGTCGCGACCGCACCGGCATCGAGGGCACCGACATTGTAAAGCAACGAGACAAGGGTGCGGCCGACAGCAATCGCGCCGACCAGTCCAAGGCCGATGCCAACGACCATCAGTGACATGCCATGTCCGAGGACGAGACGAAAGATATTTGCGCGTTCCGCGCCGAGAGCCATTCGAATCCCGAGCTCGCGCGTGCGCTGGGTGACGGTAAGCGCCATCACTCCATACAAACCGACGCTGGCCAACATTAGAGCGAGAAAGGCAAACGCAGCCAGCAGCACCATGGTTAATCGGCGGGTGGCCAGACTCGCTGCGACGTTTTCTTCCATGGTTGAGATTGGGCCGATCGGCTGATCCGGATCGAGCGCCCGCACTTCGCGTTTCACCGCACTAACAAGCGGAGCGATATCGCGAACGTTTGTGCGAATATGGAGACTATTCGCCCCCTGCGGGTCCTGCGACGCGAGCAGGTATTCCTCCACCATTTGCAGCTTTTCCGAGTTATCTTCGCCGGGCGCCTCGTTCCGGGTCCGGGGGACGACTCCGATTATCGTCATCGGCGGGGCTGTCTTATCGAGGGTCTGATTGTCATCGATATGCTGGCCGATGGGATTTTTTCCGCCGAAATATTTTCTGGCGAACGATTCATCGATAATGATCGAGCGCGGGTGACCCTTTTCCCCGGGCGGATCTTCCGGTCCAAAATTGCGCCCTTGCAAGATGGACATCCCCATCACTCGAAAGTAATCCGGCGAAACCGGACTAACCTCGGCGGTTGGCGATTCGCCGGGAGGCCATGGCGCCGTCCCAGTCACATGAAAATAACTGTCCCATTCGTTGTCATCGAATGGGCTGTTGGCGCTGATCGCGGCCGCTTCGACCCCGGGAATATTTTTGACGCGCTCAAGCAATTGCGTCCAGAAAGCGTCCTTTTGTTCGTCCTTCTTGTATTTCGCGTCGGGAAGCGAAATCGGGAAACTCACAATTCCGTGTGGATCAAATCCGAGGGGCGCGTTTTGGGCGTGCCAGAAACTTTTCAAGGTCAAGCCTGCCCCCGCCAGCAACACGATTGCCAGAGCGACCTGCGTAATCACGAGTCCAGACCGCATGCGTTGCCGGCTAATGCCATCGCTCGATCCGCGGCCCCCAACTTCGTGCAACGCAACTGAAAGCGAAGCGGTGTGCGAAATTCGCCAGGCCGGCCAAATTCCGACTAAAATGCCAGACGCCAAGGCGGCGAGCGTGGTAAACGCCATCACGCCGAGGTCGATCCTCGCTTCGTGAAATCGCGCGACATTTGCCGGGGTGAGGGCAAGGATCGCATCCAAACTCCAAACCGTGAGCAAGATACCGGCAACTGCGCCGAGGATGGCAATGAGGGTGCTTTCGATGAGAAGCTGGCGCGCGATCGTCCATCGGCTGGCCCCAAGTGCCGCCCGCACCGCCATCTCCTTGGTGCGAGCGAGCGCGCGCGCCAATTGCAGATTGGCCACATTCGCGCAAGCAATGAGGAGGACACACCCGACCGCTGCAATCAGCAGATTCAAGCTGGCCCGATAATCGCCGACGGTTGTGTCGAACAGGGGACGCATGGTCACCCGCCGGCCCGTGTTTGTGTCCGGATATTTCTTTTCCAGGTCGGCGGCAATCGCATCCAGGTCAGTATTGGCCTGGGCAATCGTCACGCCCGGTTTCAAGCGACCCAACGCCCAGAATCCCTGGTGATTGTCCCGGCTTTGCATTCCCGGTTCCTTCACAATCTCGCTTAACGGCACAAGCACGTCGGGATTACGCCCGAACTCGAGCTCAGCCGGAAAAACGCCGACAATCTCGCGCTCTAAACCGTCAATCACCGCGCGTTTTCCGAGCACCTCGGGCGAGCCGCCAAAATGTTTCTTCCATAGACTTTCGCTGATCAGGACGACGTCCGGTGCGCCGTCGACGTCTTCAGCCGTCGTGAGATCGCGACCGATCATCGGCTTGAGACCGAGCGTCGAAAGGAAACCGGAGCTGCCGCGAAGGCCGCGAATGCGTTCCGGCGCACCTACTCCCGTCCCAGTCGAAAAGTTGAAATTTTCACGTCGAACCAGCGAGAGCTCGGTGAAACTGCGCTGATTCGCATGCCAATCGAGCCAATTCATGTACCCGACCGATCCGCGCTCGAAGATGCGGGAGCGCTCGCGCAGGACAATCAACTTGCCGGCCTCGGGATACGGCAATGGTTTGAGCAATACCGCATTGACCACGCTGAAAATCGCAGTGTTCGCCCCGATCCCGAGCGCGAGAGCGAAGATCGCAATCAAGGTGAAGCCCGGATTTTTGACGAGCTGACGGAAAGCGAAGCGCAGGTCCTCTAACATTTTCTTATCCGTTGGTGAGATTGTTACTCATATCGAAGAGCAACCATTGGATCGACCCGGGTGGCGCGACGCGCGGGGACAAAGCAGGAAATGGCCGCGACCAAGGTCAGCAATCCAGAAACGGCGAAGTAAATCGTCGGATCGAGGGCGTTGACCTTGAACAAAATGGTTTTCAGCGCCCCCGCCGCGACAACGCCGAGAAGCAAGGCAATGCCTCCGGCCCCGAGGGCGAGTCCAATACCCAGTTGCCACGCGCCCTGAGTCATAACCATTCGGAAAATCCGGGCAGCGTCCGCACCCAATGCCATGCGAATGCCAAACTCCTGCGTGCGCTGATTAACCGAAAAACTCATTACGCCATACAGCCCGACGGCCGAAAGAATGAAGGCAATGACTCCAAAAATCGTGAACAGCATGGCGATGATGCGATTGCCGTTGAGAATTTCGTGGTGAAACTGCGCGGGCGTTCCCGGAAAATAGATGGGAAGGTCCGGATCGAGCCCTGCGACCGCCTGGCTTAACGCCGGCCCAAGAGTTTCGGCGCGCTCGCCGCCACGTGGCCGCACCAGAATGGTCACAAATTGATTCGGCAAATCGCTTCCGAGAAGAGGCATGTAAAACCCGGCATTGTCGGTTTGTTGATCAAACGGTCCCTGCATCAGGGTGTCCGGGACGACTCCGACGATTGTTCGCCAGGCGTCCGGGCGGCCGGGATTAAAAATCCGCACCTGATGACCAATCGGACTTTGATTACCCCAATACTTTCGAGCAAAGCTCGCGTTCACAATCGCCACTCGCTGCTTGGAATCGGAATCATCCAGAGTGAAGTCGCGCCCTTCCAAAATTTTCAGACCAAGGGTGTTGAAATAATTGTCCGAGACGTATTCAAAATTTCCCGTCGGACGATCGCGGTCGGTCAAATAATTCTGTCCGTCAACCTCGTACTGACCGGAGGCGGAAAATGTCATCCTAAAACGACTGGTCAGGGAGACGGAATCAAACTGCGGGTTGGTGCGTAAGGAGCGAATTACCTTTTTGAAAAATTCGGTGCGCGCATCCTGCGTCGGGTACGCGCCTTCCATCAAAGCCATCCGCGCGGCATAAAGGGAGCTTTCATCGTAACCGTAATTCAGGGTCATCTGGTTTCGGATCGATTTGATCTGCAACGTCGACGCGATCAAAAGCGCCGCCGTGAGTGCGATTTGTCCAATGACGAGCACCCGAGTGATGCCATTGACCAGGCGGTTACTGTTGCCGCGGCCGCCTTCTTTCATGATCTCGGCCGCGTTGCCTCTGGCGCTGAGAAAAGCGGGGACCAGGCCGGAAACGACAGTTGCGATGAGGGTTATCAGGAGGGTGAACCCGAGGACGCGGGCGTCGATCGTGAAGTGCCACCAATAAGGCAGCGGGAATGGCGATGCGCTGAATGCCCGGAGCAGAAGATCAACAGACCAGTATGCCAGGAGCACTCCTGCGGCCGCGCCAAATACAGCAACAAGAAGGCTTTCGGTTAACATTTGCCTAACGAGTCGCCACCGGGTCGCCCCGAGCGCGCCGCGAATCGCCAGCTCCTTCGCCCGCAGAGCCGCGCGCCCAAATTGCATGTTCATCACATTCACGCACGCGATCAGTAGCACCAAAATGACCGCGGCCAGCATTGCCCAAACCGTCTGTCTCAACCCCACGAAGGTGAAAGCATTCAAAAGTGGCTGAACACTCGCGGACGTGAAATTTTGATTCGTCTTGGGATTGTCCTCGGCCAGATGTTTGGCCAACGCGATAAACTCCGCATTCACCTGATCGAGAGTAACGCCCGGTTTCAGCCGGCCCATGACTGCCGGGGCGTTATTGTTGGCCCCGAGACGGAGATCGCCGCGCGGCTGCGGCGGAAACTCATTATATAGAGGCGTCCAAAGTTCCTCGGAGAAAGGAAACTTAAAACCGGGCGGCATCACCCCAATAATGGTGGCGGCCTTCCCATTAACCCGCACACTCTGGCCGATAACGTTTGGATCGGCTGCGAAATCTCGTCGCCAGATTTCGTCACCGAGGATCAGCGTTTTCTCGGCGCCCGGCTTATTGTCGGCCGCCGTGAAATCCCGGCCCATCACCGGCGCGACGCCGACAATCCTGAACAAATCTTCCGTGACGTAACCACCAGTGTAACGCTGCGGATTATTCTTGTAAGTCACGTTAATGGTCGATCCGCTCAAGTAGCCGGCCATCATTGAGAATGATTTTTGCGCTGCTTTGAGGTCTTCGTAATCCTGGGCGGTCGGGATTTGACCGTTGCCGAAGTTATTGTTTTGCGCCGTTGCCTTGGGATCAATCAATCCCACGCTCATCAGCTGCTCGGGATGCGGAAACGAAAACCCGCGCAAAACGATCGCGTTGACCACGGTGAATTGAGTGGTCACCCCGCAGATGCCAAGTGCGAGCACGAGCGTCGCCAGAAAACAGAACGATTTTTCCTTGAATAGGACGCGCAGTCCGACCCGCACATCCTGACGAAATGAATCTAGAATCATAATATTTCCTTCTTCAACGCTCCGCGACCTGGGAGGAAGCAGACTTAAGATTGATGTTTCCGGCCGAAGTCTCGAGGACCACCGATTTTCCACCGCCGTTAAGCTTTCCGCGCAAATGTTCGCGTCTTGAATCACTCTCGGTCAGCGGAAGCTCGCAACGCACGCGCCCCCCACTGGTTCGGGCATCGATATCGAGCCCGGCATTTTCCGGAACAGCGAGTTCGATGCTTCCCGCCGAAGTTTTCAGCTGGATATCGCCGTCAACTTCACCGGGAACGGAGGTGCGAATCGAACCGCCGGAGGTTCGGCCAATCAGTTTGCCTCTGATTTTTTCCAAAACGAGGCTGCCCCCGCTCGTTTCCAAATCGGCATCGCCTGAGAGATTGCGTACTTCAATCCGGCCGCCAGATGTTTTGGCATGCAAAGGCCCGGTGCCGTTCACCACCGAGATATGGCCGCCACTGGTTTTGATTTCGGTGGGACACCGGCAATTTTCGACTTCGATTGAACCGCCGCTGGTGCTCGCGGTCAGGGTTCCTTCCAGATTTGCGAATTGCAATTTGCCCCCGCTGGTGTGGGCTTTCAGCTCTCCGGAGACATCAACCGCCGCGATTTCTCCCCCGCTGGTGTGCAAATCGAGATCGAATTTCTTTGGCACATGCAACGTGTAATTCGCGTCCGTTCTTGAAAAACCAAAGTGCCAGTTGGTCCACGATTCTTTTCGCCGGGACCGCACCGTCACCACGTTGCCTTCCTTAGTAAAGGTGATCGGCGCGGCGGCGAGATATTCTTTCTCCTTCGTCTCGTTGCCAAATTCGACCAGCCGGTGGGCATCGAGAGAAACCTTTCCGTCCGTAGCCGCGGCCACCTGAATCGATCCAAAATCCACGTCGACAACCAGCTTTCCGCCGGGTGTCGCGTCGAGTTGTTGAGAGAGGTTTTCTTCGGCGGCAAGTGAAGTGCCAGCCGAAACCAGCAAGACGAACAGCGTATTACGAAGGATGGTGAACATATTTTAGTTGGTTGGTTGAGATTTAGCTTCGACCACCCAGCCGTCCCGCAGCTGGATGACCCGGTTGCCGTATCCTGCATTTTTCTCCGAATGCGTGACCTGAATGATGGTGGTGCCCTCGGCGTTCAGTTTTTGAAAGAGCCGCATGATTTCTTCACCCTGGCTGGAGTGAAGGTTCCCGGTCGGTTCATCCGCCAGGATCAGTTTTGGATTCGCGATGATCGCGCGGGCAACGCCGACCAGTTGTTGCTGGCCGCCGGACAACTGGCGCGGAAACAGATCTTTCTTGGCCACGATCTGAAAACGGTCCAGGACGTCGGCCACAATCGCCGATCGCTCGTTCTTGCTGACCTTTCGATAGGAGAGCGGGATTTCGAGGTTCTCGTAAACCGTCAGATCGTCCAGCAAGTGATATTGTTGGAAAACGAAACCGATATTTTCGTTGCGCAAGGTCGCCCGTTCCTTGGCTTTCAAGTGGTGCACCGCGGTCTCGTTGAAGAAATATTCGCCGGTCCAGCCGTGATCGTGCATTCCGAGGATATGGAGCAAGGTGGACTTGCCCGCGCCGGACGGACCCATCACCGAGACGAACTCGCCTTCCGCGATTTCGATGTCGATGTCGCGCAGCACGTAAAAGAATTTCCCCTTCGCCAGCGGATAGGATCGTTCGAGATTACGAAGACGAATCATAGCAGTTATTCGGAGCGCAATGCTTGGACTGGGTTGACCCGCGTAGCGCGACGCGCTGGCAACCAGGTGGCAATAAGAGCAGCCGCCGTGAGCAGGAGTGGCGCAACCGTGAACGCGACCGGATCAAGCGCGCTCACTCCGTAAAGAATTCCGCTCAGGATTTTTCCCGTCGCCACCGCGAGCAACAAACCCATGCTCACTCCGGCGATCAGCATGATGGAGCCTTCTCGCATGATCATGCGCAGGACCGCGCCGGCCTGAGCGCCGAGGGCCATTCGAATGCCGATTTCACGGGTGCGCCGCGCGACCGAATAAGCTTTGACGCCGTAGAGCCCAACCACCGCCAGCCCGAGGGCAAGGACACCGAAAATCGAGAACAAGGCAGCGCCGGCGCGAACGAGCCAAAGATCCAGATTCGAATCGAGATGCTGCGCAAACGTTCGCAGGGCGAGAATTGGAAGTGCGGGATCAACCTCCTGAACCGTCCGACGCAACAGGTTGGCCGTCGCTACTTCGTTTTTAGAATCAAGCGAATGAAACCGAACAAAAAAGGAAACGTCGCTCTGGAATCCGCGCGCGAACGGCAGATAAATGCTGCCGGCTAAATCTTTTTCAAAGAGCGCGTGACGCGTTGCCGGCACGATGCCGACAATTTCGATCGTCTCTTGATTCTTCCCTGTTTCATTCAAATCGGCGCTACCTCCGGCGTGGGCGTCGTTGCCGGAAGCCGACGGAGCGTTCGACGCCGCATATTGAATGCGTTGCCCAAGCGCATCGCCCTCTGGCCAAAGTTTCTTCGCCAGGATTTCGTCAATGATGGCAACCTTGGGACCGGGCTGGGTTGCTTCGGCTTCGGTGAACGCGCGACCGCGAATCACTGGCAAACCAACAGTTGAAAAGTAATCCGCGCCCACGCTGGTCCATGGCGTATCGAAGGCAAGTCCTTCGGCAGCGGTGGAGGGTTTGGCATCGGGAGCAGGGTGAATACCGGCGCGTTCGACCTTTCTGCTTACGTCAAACATTCCGAACGGAACGATTGCAGTGATGGAGACGTGTTCGACGCCCGGCAGAGCCGCCAGTTTCTCGCTCAAATTGCGATAGAGTTCCTGCGAGCGCTTCGGATCGTAACCGGCCAGACTGGCATCAACTTCGAGGACGAAGCTTGCGCCCGGCTTTATTCCGGTATCAACCGACGCTGCTTTGCCGGCGCCGCGAATGAACAAAGCCGCAGCTGTGATCAGAGCGAGCGAGAACGCAATTTGGACGACAACGAGCGGATTTCGCGGCAAGAATTTCCAACGACGACGCACGACATCTTCCCCGGCGTGTTCTTTCAGATCGAATACCAGGGCGCTGCGCGAAATTTTTAAAGCTGGTCCAAGAGCGAACATCAGCGTGCCGAGCAGACAAAATCCAAAAGTCGCCGCCAAAATTGCCGGGCTCGGTCCGCTTAGCCAAACGATGTCGAGCGGCATCAGTCTCCGCATTGAGGCGACCAGTAAGTCGGACGACCAAAGTCCAAGAATGAGGCCGCCGATTCCGCCGAGCATCGCCAGCACAAACCCTTCAACCAGTAGTTGTCGAACGATGCGCCAACGGCTGCCGCCGAGAGCAAGCCGGATTGCAACTTCTTTGCGGCGCGCTGTGCCCCGCGCGAGAAGCATGTTGGCGAGGTTCAGGCACGCCACCAGCAGCACTATCACCGCCATTCCCAGCAACAAGGGCGCAATCGCTTTAAGCCCGCCTTCGGCCTTGGGATTATTGCTGACCGAGTTTCGCGCCACCGGCGCCGTCAGAAACGTCTGATCTTTTTGCTCAACTGGATAGGCCGTTTCCAAATTGGCGGCGAGTCCTTCCAGCGCAGGCTTGGCTGTCGCCGCCGTCATCCCGGGTTTGAATCGCCCCAGGATCCGCAACTGCGTTCCCGTTCGATCGGTGAGGGTGGTCTTGCTTTCGTCCGAGCTAAAATCGTTTGCGACCTGATCGTAAACGCTCATCGGCAACCAAACTTCCGGGGACAGAATTTGCATTGTCCCGACGAAACCCTCGGGGGCAATTCCGACAATCGTGAACGAACGGCCGTTGATCAGTATTTGGGAACCGACCATTCCGGGATCGAGGTCGTGCTTCTGCCAATATCGGTAGCTGACGATCGCGACCGGCGTGTTGCGGCCAGGTGTTTCCTCCTCCGGCAAAAACGCGCGGCCTCGCGCCAGCGGGACGCCAAGCACCGAAAAATAGTTTGAAGTGACAACCGCACTGAACGCACGGTGGGTATCGCCTTTTTGGCCAATGCCGACGAAGGCGAGGTTGAAAGCCATCGTGCCACTGAAAACAGTGTTTTGATCGCGAACATCGAGATAAGTGGGATAAGAAAAACCGCGAAACTTTTTTGGATCCTTCTTGTCCTGGGAAAAGAGCTGCACCATTTCATGCGGCTTGCTGTAAGCCGGCGGGGCGAAGAAAAGCGTGTTGACCAGGCTGAAGACAGCGGTGTTCACCCCAATTCCGAGAGCGAGCACGGTCACGGCCGCGATGGTGAACGCAGGCGCCTTCAACAGCTGGCGAATCGCAAATTTAAAATCGGCAGTCATGGTCAGAGATTATGGTTGAGCGCGAGCATCGGATCGGCGCGAGTTGCGCGAAGCGCGGGGATGTAACTGGCAACCAACGCGACCGCGATCAGAGCGATGGTGACTGAAATAAATGTCGGGGCATCAAACGTGCCGACGTTATAGAGCAACGCCGAAAGCGTCCGGCTCGATACGAATGCGAGCACCAAACCAATCATGGAGCCGATGCCAACCAGCTTCGCGGCGTGTCCGACGACTAAACGCAAAACGTCGCGGCGTTGGGCGCCGAGGGCCATTCGCACGCCGATTTCATGGGTGCGTTGCACGACCAAATACGAAATCACCCCGTAAAGACCGACGCTGGCGAGGACGAGGGCCACACCAGCGAACAGGCTCAGCAAGACAACCGACAACCGCCGCGGCGCGATCGAATCCGATATGACGCTTTCCAACGTCCGCACATTGGCCACCGGCAATTCGGGATCGAGCCGGCGCAGTTCCGCGCGGACGGCGTTCGCGAGGGAACGCGGGTCCTGTTCGCTGCGCACGGTGAGAATCATTCCGCGATAGGGCAGCTGCGAATGCGGCAGGTAATATTCCGGCGCCGGTTCGAACTCGAGTCCGCGATGCCGGACGTCGCCCACGACGCCCACAATGGTCATCCATTTTGGGTCGGGTTTGCCCGGATCATCCTGCGTGATGCGACGGCCGACCGGGTCCTGATTCGGAAACCATTTACGCGCGAACGCTTGATTGATGATTACGCTGCGCGGTGAGTCAGCGGTTTCGCGTTGGTCAAAAAAACGGCCGGCGCGCAACGGCACCTTGAGCACCTTGAAGTAATCGGGCGAAATGACACGAATTTCCTCATCTGGAAATACTCGCGTTTGTCCCTGCGACGCGCCCTCGATAGAGAATGAGCTGTCACTGTTGGTGCCGCTGAGCGGCAGAATCATCGTGGTCGCCGCCGCTTCGACGCCCGGCAATTCAGCAATGTGTCTGACGAACTCGGCATAGAAGTCACCCACCGGCCGGCCTGGCAAATACTTGGCCGCCGGCAAGGAAACTTCCATCGTAAGAACATTCTTCGGGTCGAAGCCGGGATCGACGTTCTGCAAACGCACAAAGCTCTTGAGGAGCAAACTCGCACCGACCAGCAGCACAAGCGCGAGCGCAACTTCCATAATGACGAGGGCGTTGCGGACGCGATTGCGGCTCACCCCACTGGTCGAACCGCGGCCGCCTTCCTTCAATGCCTCGGTCAGTTCAGGTTTGGCGCTGGCGAGCGCCGGGATCAACCCGAAGATGATGCCGGTTGCAACCGATATCGCAAAGATGACCATGAGCACGCGAAAATCCAGGTTCACTTCCATCAAACGCGGCACGGTGCGCGAGCCGATCCCGCGCAGCAGGTCGATCCCCCAAACTCCGAGCATTACCCCGCCAGCTCCGCCGAAGAGTCCGAGAAGCACGCTCTCGGTTAGCATTTGGCGAAACAAGCGTCCGCGGCCCGCGCCGAGCGCGACGCGGATGGCAAACTCCCGTTCGCGTGCAGTGGCGCGCGCCAGCAACATCGTGCTCAGGTTGGCACACGCGATCATGAGCACGACGGCGACCGCGCCGGATAACACCAACAGCGCGGTGCGCATGCCGCCAACCACCTGGTCTTGCAACCCGTAAAGCGACGCGCCGAAGCGGGTCATGGGATTGTAGTTATTGGGAAATTGTTTGATCCAGTTACTGGTGATGGTGTCGATCTCGGCTTGCGCGCGAGCCATCGTTGCGCCGGGTTTCAGCCGGCCGATCACGCTGTAATCGCGATCGGCGCGCGATTCGAGGTGCTCTTTGTCGAAAGCGATCGGTTTCCAAATATCGACCTGCTGGCCAAAGATTCCGCCCTGGACGTTGAAAAGCGGGATTGGAAATTCAAATGAGACCGGCATCACTCCGACGACCGTAAAAGTGCGGCCGTTGATCGGAAGCGTTTTGCCGACGATTTCGGGATCGGAATTGAAACGGCGTTTCCACAAACGCTCGCTAATAACGATGACGTTGTCATTGCCTTCGCCAAATTCCTCGGGCCGGAAAGTGCGACCCTTAATCGGCGCAACTCCGAGCACGGAAAAAACACTTGGGGTGACGAATGCGCCCGGAATTCGCTCGGGCATGTCGCCGCCGGTAAGATTCAAATCGGCATAGTGAAAAGCGCCGATCTCGAGGCTCTTCAATTCTCTGGCGTAATCGAGATACTCAGGAGCCGAGACGGGAATGCGTTCGAGGTGTTGAGCCGGGAATTTCTCCCAGAGCAAAGCCAGTTCCTGAGGCGCGCGATACGCAAGAGGCCGGACCAACAGGGCGTTGATCAGACTGAAGACGGCGCTGTTCGCGCCAATCGCCAAGGCCAGCGTCGCTATTGCGATTGCAGTGAAGCCGGGGCTTTTGGCCAAACCCCGCAGCGCCACTTTGATTTCGCTCAGCATATTCGCTGGTTGTTGTCGATTTTACATTCGTTAGGCCGCGACCCGGCTGTCTTCCACCACTCGACCGTCGAACAGATGCACGGTGCGATCGGCATGTTGAGCGAACCGCTCGTCGTGGGTGACCATGCAAATGGTCGCGCCACCGGCGTGCAGTTCCTTGAGCAGATTCATCACCGCTTCACCGGTCCGCGAATCGAGATTTCCGGTTGGTTCGTCGGCGAGCAGAATTGCCGGCTTGCCGGCAAGGGCGCGCGCAACCGCGACGCGTTGCTGCTGACCGCCAGACAACTGGCTCGGTAAATGTTTTGCCCGATGCGCCATGCCGACGCGATCGAGCGCCTGGGTCACCAACGTCTTTCGGTCGCCCGAGCTCATCCCGCGATAGGTCAGTGGCAGCTCAACGTTCTCGTAAACCGTAAGGTCGCCGATTAGATTGAAGCTCTGAAAAATGAACCCGATCTCGCGATTTCGGATTCGAGCGCGGTCGGCGAACGAAAGATTCGCGACCTCGTGTCCTTTGAGCGCGTAACTCCCATCCGACGGAGTGTCGAGCAGACCGAGGATCGACAATAACGTCGATTTGCCGCAGCCCGAAGGTCCAGCGATCGAAATGTATTCGCCGTCGCGAATATCGAGATGAATGCCGGACAAGGCGTGGGTCTCGACCTCGTCGGTAAGAAACACTTTGGTGACCGAGTTGAGCCGGATCAACGGGGTCGTTCCGTTTCCGCCGGAAGTTGATTTGGGTGGATTAACTTGGGTTGATGTCATGGTTGGGTTTCTGATTTGGGATTACTGAAACTAGTTAAGCCGAATTCGCTCGTGCGAATCCCACGCGCTGGTATCGGAGAGAATGACCTGATCGCCAGGATTCAGGCCGCTGAGAATTTCAATGGTGTTAACTGAGCTCTTGCCCAGTTTCACCGGAGTGCGCACCGCGTCATTGGTGCCCGGCACGAGTTTAAACATGCCGACGGTGTTATTTTCCTGCCCAAACGCCGGACGGCCGACGAAAACCACGTTATCGAGCCGCTCCAGTTCGATCGTTCCATCGACACTGAGATCCGGTCGCGCGCCTTTTGGCAATTCTTCATCGAACGCGACGTCTACCGTCACCGTCCCCTGCTCGACTGCTGGATCGACCCGCTTGACGTGGCCTTTCACGACCCCGTTGCGGGTATCAATTGTCGCTTGCTGGCCCGGCTGGATGTCTTTCGCCTGGGTCTCAGCAATTTTTACCTGCGCCTTGAGTTTCGTTGGATCGGCCACGCGCGCCAGGTTGTCGCCTGGTTTTACCCGCTGACCGACCTGTACCGGCAAGGCTTGCAATACGCCGGACATTCCCGCTTTCACATGGAGCCCGTCGACTTGATCTAATTTTAACTTCGCGAGTTGATTGGCTTGATCGACCGCTGATTGTTTGGAAGCGAGCTGTGGCTCAATCGAATCCCGCGAAAACGCCAATCGCTTCTCCTCAATTTCATCGCTCTTCTTGCATTCCTCTTCCTTGATCTTCGAAGTCTTGTAAACGAGGTCGGCCACCAGACCGTTCTTCGCCAGTTGATCGTTCGTCTGGCGTTCCATCTTTGCCTGCTCGTAGGCCGAATGCGCCACGGCAGTTTTCGATTCCTGATCGAGTAACTCGCGCTGCAAGGTCGCTCGCTCCGACGCAAGGTCCGCTTCCGCGGCCTTCGCCTTCGACACTGCTTCTTGCGCGCTTTGTTCTAGTTCCGGACTGGTCAACTCCAATATAACGTCGCCGGGTCCGACTTTTGTTCCCGGCCAGATCAAAATTTTCTCGACGCTGGCTTCGGTCGTGGCGGGCAGCCAACGAAATTCTTCCGGCACCAGGGTGCCAAGTCCGCGGACCTGTCGCACCATCGGGCCGCGCTTTACGGTGTCGATCCAAACGCTGGAACGGTCCACACTCGGTGCCGCCGGTTTCAATCGGGACAAGGCGAAGGTTGCCAAAATCAAACCAACTGCGCCCGCCGCGATGATCATGATGCGCCGCTTGCGTTTCTTCGCCGCGATGCCTTTCCGCGGAACATCCATCGAAGAAAGGCTCGACGTAAATCCGCTCGGCCTCACGATGGTATTATCGTCGTCTGGTTGTGCCTGTGGGGTACTCACGGCGTGATTAAAACAACGGCAACGCCCGCACGAGGTGGATCATCGCTGTTGCACTCGCGGCAATCGGAATCAGGGCAGAACCGATCAGGGCGACGAAAATCGCGGCGTTACTCAAAAAATCCTTGTTCTCTTCGGTTTCGAAGTAATCGCGGCTGATGTCGCGAAACGAGTTCGAAAACTTTGCGCAACGGCCGGTCAAATTCTCCAGGCTCGAAGCTTGGTAGTTGTAATCAACGAACGGGAATTTCCGCGCGTTCTTGTTGGAGTTGATGGTTGGTTTCATATTTTCTTTCCCTTTCGTCTCTAATGAGAAGCAGTTGGGCCGCTCACTGGATTCAAAAGTTTTTTCATTTCGAAGACTTCTATTGCAACGTCCGTGCCACGGGCAAAAACAGAGCTGTAAGCCGTTGGTAACCAATGACTAAAAGTTATGGATCATTTTTCACCAATCACGAAGTGATCCGCCCGTGGGACAAAGCCGTCCCGAAACTGGGACAGAATTTTGGTGCGTCCTCGGACCGCTTTCGAGAGCTGCGTTGTCCGAACCAAGCGGCGCGAGGACGCGCCGCACTCCAAAAGGGAGCTGCGCTTCACCGAAGGGCG
The DNA here is from genome assembly GCA_025934755.1 of Chthoniobacterales bacterium. Taxonomy (GTDB): domain Bacteria; phylum Verrucomicrobiota; class Verrucomicrobiia; order Chthoniobacterales; family UBA10450; genus AV40. Next base: position 5,339 of record JAICWQ010000014.1, on the reverse strand, counting down.
ATGGCGATCGAGGTCAATCGCCGCTACCTTACTTCGGCAATCGCAACACCGCTTCGGCGCCTGTTTGATCGTTCCGATTCGTTAGGCTTAACGTTCCACCGTGCGCTTCCGCGATTTGCCGGCTTAGGGTCAACCCGATTCCGGACCCTTCCGGTTTCGTGGTGAAAAACGGAACGAAAAGATTGGCCGGGTTCATGATTCCAGTTCCTTCGTCTCGAATAATGACCTCGGTGTCGTCGCCCGACTCCCGCCATCGGATTTCAACGTGCCCGCCCGTTTCAAGGGTCGCATCGACTGCGTTGTGCACGAGATTGATCAACACTTGTTCAATCTGTGCCGCGTCCGCCCGAATCTGGAGCTTCGGCCCGGAAACGATCTGGACTTTCAAGCGCGGCTCCAGATTAACCACTCGTTGCACCAGCTCGCCGAGGTCAACGTCCTCCATTTGCGGCGGCGGCAGTTTCGCCAGACGGGTATAGGCCTGCATGAATCGGCTCAACGAATCCGCCCGGGACCCGATCGACTTCAAACCGCTTTCCGCGTCCTCTTTCCAATCCTTCGGCATCGGTTCGCGTCGAAGCAGACTTTCCAGACTGCCGGCCAGCGATTTGATCGGAGCGAGTGAGTTGTTCATTTCGTGGCCGAGAACCCGGACGATCCGTTGCCAGGCACGGCGCTCTTCTTCGCGCAGGGTGCGGCTTAAATCCGTCAACACCAGCAAATCATGCGGCAACCCATGTTCGCGGAATGTGCTGCGACCAACCCGCCAACGTCCCGAGCCTCCGGGAAAGGAAAGGGTGAGCGGCTCGTCTTCATCGACATCGAAACAAGCGGCCAATCCAAGTTGATCAGCCCTTCGGCCTAACAACTTGTCGATCGACTGACCCAGCAAATCTTCCCCGGCCCGATTCACCAGTCGCAAACGACGATCGGGATCGAAGGTGAATACCGCAACGTCGATCTCCGCCATGATCGTGCGCAACAGCGCAGTCGCTTCGAACGCGCCAAGGCGCTGGACCCGCAAGGTTTCGCCCAGCGTGTTCACCTCGAGCAGCACTTCGCCGAGGGCATCATCCGCCCGCGCGCCCCGGGCCCGGATCGAATAATCTCCTTCCCGCAACGCCGCCAGCAAATTGCTCATCGTTTGCAACGGGTGAATCACGTGATCCCGCGCCGCAGAAATAAACGCGATGGCGAAGATTGAAATTACGAGGGTCAGGGTCCATTGCATTTTGCCGGTGAAATCGCCGAACCAAAGGATCAACATCAGGGCGAGGATCGCCGGCCCGACCGCTCCGAGGATCAGCCATGTCAGCTTGCCCTGATGCGAAAACCGATAGCGATCTTTCGGTTTACGCGGCATCAGGGAGCGAATACGAAATGCGAAGTGCGAAATGCGGAATGGGAAATCAATTCGCACTTCGCGTTTCGCATTTCGCGCTTCTCAGAGTCCATATTGTTGGAGCCTTCGATAAAACGCGCTCCGACTCAGCCCAAGCGATTCGGCAGCTTTTCGCGCGTTGCCGTTATTTCGGGAGAGCGCCTTCTTAATTAAGAACGCTTCGACTTCTTCGAGGCTCATGTCTTCCAAACTCTTCGACTCGCCTCCGCCAGTCGTTAGGCCAAGATCGGCCGCCTTGATTTGCGGACCGTGGGCCATTAGCACCGCCCGCTCTACTACGTGATCGAGCTCGCGCACGTTTCCAGGATAGGAGTGCTGCATCAATCGATCGCGGGCCGTCTCGTCGAATCCGGCGAACTCCTTGCGATAGCGTTGGCCATGCATCCGCAGAAAATTTTTGGCCAGCGGCATAATGTCTTCCCGCCGATCGCGCAACGGCGGCAGTGCGATCTCGATTGTGTTCAATCGAAATAACAGGTCCTGGCGAAAACGGCCAGCCGCGACTTCGTCGGCAAGATTGGCATTGGTCGCGGAAATAATCCGCACGTTCGCGTGCAGCGTTTTCGACGAACCGACTCGCTCGAATTCGCCGGTCTCAATCACCCGCAATAGCTTCGCCTGTTGATTGAGTGGAATATTCGCGATCTCGTCCATGAACAGCGAGCTTTCGTCAGCCAGCTCGAACCGCCCTGCGCGGTCGCTCTTCGCGTCGGTGAACGCGCCTTTGACGTGACCGAACAATTCGCTCTCGAACAAAGTTTCGGACAAGCCGCCCATATTGACCGTGATCATGCTGTGCGACGCGCGCGGCGAGAGCGCGTGCAACGCTTGGGCGATGAGACTTTTGCCGGTGCCGTTCTCGCCGGTAATCAGCACATTGGCGTCTGACGGCGCCACCCGTTGAACCATTTCGATCACCGGTCGCATCGATGGCGCGTCGGCGATCAAGTTGGGAACGTTGCCGCCGAGAAGTTTGTTCGCCGCTTCGAGCTTACGGCCTTTGCGCAACGCGCTCCCGAGCTCGATCTGCGTCCGCACGATTGTGAGCAATCGCTCGTTGTCCCACGGTTTCGGAACGAAATCGCGGGCGCCACGTTTCATCGCTTCAACCGCGAGATCGATCGTCGCCCACGCCGTCATCACCACGATCGGCAGCGTATTATCCAGTGCCTGGATTTTCGGGATCACTTCCAGACCTTCCTGGCCCGAAGTCGTATCGCGGGTGTAATTGAGGTCCATCATCAACAACGCGTAATCGCGTTGTTGAAGCGCGTTGAAAATCCCGCTGATTGAAGTGACCGATTCGGTCTGGTGCCCCTCGCCCTTGAGCAAAATCCTCAGCGCTTCCAGCACATCACGCTGGTCATCGGCAATGAGGACCCGGCTCACGAGTTAACTCTGAACCCGCGAAAGCGTTCGGAGTCAACCGCGAATCTACGAATCGCTCAGCGTTTTAACCAACAAGAGTTGGATTCAAGCATACCGCACACTTATTTTTTAAAGATTCTTTAGGATTGCACGGACTTGGTTGTGGTCGCCCGCTGCAAAAAACGTAATTCGGCCGCGCTCAGCGCGGAAAATTAAACGGAGATCCAACCCCACGCGGCACTCATAATAATTTCGGTACAGACGGCAAATACCCAAACCGGAATGAAGATGTGGTTTACCAAAACCACCATGAAGAGCATCGATGGCGCGGCCTACCTCGCGACGACGCGATCTGGGTAGTTGCCGAACGTTTCGCCGAAAGCGATCGGAAAGTTCAATCTCCAAGATCGGCCTCTAAGTTGCCGCTGTATTTCCTTATCTTACGGGCTTTCCGTTCCCGACCGATTTCTTGATCCGCGTGTTTTACAAAACGATCTAGCTCTTTTTCCGTGACACCATACTCGCGCAGAACGTAATCGTCGGAGTGCACGCTTACCGGTCGCAGTCCAATAATCTTCCCACCATGGAGAATGCCGATGTCCTCTCCCTTGGCAGCGCGTTTCAGAAGGGACGAGAGATTCACGCGCGCCTCCGTTGCTGAAAGTGTAACCATATGCTCGATATTAAGACGATATAGCGAGCAATTCAAATGCCATTTTTAGTCCTTGTCGATCCGTCCCGGGCGGCCGGGTGCCCCTCGCCCTTGAGTAAAATCCTCAGCGCCTCCGGCAATCGCGCTGGTCATCGGCGATAAGGACCCGGCTCACGAGTTAAGTCTGAACCGCGAATCTATCGCGATGTCAATGATTGGACGCGTCAGCAGAAATCAAAGACGTGGCAGGAGAATGGAGTTTTCTTGTGAAATCCCGCAATGGCGAGATACTTTCGCAGATGCCACGGGTCCGCATTCCCCTTCAGACGAAAAGCAAACCTACAAAGCACCGACTGGGGCCGCGCCGAAAACGAACAGACGTACGAAAAACGCGTGTTCGAGAATCTGGACTCATTGGAAGCAGTTCGCACGAAGAGTGGAAGGAGCGTAATCACTATCTTGTCCATGCTGATGCATATGACTTTCTCCCGACCCTGCCGACTAACAGCGTTGATTTGATTTTAACAAGTCCGCCGTACTGGGGCCAGCGCAGCTATGGCATGCAACATAATTGGGAGATTTTGTCAGACTGGATAGCATTACGCACACCCGGGATTCCCACGTACGAATGGTATCGCGAAAATGGCGGTGTTTTGGGATTGGAACCATTACCTGATTGGTACATCGCTCACCTGATCGAAATTTTCGAGCTTGCAAGAGTGCCGTTAAAACCAGACGGCAATCTCTGGATAAACCTCGGTGACACTTATTTCGCTCGCTGGTCGAGTATCCGTGACAATGGTCGTCAGGGTCTTGCTGAGGAAGAGCGATTTCGCCGCAAAACCCCGATGGGCGGATACAGACAAGAAAAACAACTTCTCCTAATTCCTTCACGATTCGCAATCGGGATGCAAGATCGGCGCTGGATTTTACGAAATGACCTTATCTGGCACAAACCGAATGTTCCACCTCGCCCGGAGAAAGATCGACTTAAGCTCGCACACGAACACTTCTTTCACTTCGTAAAGCGCCCCAAAGAGGGTCGCGCTAAGTACTTTTACGATCTTAAACAAGCGGAGACCCATGCTACGGACGTGGTAACATACAATGTACAACCCGGCGAAGATGAGCACACAGCGACTTTCCCTCCGAAGCTGATTGAACCTCGAATCCTTTCTTCTTCACCAATCGGTGGAGTTGTTCTCGATCCCTTCTGCGGCACTGGCCGTACCCTCTTAGTTGCCGCGAAAAACGGCCGAAAAGGTTGGGGTTGCGATTTAGTTGCGAGTTATGCTTTGAATGCGAAGCAAGCGTTCACAGAGAATGGTTCGAATGGCGAAGCGTAATCTAGTTCGTATCACTCAATCAAAGAGCAACTCGCCACCGCCTGGGAACTTCATTAGTGAATGGTTTGGCTATCGCGTATTCCCGGTCGTTTCTTCCGCTAAACAGATGGTGCCCACGCAGGCACGTCGCGAGTGTCCATTCCTTTCTGCCGCGATTGGCGAACCTCGCGAATGCATCAAAAGCGAAGCGTCAAAGGGGGTTTGTACAATCAATACCGTAAGCGGTACGCGACGCGACGAGTGGGTCGTCTGTCCGTATCGGGGAGTTGAAAAAGATATCCTCGAGCCCGCAACACGTCGTCTGTTCTCTGTACCAACAAATACGCAGTTGCATATTGTGTCGGCACCCAGCCTTGCGAAAAAAGAAACTCAATCAAAAACGAAGTTGGCACTGAACAAAGGAAAACGCGCGTTTGTATTTTTCCAAGACAAGCTCGGAGGTGAAATATCACTGCCAAAGACGGATCAATCACCCGAGCTCTCTTTTGATATTACGCTTGTTGAAGTTGTCGCGGACCGGGATGCTTTAACGATCGGTAAGTATGGAATTTTGGAAATTCAGACGATGGAT
>JAICWQ010000177.1 GCA_025934755.1 Chthoniobacterales bacterium | reverse complement strand
CCGAAGCTCGCCATCGGTGGCCGGATTTTCGCCTGGCTCCTGTTCGTGGGTTACGTGTCCATCCCAGTCGCGGTAATCCTCGGCGTTATTAAACCCGCGCAATGAAACTAAAGACAAAATTCGAAATCCGAGTCTCGAATATCGAAACCAGGGTCAGAAAATTCGAATATTCTAAGCTACGCGACGTTCGCGACTACACCCGCAGCGTCTTTTTGAATTTCGTGCTTCGGATTTGTTTCGGATTTCGAGATTCGGATTTCGAATGTTTGTTATCATGATTGGGGATCTCAACTCACATACTCCTCATGGTCCGCTTGATCGGAAATGGACCAATCACAAGGATCACGCCCGACTGGTTAATCCAAATAATCGGCGAAAGTTCGAAATCATCGTCGTCGGCTCGGGTCTGGCCGGTGGTTCGGCGGCAGCAACACTGGGCGAGCTCGGTTACCGGGTAAAATGCTTTTGCTATCAGGATTCGCCGCGTCGGGCCCATTCCATCGCCGCCCAGGGTGGAATTAACGCCGCGAAAAATTATCAGAACGATGGGGACAGCATTTACCGTTTGTTCTACGACACAATCAAGGGCGGCGATTTTCGTTCGCGGGAAGCGAACACCTATCGGCTGGCCGAAGTCAGCGGCAACATCATCGACCAATGTGTCGCCCAAGGAGTGCCGTTTGCGCGGGAGTACAGCGGTTATCTCGCGAATCGCTCTTTTGGCGGGGCCCAGGTTTCGCGAACTTTTTATGCCCGCGGGCAAACCGGCCAGCAATTGTTGCTCGGCTGTTATTCCGCGCTCTGCCGCCAAATCGCTGCCGGCACCGTCCAAATGTTTCCACAAACTGAGATGCTCGACCTGGTGATCGTTGATGGTCAGGCCAAAGGAATCGTCACCCGAAGTCTGCGGACCGGTAAAATCGAGATGGTCGCCGGCGACGCCGTGGTTTTGGCAACCGGCGGATATGGCAACGTCTTTTATCTTTCGACCAACGCCCGGGGCTGCAACGTGACCGCGACCTATCGCGCTTATAAAAAAGGAGCGCTCTTCGCCAATCCTTGTTTCACTCAGATCCATCCCACCTGCATCCCCCACGCGGGCGATTATCAATCGAAGCTGACGTTAATGTCGGAGTCTTTGCGCAACGATGGACGGGTGTGGGTCCCGAAAGGAAAGGAAGATTGCGCGAAACCACCGAACGAAATTCCGCACACTGAGCGCGATTATTACCTGGAGCGCAAATATCCCAGTTACGGCAATCTTTCTCCTCGCGATATCGCCTCGCGCGCCGCTAAGGAAGTTTGCGACGAAGGTCGGGGGGTTGGCCCAGGTGGTCGCGGCGTTTATCTCGATTTTGCCGACGCGATTAAACGGCTTGGCCAGGAAACAATTAGCGAACGCTACGGGAATTTGTTTGAGGTCTACGAAAAGATCACCGGCGAGAACGCCTATAAAGTGCCGATGCGAATTTATCCCGCGGTGCATTACACGATGGGCGGTCTCTGGGTGGATTACAATTTGATGAGCAACGTGCCCGGTTTGTTTGTCGTCGGCGAAGCGAATTTTTCCGATCACGGCGCGAACCGGCTCGGGGCCAGCGCGCTGATGCAAGGACTTGCTGACGGGTATTTCGTTTTGCCCTACACCCTTCCGAATTACCTGGCCGGACAAGTTGGTAAACGGCCATCCATTGATCGACCGGAATTCAAAGACGCAGAGCGAGAAGTCCGCGCGAAAATCGACAAGCTTCTAAAAATAAACGGCAATCGTTCGCTCGATTCCATCCATCGCGAGTTGGGCGAGCTGCTTTGGAACAAATGCGGCATGGCGCGAAATAAAGCAGGCCTGGAAGAAGCGCTCGAAAAGATTCCCAAACTTCGCGAAAAATTCTGGCGGGAAGTCCGCGTTCCGGGCGACGGAGAAGATTTCAATCAATCGCTCGAGCGCGCGGGCCGGGTCGCTGACTTTCTCGAGTTCGCCGAGCTGTTATGCATCGACGCTCTCACCCGTGACGAATCTTGCGGCGCGCATTTTCGCGAAGAACATCAAACGCCAGACGGCGAAGCGTTGCGGGACGACGAAAATTTTGCGGACGTGTTTGCCTGGGAATTTCAAGGAGCAAATGGAACGCTAAATCCGCCGAAATTGCATCGCGAACCGCTTCAGTTTGAAACCGTCCATCTCACGCAGAGAAGCTATAAATAGTTTTTAGATGATAGTTGATTGTTGATAGTTAGAAAACACCCCCACTTATGTTTAACTTCGAAAAATTAGAGGTTTGGAAGAAATCGATCGCGTTAGCCGACACTATTTATAGTCGTACTCGAACATTTCCCGCCGACGAGCGCTTTGGTCTGACGAATCAATTGCGACGCGCCGCGGTCTCAGTGTCTTCCAATATCGCGGAAGGTTCCTCTCGTAGTTCAAAGGTCGATTTTGCTCGGTTCATCGAGATCGGCACCGGGTCAGTCTTTGAATTAGTTTCTCAAATATTCATAGCCCGACGCCAAGGCTTTATTAACCAAGAGACCTTTCAAAAGCTGTACTGTGATGCTCAGGAGATCGGGCGAATGCTCAGCGGCCTACGAAATTCGTTGACGCCAAAATGAAGCCCGCATCGCCAGCCATCTCTCTATCAACAATCAACAATCAACTATCAACTCGCGAATGAACTTCCGGCTACGAGTTTGGCGTCAGAAGGACCGGAAATCCCGTGGTCGATTGATCAACTACGACGCCACCGACATTCCTCCCCAGGCTTCCTTGCTCGAAATGCTCGACATCATGAACGAACGCCTCCTCCTGCGCGGGGAAGAACCGATCGCGTTCGACTCGGATTGTCGCGAGGGAATTTGCGGCACTTGCTCGCTGACCGTGAACGGCGAAGCCCACGGTCCCGATCATCCCGGCGCGGCCTGCGAGCTTTACATGCGAAAGTTTAAAGAGGGCGAAACGATCGTGATCGAGCCGTTTCGGTTGAAAAGCTTTCCCATCGTCAAAGATCTGGTGATCGATCGCAGCGCCCTCGACCGTATTGTTCAAGCTGGTGGATTCATTTCCGCGCGAACCGGGTCGGCGCCGGAAGCAAATTCGATTCTGGTTCCAAAGCACGATGCCGACGTTTCGATGGAGGCGGCCGCGTGTATCGGCTGCGGAGCGTGTGCCGCAGCGTGCCCGAACGCATCTGCGATGCTGTTCACTGCAGCGAAAGTTTCCCATCTCGCCACTCTACCCCAGGGCGAAACTGAGCGGGTAAGGCGAGTCGTGAGCATGGTTCATGCGATGGACGCCGAGGGTTTTGGTAATTGCACAAACATTTATGAGTGCGAAGCAGTTTGCCCGGCTGAGATCAGCGCCAGCTTTATCGCCAAATTAAATCGCGAATATTCGCGGGCGACATTGAAGCGAAGCTCCGGCGAATAATCCTGCTTGCGAAGAGCTCCCGGTCTGGGGAGCGCACGCGCCTCGCGTGCTGATTTCGGCGCCTCGCCGAAATCACCTTATTCCGTTTCAAAATTCGCTGCATGTTCGCGCAAGGGTAAGCGATCGCGAAGGCGCGATCGCTGCACGCGAGGCGCGTGCGCTCCCCGGAATCAGATTGTCTCGCAGGCGCACGTCCAAACTTCGCGATCGAGTTCGTTGCGCGCGCGGCCGGCCAAACCGTCGCCACCGGACTTTTCATTCAGCACCGCGAAAACGGTCGAACCGGAACCAGACATCAGCGCGGCGACAACTTCGTCTTGTTTCAGCAGCCAACTCTTCAGTTGCGCCAGAAAAACGAATTTTTCGAATACCGGACCCTCGAGATTATTGACCAAGCTCAGCCCGGCGGAATGTTGCGGAGCGTAGGAAATTCCCGGGATTTCCTCAGAATCTTGCCAGCGTGAATAGGCCCATCCGCTCGCCACACCGAATTCCGGTTTGAGCAACAGGATCGCCAGGCTCCTTTTCAATTTTGTCGGCTCAACAATTTCGCCGCGCCCTTTGCAGATCGCGGCCGATTCAAAAAGAAAAAACGGAACGTCCGAACCGATTTCCGAGCCGAGGCTGGCTAATTGCGCAGCGGACAAATTCGTTTCGAACAGTTGATTCAGCCCGCGCAAGGTCGCGGCCGCATCGCTGCTCCCGCCGCCGAGACCCGCGCCGTGGGGAATTTTCTTGTGAAGCTTGATTGAGACGCCGGTCTTGATTTTCACATGCTCCAGAAAAAGTTTGGCCGCGCGAACTACCAGATTGTCTTCACCGGCAGAAAGGGTGGGATCGTCACAACTGAAATCGATCCAACGATCCTGCTTTTGGATGTCGATGATGTCGTAAAGCGAAATCGGCGCGATCACGGTTTCGATTTCGTGAAAACCATCCGGTCGCTTGCCCAGGACTTTTAGCGAGAGATTGATTTTTGCCGGAGCGAGCACCTGCATTGGCACAATTTCTTTGTCATTCCGATCCAAGTCGAGGAATCTCTCGTTGGTAGCGGCGATTGACCTCGATCGCTCCGAGCCGGACTGGCAGTTTGGCGGTTCGGTGAACCGCCGCTACCTGGGAATGACAAAGCCGGCTGACAAAATCATCGTCGCTCTGGACGTACCGTCCAAGGACGATGCGTTGCGGCTGGTCGAGCAACTCCAGCCGAACGTTTCGTTCTTTAAAATTGGATTGGAGCTTTATACCGCCGAAGGGCCCGACATTGTGCGCGCTGTCCTCGGCAATGGGGCAAACGTATTTCTTGATTTGAAACTGCACGACATTCCCAACACGGTTGCGCGCGCGGTTGAATCGGCCTCGAAGCTTGGCCTTCAAATGTTGACGATTCATCTCAGTGGCGGGACCGAAATGATTCGCGCGGCGGTGGCAGCGAAAAAGGCAAAGATGTCGATCCTTGGCGTCACTGTCCTGACCAGCGCGACCCAGCAAACCCTCGATGAGCTCGGGGTTGGCGAACAACTCGACCGGCACGTATCGCGACTTGCGAATCTCGGCCACTCAGCGGGGGTTGACGGGTTGGTTGCGAGTCCATTCGAGGTGAAGTTTTTGCGAGCGGAATTCGGAGACAAAATCAAACTGGTTTCCCCGGGGGTCCGGCCGCGGTGGTCGGAACAAGGCGATCAAAAACGGACCATGACGCCACGGGAAGCAATCGAAGCCGGCGCCGATTACCTCGTTATTGGGCGGCCCATCACAGCGCACAAGAATCCGCGAGAAGCGCTTGAGAAAATCTTGGACGAGCTGAAATGATCCAAGAAGCAATTTGTAGGGCAGGCCTACCGCCTGCCGAATTGCAAGAAAGGCACCCGGAGCGGTTGCCCTACAATTCGTTGTTTACGTCGCTGATCGTTTACCACGATGTCCACTCTCGAAGCGGGGCGTTGAACATGGCAATCGATGAAGCGCTGCTCGAAACGGCGACGGTTCCGACGATTCGGTTTTACCAATGGGATCATCCCGCCATCTCATTTGGGTATTTCGGAAAATACGATGACGTTGCCAATCAGGACCGCGACATCGTGCGACGCTGG
>JAICWQ010000204.1 GCA_025934755.1 Chthoniobacterales bacterium | reverse complement strand
CGATGAACTCGCGCGCGGCCGGACCAAATTTCATCGTCGCGGCTTTTTCCATTGCCTGCCCGATGTTCAGGCCGCTCGCGTAGACCAGTTTGAAGACAGCTTTAATTTCGTCTCGCTCCTGCGCGCCAAATCCGGCGCGCCGCAATCCGACCACGTTTAGCCCAAATACATAATTGCGTTCGGCGGCGATCACGAACGGCGGAATGTCTTTGCTGAAAGCAGATGCGCCCTGAGCGATGGCAAGCCGTCCGACTCGAATGTTCTGGTGGAACACGCAACCCCCGCCGAGGAAGGCGCCGTCTCCAACCGAAACGTGGCCGCCAAGAAGGCAGTTGTTCGCGATGATTACGTTATTTCCGATCTCGCAGTTGTGACCGACATGCGCGCCTGCCATGAGGAAATTTTTGTCACCAATTTTCGTGACGCTCCCTTCGTCGCTGCCGCGGTGGATCGTGCAATGCTCGCGAATTACGTTCTCGTTGCCAATTTCCACTCCGGTTTGTCGGGCGGCCGAGTAGGAGAGATCCTGCGGCGCTGCGCCGATGATCGTGCCGTGCCCGATGACGTTATTCATTCCGAGCCGGGCGTTGCCTTCGATCACCGCGTGCGATTCTATTTTGGAGTAATCTCCGATTTCAGCGCAGCCATCGACCACCACGTACGGTCCGATTTCGAGGGAGATTCCGAGCTTCGTTTCGGGATCGATGATTGCGGTGTGATGAACGCTCATTCCGTCGCCGTATCGGTTCGTCTAGTGTCTGGTTCGTCTAAAAAGCGCCGTGGGCGCGACATGTGTATAGCATGACCGGGTAAGGAATCTACCAGCTCCAGCGGAGCGACATTAGACCGTTCATATGCCGCTCCTACGGAGCTGCTTCATTATTATTTTGCAATCTATAAACGTATCGCACCTCTGGTGCTCAAGATTGAATGCATTCACAGAACGCCTGCTTCCTTGAAACTGAAGTAACCCGGGCTGTTTTGCGATTTGGCGCCGATAATGACGTGATCCAGCAATTTGATTTGCATGAGCTCGGCCGCCTCGGCGAGTCGACGAGTGAGACTGTGATCAGCCTGACTCGGCGACGGATCGCCGGACGGATGATTGTGCACAACAATCACGGCATAGGCCGAAGCGATGACGGCTGGACGAAAAATTTCACGCGGATGGGCGATGCTTTCGTTGACGCTGCCGGTCGAAACATCTTCAACCCGGATCAGCCGGTAGCGGGTGTCTAGCAGCACTGCTCGCATTTCTTCCTTTCGGAGCATTCGCATTCCGCCGCCCACGAGTTGATCGACCAGTTCGGGCGAATCGATTTTTTGATTGGACAACGGTTCACGCGCCAGACGATTTCCAAGATCGAACGCGGCCGCCAATTGCACTGCCTTGGCAACTCCGACACCTGGCAACTTCGCCAATTCAGCCACGGTGCAGCGGCTCAACTCCCGAAGCGAACCGTGGCGTTTCAAAAGATCGCGCGCAACAACGATCACGTTGGCTCCGACTCTGCCAGTGCGGAGCAGAATCGCGATCAGCTCCGCATCGGAAAGTGAAGACGCCCCGTGCGCGGCCAGCTTTTCGCGCGGGCGCTCGTCCTCGGGCATTTCACGAATACGCGATTGCAAGTTTGGGGGGATGGAGGGTGGACGCGGTTTTTCCGCGGATTTATTGAAGAAACGATCAACTTCGAAATTGCTCGAGCATTTCACGGAAAGCGTCGCCCAAACCGACTAACGCGCCGGTGTAGGGGTTCGACGGCAGATTTTCAATTTGTTCCTGGGCCTCGGCGATCAATTTTTGCCCGGCCTCGATCGATGCGCTTAATGCGCCGTTGGCGTGGGACGACGAGGTCAATAACTGGGCGATTTCTTCGAACCGGGCGTCCAGGATCAGTTGCGAAAGATGTTCCTTGTCCGATCCATTCCGGCCGCCGAGCAACATCAGCACCGGCAAAGTCAATTTTCCTTTTCGGAGGTCGCTTCCCAGCGTCTTGCCGGTCAATCGCTCGGTCCCAGCGATGTCGATGCAGTCGTCGTAAATTTGGTAGGCTGTCCCGATCTTTTGGCCGAAAATCTTGAGGGACTCTTGTGTCGCGGGTTCTCCGTTGCTCAGCATTGCGCCAAGTTCGGTCGCGACCGCGAACAGCGCCCCGGTTTTCATTCCGATAATCCGGAGATAATCATCAATGCCGAGGTGAAGATCGAACCGTCGTTGGGTTTGGATGATTTCGCCGGTGCAAACTTCCCGGGCAGCCCGTGCGATTGCCCGGCTCACTTCTACTTCTTCGAACCGCGCGGACAAATTCAATGCGTGAGCAAAAAGCCAGTCGCCCAGCAGCACACTCAGCGAGTTTCCCCAGCGCGCGTTCAAGGTTGGCTGAGCCCGGCGCCACTCTGCTTCGTCCACAATGTCGTCATGGACCAAGGTCGCCACGTGAATGAGTTCGACGATGACCGCGAGATCGGCATGCTTCGAGGTAATTGAGCCGAGAGCGCCGCCCGTAAGCAGCGCGACCAACGGGCGCAGTCGCTTTCCGCGACCGCCGATCGCGTAACTTACATAACCTTCGACCGCCGGATCGAACGAAGAAGCCTGAGCGATGATGCGTGACTCAACATCATCGAGTTCTCGTCGGACTACTTCCGTCACTCGGCTTAGCGTCCCGTTCGGAACAGTGGGCGCGAACGCCGAGGGTACCGTGGCTTCCACAGTCGCAGAATAGAAGGGCGGCCTAGCGCTTGTCAAAACAACACGGCTGCAAAACTTGGTTCCGGTCCGGCAGGGGCGGTTACGCTCCCGCTAGTGCATTCGGAATGTTCCCTTATTTCTAGATTGCCGCAGAGCGGTGGAACTCACCGAACCGCCCGCGGGCGATTGAGGTCAATCGCCCCTACCTCAGCGTTTTCGTAACCAGGCATCGGCGCCATATCTTTGCGCCGCAATCTCTTCTGCGCGCGCAACCAAGAGAGACTCGAGCTTTTGCGACCGAGAGCAGGGGCAAAGCGCTTTCGCAAACGACTCGGCAAAGCCATTTCCAAGATTTACGTCCTGGATGCTTCCCTGTTGGAGAAGTCCGCGACGGGTCCGGCGCTGCGCCGCTCCCGCGACTTTTCGCCCGTTGAACACGACATCCGCACGAACCGGATTGGCAAAACAATTCTGGGGAGCGCACGCGCTTCGCCTGCGGATTTCGGCACCCCCGCCGAAATCTTCTGCAAAGTTCGCGATCGCGAGGGCGCGGTCGCCAGCACCCGAGGGCGCGTGCGCTCGCCAGAGTTCCGTGGTCTGACCAGACATTCCTAACGCCAGCTGAATTGCGCGATGAATCTTTTCATAAATCGACATCGACGATTCCTTGAAGGCACCGTCGGTTGCGGGAATAACCAAGGAGTAGGTTAAATCCTGACCGTGAAAGACAATTCCGCCGCCGGTCCAGCGTCGCACGATGTCGCGGTCCTGATTGGCAACGTCATCGTATTTTCCGAAATACCCAAATGAGATGGCGGGATGATCCCATTGGTAAAACCGAATCCTCGGAACCGTTGCCGTTTCGAGCAGCGCTTCATCGATTGCCATGTTCAACGCCCCGCTTCGAGAGTCGACATCGTGGTAAACGAGCAGCGACGTAAACAACGAACTGTAGGGCAACCGCTCCGGTTGCCGTTCTTGCAATTCGCCAGTCGGTGGGCCTGTCCTACAAATTGCTTCGTGGATCATTTCAGCTCGTCCAGGATTTTCTCAAGCGCTTCTCGCGGATTCCTGTGCGCTGTGATGGGCCGCCCAATAACGAGGTAATCGGCGCCGGCTTCGATTGCTTCCCGCGGCGTCATTGTCCGTTTTTGATCGCCTTGTTCCGACCACTGCGGCCGGACCCCGGGGGAAACCAGTTTGATTTTGTCT
>JAICWQ010000096.1 GCA_025934755.1 Chthoniobacterales bacterium | reverse complement strand
TTTTTTCCGAAATCGATAGACTCGGCAATTCGCTTTCGAGCGATAAAATTTGGGATGGACGCTTTTACCAATCTTTTACAGTTACTGATCGGTCCCGATGGACAGCCGAAAGAACTTACGCTCGTTCAGCTCTGTGTCCGCGCTTTCATCATCTTCATTCTTGGACTCGGTATGGTGCGAATCGGCGACCGCCGTTCGCTGTCTGAAAAGACCGGATTCGACACCTTGTTCCTGGTCTTGCTCGGCGCGATTCTTGCCCGTGCGATCAACGGCAGCGCCGCTTTTCTGACCACGATCGGATGCGCCTTCTTCCTGATGCTCGTTCATCGGCTTTTCGCTTTCATTGCCTGTCACTCCCACGGCTTCGGTAAAATAATCAAAGGGTCAGAGGTCAAGCTCGTCGCCGACGGGGATGTCGATTGGAAAGCAATGAGACGTTACATGGTTTCCAAACACGATCTGGAAGAAGATTTGCGACTGAACGCCGCGACCGACGGGCTCGAGAAAATCAAAGTCGCCAGGCTCGAACGCAGCGGCGACATCAGCTTTATCAAAAAGGAATCGTAGCTCGGGCTGCCTTCGCGAAATGCCAGTTCGGCTCGGACCGATGGCCACGCATCGGAATTCGCCATTGGACGGATGACTGCCGCGCCGCAGCATTTGCGAACGCGGGTTCGGCGTTCGACGTTTTCCTTGTGACTCAACACGATAAACTTTTCACTCCCGGACCGGTCGAAGTTTCCGCCAAAACCATGGCGGCATTTTCGCGGCCGATGATCGGACACCGCGGCGAGGATTTTAAAAATCTCTATCGCGACATTCACCCGAAGCTGCAAACCCTGTTCGGAACGAAGCAGCCGGTCTTTCTTTCAACGTCATCGGCCTGGGGCGTGATGGAAGCTTCCATTCGCAACCTCTCTGGTCGCGGCATGCTTTGTTGCATGTGCGGCGCGTTCTCCGACAAGTGGCTCGATGTCGCGCGTCGCTCTGGCAAAAACGCTGAGGCACTCCAGGTCGAATGGGGCAGCCATATCGATCAGAAAGGTCTCGATCTCGCCCTGGCGTCCGGAAAATTTGATACCGTGACTCTGATCCACAACGAAACTTCCACCGGTGTGCTGAATCCGTTGCCGGAAATTTGCTGCACCCTCGCCAAATATCCGGACATCATTCTCATCCTCGACACGGTTTCGTCTTTTTCCGGAATGAAGATCGACATGGACGCACTCGGGATCGACGTGATGCTGACCGGTTCCCAAAAAGCCCTGGCGTTGCCGCCCGGATTTTCACTCTTCTCCGTGTCCGCAAAGGCGTTTGCTCGCGCCGAGAAACAAAAGGACCGCGGCTATTACTTCGACTTTCTCGAGTTCAGGAAACAACAAGAGAATTGGATGACCCCGACCACGCCGAGCATCGGCCATATTTTTGCCCTCCAATCCAAGCTCGACGAAATTTTCGAAGAGGGACTGGAAAATCGCTATGCCCGCCACGCCCGGACCAACGGGCTGGTGCATGATTGGGTGAAGCAGACCGGCTTCGATTTCTTCGCCGAAGAAGCTTTTCGCTCAAAGACGCTCACCTGCGTCGCGAACAATCGTGGCATCGACATCCTGTCGATGGTCAAACGACTCCGCGACGAACATCACCTCGTCATCGATCCGGGCTACGGAAAACTTCGAGGAAAAACATTCCGCCTCTCCAACATGGGCGACGAAACCGAGCACACCGTTTCCCATCTCCTCGGCTGTCTCGACGACGTTTTGCGATGAAGCTCCTCATGCGCGCGCAACTTCTGGTTTTGATGATGTCCGCAGTCGTCCAGTTGCGCGCGAGCGCGGATCATCCAGAAAAGTTGGAAAATGAACTGATGGCGCATGCCCAGGAGCTTTTCGATGCCGTTGCAGCCGGCAATCAGGAGCCGTGGAAAAAGTATTTTGCGGATGACTGTCTATTTTTCGACGAGAAGGGGCGAAATTTCACCAAGGCGGAATTGATCGCCGATATTCAGCCACTCCCAAACGGATATTCCGGCAAGATCACGGTCGGCAAACCGCGGAGCCTGATTCATGGCGATACCGTCATTCTAAGTTACGACGTCGACGAAGCGGAAACGGTGTTCGGTCAAAACCTAAAGGCCCGATACCATGTGACCGACACCTGGCTGCATCGAAACGACGCTTGGCAGATCGCGGCCAGCCAGGTTTTTCGCTATTACGAAGATCCGGCCGCGACCAAGGTTGCCCCTGACAAATTGCGCAACTTTGTGGGAACTTATGAATTGGCAGCCGGCCAGACCCGCAAAGTTTTCGTCGACCGCGGGCAGTTGACCGTCGAGCGAAATGGGAAACGCGAGGCGCTTTTCCCCGAAGCGAGCGACATTTTCTTTCGCAAGGGTATTGAAGGCAGGATTTTGTTCCGCGCCAACGCCCAGGGGCAAGTGGACGCGCTGATCGATCGCCGAAATAACGAAGACATCGTCTGGCGGAAAATTCAGTAAAAAAGCGAAGGGCGCCTTCGTTTCCGAAAGCGCCCTTCATATTTAGATGGCGATAAGCCGAATTCTGTCAGCCCCGAAAACTTTCGGGGTCGTGGATGATCATTTATCTCAGCCCGTTGCCGAGCTGCCCCTAAACCGACTCGTCGCCGAAGCGATCGTTTTAGTTCAGGTGATGCGACGATACCCGAGGATCCGAGCCCCGAAACTTTTCGGGGCAGGCGGACCGGCTGTCCTCCCTCTGTTTTGTCTTGCACCGCATGGGGTTTTTCGTGCCGTCCCGCTTGCGCGAGACGCGGTGAGCTCTTACCTCGCCTTTTCACCCTTACCTGTTCAAGTGGGAAGCTAACGCCTCCCCTACAGTTTTCTGTCAAAGAACCGGCGGTGTCTTTTCTGTGACACTTTCCGTCAACCCCGACTTGGGCCGGGGCCGCCCGCGTATTCTACGCGGCATGCTGCCGTATGGTGTTCGGACTTTCCTCCAGCAATCCCGCAGGGGGATCACCAGCGATCATCTGCCATCGGTCGAATTTTAGCATATTCTGATCTCACTGCATGCACCATCAAAACAAATCTCGTCGGTCAATCCGCGCCGGTTTATGTAATTTCAATCGACGACCCTTGCGAAGCCACACCGAGCTGCGCCAGGGCGTGCTGAGATTTCTCCGCAATATTTTTGACCGCGCAGTTGGCAATCCTATAGTGAATTCCCCCCGAATTAGCTCAAACCGGAGGACTTATTTATGCCCCTTGCAGTTGGAACCAAGGCACCAGATTTCACGCTCTCGACCAAGACCGGCGACGGCCCGAAACACGTCAAATTGAGCGACAATTTCGGAAGGAAAAACACCCTGCTGTTGTTTTTCCCGATGGCCTTCACCGGCACCTGCACCGAAGAAATGTGCAGCACGACCAAAGAGCTTCCGAATTACAGCGGAATGAACACGGAGGTTTACGGGATCAGCGGCGATAATCCGTTTGCCCAGGCCGCCTGGGCCGAAAAGGAAAAGATCGATGTGAAGTTACTCAGCGATTATGAGCATAAGGTCGCGAAGGATTACGGGGTCGTTTACGATTCGTTTCTGCCCCAAATCAATCTCGGGATGAGCGGTGTGCCAAAGCGTTCCGCGTTCATTATCGATAAAAACGGCGTGATCCAGTACGCCGAGAGCAACGACGATGCGAAGCAGTTGCCCAATTTCGACAAGATCAAAACCAAACTTGCGGAACTGAAGTGAGCGACGAATTCAAGGTCCTGAGGAAATTCGATTCCGGCAAAGGCCGCGAAGGCTTTTTGTTCTCGTTGCCGGCGCTTGAAGAACACGGTCTCGGAAAAATCTCGCGACTGCCGGTAAGTATTCGGATCGTTCTCGAATCGGTCCTGCGAAACTGTGATGGCAAAAAAGTGCGCCGCAAAGACGTCGAGACCCTGGCCAAATGGAACGCGAAGAAGCCGGCCAACGAAGAAATTCCGTTCGTGGTCGCGCGGATTGTTCTCCAGGATTTCACCGGCGTACCCCTGGTGGTCGATCTTGCCGCGATGCGCAGTGCCGTGAAACAAGTCGGGGGCGATCCAAAAATCATCGAGCCGCTGGTGCCGGTCGATCTGGTGGTCGATCACTCGGTCCAGGTCGATTTCTTTGGCTCGGCCCGGGCGTTGCAGCTGAATCTGGACATGGAATTCAAACGCAATCGTGAGCGTTACCAATTTCTGAAATGGGGCCAGCAAGCGTTCAGCACGTTCCAACTCATCCCGCCTGGGATCGGAATCGTCCATCAGGTGAACCTCGAATATCTGGCGAAAGGCGTTCAGCACGCTCAATCAACTATCAACAATCAATCATCAACTGTTTATTACCCAGACACTCTCGTCGGTACCGATTCGCATACGACGATGATTAACGGACTGGGCGTCGTCGGCTGGGGCGTTGGCGGGATTGAAGCGGAAGCGGGAATGTTGGGACAGCCGGTTTATTTCTTAACGCCGGAAGTCGTGGGCGTGCACATCCGCGGGAAATTGCCGGAAGGCGTTACCGCGACCGATCTCGTCTTGCACATTACTCAAATGCTGCGCGAGCAGAAGGTTGTGGGCAAATTCGTGGAATTTTACGGCGAGGGCGCAGCCTCTTTGCCCGTGCCGGACCGGGCCACCATCGGCAACATGTCGCCGGAATACGGTGCGACAATGGGATTTTTCCCAATCGACGATGAATCAGTCGCTTATCTGCACGCGACCGGACGAACAGAAGAAGAATGCGCCGCGTTCGAAAATTATTTTCGCGCGCAAAAGATGTTTGGGATGCCCCGCAAAGGGGAGATCGATTACACGGTGGATCTCGAATTGAATCTAGGCGACGTCCAGCCGGGTGTGGCGGGTCCGAAGCGGCCCCAGGACCGGATCAATCTGCCGGCACTCGGGGATACCTTCCGTTCCCTGTTGAAGAAATCTGTCAAGGATGGCGGTTACGGAAAAGCGGATGTCGATCTTGGCGCGAAACATCTCGTTCAATTAAACGGCAGCGCGGCAACGGACGGCGACATGCCTTCGACCGATGACGAGGCGGCAGGCCAGGCAGAAGAGCGAAACAAACTGGAGATGATTTCGAATCGGCCGACGCCGGATACCGCGAAGGAAATAAAAGCTTCGACGGTCGACCCGTTTCATCACGGCCAAAGTAGAATCGGTCACGGCACGGTTTTGATCGCAGCGATTACCAGCTGCACTAACACGAGCAACCCGAGTGTGATGTTGGCAGCAGGTTTACTTGCGAAAAAAGCAGTCGAGCGCGGACTGAAAGTCGATCCGGCGGTGAAAACTTCCCTCGCGCCTGGCTCGCGGGTCGTCACCGATTATCTCGACAAGACTGGCCTCCAAAAATATCTCGACCAGCTCGGATTCAACCTCGTCGGCTACGGGTGCACCACCTGCATTGGAAACTCAGGACCGTTGCATCCGAATATTGAGCAAGCGATCAACCAGTTCGATCTGATTGCGGCGTCGGTCCTCTCGGGAAACAGAAACTTCGAAGCCCGCGTCCATCAGAACATCAAAGCGAATTTTCTGATGTCACCACCTCTGGTAGTCGCGTTCGCCCTCGCCGGCCGGGTCGACATCGATCTGAGCAAGGAGCCGATCGCGAAGGGCAAAGAGGGCGAAGTTTACCTGCGCGATCTGTGGCCGTCACTCACTGAGATTCGCGATGCGTTGCAATCGGCTCTCAAGCCCGAAGTGTTCCGAAAGCTTTATCGCGATTTCGCGAATCAAAATCCAAAGTGGAACGAAATCCCATCCAGCACCGGCGACGTTTATCAGTGGGATGAGAAGAGCGACTACATCCACGAACCGCCTTTCTTCAAGGATTTCTCGATGACCGTCGACAAGGTCGAGAACATTGTGAACGCGCGCCCGCTCGGGATTTTCGGCGACTCGGTCACGACCGATCACATTTCGCCCGCGGGGGCAATCAAACCGACTTCGCCGGCCGGCGAATATTTGAAATCGCGCGGGATCGAGCCAGCGGACTTCAACAGCTATGGTTCGCGACGCGGCAACGATCTCGTAATGACCCGAGGCACGTTCGCGAATGTTCGGATTAAAAACCTGATGGTCCCAGGAACGGAGGGCGGCGTAACGAAACATTTCCCGGACGGCAAACAGATGTCGATCTTCGACGCGGCGGTGCTTTATCAAAAAGAGAATGTGCCGCTAATCATTCTCGCCGGTCACGAATACGGGACGGGCTCATCGCGAGATTGGGCCGCGAAAGGAACCCGGCTTCTTGGAGTGAAGGCGGTCATCGCCGCGAGCTACGAGCGCATCCATCGTTCGAATCTTGTCGGCATGGGCGTGTTGCCGTTGCAATTCCTCGACGGCGTAACCGCGGAATCGCTCGGCCTCGACGGCTCGCAGACATTTTCGATCAACGGCTTGTCGGACGCCCTGCAGCCCGGACAGCAACTGACGGTCGAGTTGAAAGCAACCGGCGGGCAGACCCGATATTTTCCCGTGAAAGTCCGCATCGATACCCCGATCGAAATCGATTACTATCGGCACGGCGGCATTTTGCAGTTTGTGCTACGCCAGTTGCTCGCGAAGTAAGACTTGGATCGCCGAACCCTCCGCAATGAACGCGGACCGGGGCGCAACACTCAACGACCCGGCGAACTGCTCGCCGTAGAGGGTAGAGATGTCGGCGGAAAGTTTAGAGGCGTCAGCTTTCCAGATTTTCCACCGCGGATGTTCGACCCGATATTCAGCGCAACCGCTTCGGAGCTTCGTGTACCCCCAGTAATGCTCGGTGATGAATTCGGGATGGGTTCCGGCCGGAATTGTTTCCGGTTCGCCCATCGCGCTCATTTTCAGCGATTCCCACTTTCGGCCCCGGCGCCAGGAATACTCCACCCTCAATTTGCCGTCGAGGTGATCGATCTCATGCTTCATCGGCAAGGCGACGTAATTCTCGCCGTAAAAAGTTCGCGCGACCAGAGCGATCGCCCGGCGGGGCACAAGCTCGCGAACAAAAACTACTCCGCGACGCCAGGTGTCCGCCGATTTCTTCCGAACATAGAATCGCAGATTCACTTCCTCGAAATCGCGATGCAAAGGGATCGGCAAACCAAGCAAACGGGTATCGAGAAATAAAAAGCCGACCACACTCAGAAATGTTTCGCCATTTTCGAAGTCGATCTCAGTTCCCGGCGGGACCAAGGGCGCAACAATCTTCGGGTCAACAACGAAGTTGAGCATGGCGAGATATCGCCAGTTTGCGGTGAGAAAGGGTCGCACCAGCCGAATATGCGACGGTCATGGACCGCCGCTACAGCTAATGGAGTAATTTCTCGAGCGACGGATCCGGGTCAGCGCCAAGCTTTGTCGCCAGGGTATACTGCTCTTTCGCTTGTTCGCGCGCCGGCGGCGATGAAGTCGCGTAAATCACCGCCAGATTAAAATGGGCGTCGGCGTAATTTGGATTTTCTCTGATCGCCTCGAGCAATTCTTTCTCGGCGGCTTCCTGCCAACCCTTCTGGCTTGCAGTGATTCCGAGATAATTATGAGCGGTCGCGCTTCTCGGATTGATCCCAAGTGATTTCGTTAATTCGGTGAGGGCGTTATCAAACTTCGACTGACGATAGAAAACGATGCCGAGCGTGGTGTGGGTGAATTCGTCATTCGGCGAGAGGGCCACGGCCTTTTTCAAGGTTAACTCCGCCGCTTTGAGTTTTCCGGTGCGAAAATAAACCACACCGAGGTTGGATAGCGAATACAGGTTGTTTGGCGTCTTGGTCAGCATTTCCTGGTAAAGTTTCTCAGCAGTGTGGTATTTGCCTTTATCGAAGCTCTGCTTCGCCTGCCAGGCGAGATCGACCACCTCCGGCGGCACGTTCGGTTTGAAGATCGCGGGAATCGTGTACTCGGGCGGTCCCTCGATCGGTGCGTCGGTCGACATGGTGGTGTCGCTACTCCGGACAGGCGGGCCTGCAGACGGTGGTGTCGAAGCTGAAGGCCTGGTCGTGTTTTTCGCAAAGGTGAAGCTCGCTTTGACCGCGCCGGGATTGTCATCGGAGATCGAAACAACCGGTTGTCGAAGCAACGCGAGTTCGTCGGTAGTTAATCGAGCGACGGGCTGGGCCAGCAACTGGATCTGCTCGGTCAGTGTTTCGGATTTGATCTGCAGTTTATCGAACTCGGCCAGCATCAGCTTTTTCGCCTGCTCGCGCCGGGCTTCTTCCTGACGTTCGCGAACAATAATGTTCCGCAGCATCTCATTTTCCCTGGTCAACTTGGCGGTCTCCTCGGGCGTCGTCCCGACCAGCTTAACTTGCTCGAGCTGTTTGCTCGCTTGATCGAGCTGCGTGCGCATTTGAGAGACCGTGACTTCGTAATCTTTGTTCTGCTTCTGGCTCGCGGCCAATTGAGTCTGGAGGTCGACGATCTGTTTCTTAACCTCAGCCAGCTCCTTTTCTTTCTTCGGCTTGTCTTCGCCAATCTCCCGAACGGTTTTCTCCGCGTCGGCAAGTTTCTGCTTCAAAGTGGAATTCTCGGCCACCAGCACTTCAACCCGCTGCTGCGTATTCTTTAGGCCTTTTAGCTGGGCGACCGCGTCGTCCCGTTCTTTGTTCGCACTGACGATCCTTTGATCCACCTGGGCGACTCGGGCGTTCGCTTCGTCCCGCTCTTTTGTCGCGGCCACGCGTTGCCGGTCAGCCGACGCTACTTTCGCATTTGCGTCGTCCCGTTCCTTTTCAGCAATGCTGCGACCTTGCTGCGCGGCGCTGAGCACTCTCTTCAACTCGGCAATTTCGGACTTTAGGGTGTCCTGTGCCTTGTTATCTTTTGAACCGGTGTCCGCAGTCTTCTTCAACGAAGCCTGCGCTTGAGTTAACTGATCCCGGACCTCCTTTTCCGCGGTCTTCGCCTTATCAAGATCGCCTTGAGCCTTATCAAGCTTCGATTTCGTTTCATCGAGGCGGCCGTTCAATGATTGCTTTTCAGTTTCGGCCGCACTCATGGCCGTGCGCGACTTTTGCAATTCAGCTTCCAGCTGATCGACGCGATCCCGGAGCTTTTTTGTTGCCTGCTCGATTACGACTTCGTTCGGCGTGACCGCGGACACTGGTTTCGAAACGGGCGCGGCGGGCTGATTTGGAACAGCCTTTTGTTTGGCGATTTGGACCTGAACGGGCGGATTTTGGGGCGGCGGTGTTGCGGTCTCTGGAGCTGGAGCCGGTTCCGAGGCGGCAAGACTTTCCTGCGTTCCAGCCTTGTCCTGGACGCGAAGGATGCTTTCGCTCACTTTACGGCCGCGATATTCGACGATGGCGGGTTGCCAATCCGGATGGGCCTTGCGCAACTGGTCCAGGAGTGTTCCGGCGAAGCGATATTTACCGAGGGCGGCGTTAAATTGGTTTTCGTGCTCCAGCTTTTCACCCTGCTGGGCGGTCATGTATGCTTTGAGAAAACTCTCGCTTGGATCGTCGGCCTGACCGAGCAAAGTCGGAGAGGCGGTCCACAAAGCTAAAGAAGCGAGCAGGATCCAACCAGTTTTCATCGCGCGATGGGCGCGAATCATAACAAAAGAGATGCGGGTTGCAACGAAACGATGGGGCATCGATTTGATATGAAGCGGGGATTGTGCCACGCAGACCACCTTGTGCCGGCGTTTGCAATCGGGCGTCTAAAAACTAGAATCTGACTCCGCATGGTGGTCGTAGCTCAATGGTAGAGCCCCAGATTGTGGTTCTGGTTGTTGCGGGTTCGAGTCCCGTCGACCACCCGCCTTGATTGGCAATTGCCAATTGCCAATTTCCAATCCGCGGTTCAATACTCGGTATCTGTCAGCCAAATCCAATTGGCAATTGAAAATTGGAAATTGGAAATCCCAAAGGTGTCTGTAGCTCAACTGGATAGAGCATCTGACTTCGGATCAGAAGGTTGGGGGTTCGAATCCCTCCAGGCACGCACTCTTGGCGCAATCGTCGCCGCTGCCGCCATTGCATTCGGCTGGCTCGCCTGGAAATGCCATGCCGATCCGCAAATCAATTTCCTGCCCCATGACCGACGAAGCGATTGGATCCTCTTCCCCGCCCCGGTCGAAGCCGGGTCCCATCCCGTGGCCTGGATCGATACGATCTTTCGCCGGAGCTTTGTCCTCGATTCGCAGCCGAAAAGTGCGCAGTTGGAATTTCGGGCGGCCAAGCGACTCGAGTTGAAAATAAATGGCGAAACCGTTCCGCCGAATTTCGTCCGGAATTGGAAACAAACGTCGACACTGGACGTGTCCAAATATCTGCGGACCGGAGAAAATAAAATCGATGCGCGAGTTTTCAACGATGACGCGCCGCCCGCCCTCTGGCTGGTATTGAATGCTGACTCATTCACGTTGCGCACCGATTCGAAATGGGAAGGATCAATTGCCGGGTCTTCGTGGCAAAACTGTGCCCTGGCCCGCGTTCCGCGCAGACCGGGGCCAGGAAACTTTCTGTTCGGCGGCGAGCGGGTTCCCGACGTGCTTGCGAAAGTGTGGCTGAAATGGCTGATTTTTGCCCTGGTCGCCGTTTTGCTGGCAATCACGACCTTTCGCTGGACGGCTTCACCGAACAGTGACCTGTCCCGCGCCCAAATCTTCATTTTGCTCGGCGCGTGCGGCGCGATCTGGGTCGGGCTCTTCTGGAATAACACAACGATGCTCCCGTTTGTCAGCGGCTACGATTCCAGGGACCACCTCGCTTATATTAAGTACATCCAGGAACGCCACGCCCTCCCTCTGCCCAATCAGGGCTATGAAATGTTCCAACCTCCGCTTTATTACGCGCTCTCGGCCGGCGTTCTATCGGTCTTTCGCCTCTCGGTATTCGATGCCGGTGCCGTCCACGTGCTTCGCGCGATGACGTTGCTCTTTGGCATCGCCAATTTCATTTTCGTTTTTCTCAGCGTTCGGCTGTTGTTTCCCCGGCAGGCCATCCTCCAGCTAATTGGGCTGACCACCGCCGCGTTTCTCCCGATGCAGCTGTACCTCTCATATTATGTGACGAATGAAACACTGGCCGCGACGCTCGCGACCGTTTCGATTTATCTTGGATTGCGCGCCCTGGCGGTCGAACGCGCCTCGGTTTGGCAGTTACTTTCGCTCGGAGCTTGCCTGGGCGCGGCGATGTTGGCCAAAGCAACCGGCCTCCTGCTGATTCCGCCGCTGGCCGGAGCATTCGCGATCAGGCTTTGGCAACAACGTACCGGCGCTTCGGCTTGGCTTCGCACCTTTGGACTTACAACGGCCGCTACTTTGATCGTTTGCGGCTGGCATTACATTCGAGTTTGGCGACATTTCGGATCACCAATCGTTGGCAACTGGGATCCGATTCTCGGGTTTCCGTTGTGGCAGGACCCGGGTTT
>JAICWQ010000175.1 GCA_025934755.1 Chthoniobacterales bacterium | reverse complement strand
AAGAACTCGCGCATGAATTTGATAACCGAATGAAACAAGCCGGACAATTAGCTTCGAAGATGCGCTTACTTGCCGCGCCCTGGCTCGGGGTTCTCAGGAATCGCGTTTGGTTAAACAACGCCGCTCACGCCAACCTGATGGCGCAGGAGCTTGCCGGGCGATTGGGTCGCGATGGGAAAATCGACATTGTGTTTCCAGTTGAAGCGAACGCGGTCTTTGTCCGTCTGGCCGGCTCGGTCGTGAACGGTCTTCACGCGCGCGGATGGCATTTCTACAAATTTGTGGAGCCTGACATTTATCGGTTGATGTGTTCGTGGGCGACTTCCGAAAAGAATATCGACCAGCTCATCACCGATTTGTTGCGTTAAGGAAAAGCCGACTTATAAGAACGCGATGAATTGGAAGCTGGCGCTGATTGCATTGCTCGTGCCTGTCGCATTCGGTTTCGCCGGCTGCCGGATGCTTACCGCGCCCGTTCGGTACGTGTTTCACTCACCTGAGCCGACCCCGGCCCCAAATACTGACGTTACAAATCCAGGACGACCGTTGCCGGCTCCTACGCCGCCGCCGCGAGTTGCATCCCGCAAGTCGAGCTCGAAATCCGCCGCCGCCACATCCAAACCGGCGGCCTCAAAGACGACTCCTTCGGCTCAGTTTCCAACAGCCAAACCAGTCCCTGGAAAACCGGGTCTGGTTTTCAATCCGTTCAAACCAAACGGCAGTTATATCGACGTCAGCGGATACGCCCCTGGAAGCAAAGTAAAGGATCCCGATTCGCAGAAAATTTTCGTGGTGCCGTAAGATTTTTGGGGTTTTTCCGGCGAATAGCGCACAGATATTGCTTTTGTAGTTTGCATAGAAACTATGATTCCCACGCAATTTCTGTCTAGCCCCCGAATTCCTCGCCGCCGGTTGATCGGCCCACTCGGGCTCCTTTTCTTTGTCGCCGCTATTCTCACGAGCCGGGCTTACGTCCTGGAAGGTCCGAAATGGCCGAACGGCACGGTGACGCTGCAGCTATCGCTTGGCAATGTGGGCGGTACGCTCTCGGACGGAAACACGAACTGGAACGCCGCCGTCGCCCCGGCCTTGGATATGTGGAACCAAAATATGGGCGCCATCCAGTTACGCGGGATCATGAATTCAACCGCGCCTGTTTCTCAAGGAGATCATGTGAATTCGCTGGCTTTCGCGAACACTTTTTTTGGCAGCAGCTTTGGCTCCAACACCCTCGCCATCACCGGATATTCGTATAGCGGTTCCACCATGCTCGAAGCGGACACTCTCTTTAATAAAGCGCAACCGTGGGACTCCTACCGAGGCCCGCTCCAATCATCTTTCGACATTCAGCGCGTTGCTCTTCATGAGATCGGTCATGCAATTGGCTTGGCCCACTCGAGCGTTTCAGGGGCGATCATGAATCCGTTCATCGGCAATCAGTACACTCCTTCGCCGGACGATGTGGCTGGCATTCGAGCGCTGTATGGGGCGCCCACCGGCTCGCCGACGCCGACTCCAACTCCGACACCCGCGCCGACACCAACTCCAACGCCACCACCGAGCCCCACTCCAAGTGTGACGCCAAGTCCAACCCCGACCGTGACGCCCAGCCCCAGTCCGACGCCAACCGCTACCCCTGGAACCGTGCAAATGGTCAATCCAGCCCCTGGAACGGTGTTCAGTTCGTCGAAGGTGACCTTTAACTGGACTGCAGGGAACGCGACTGCATTCGCACTTCTGGTCGGCAGCTCGCAAAACGGCGGTGATCTTTACAATTCAGGGATCATCCGCGCGCAAACAATAACGATCAATGTTCCGACTGACGGGCGCGCGATTTTTGTAACTCTCGGCTTTCAAGTCAACGGCGCCTGGAATTTCAACGCTTACAGATACACCGCATTCAGCTCTGGTGGAACGCCGACGCCAAGCCCGACCCCGACCCCAACCGCTACTCCAACATCTTCGAAGGTTTCGGTTTCGCTGTCAGTCGCGCCGGGCACCATTCAAACAGGCGGCACTGCAACATTCACCATTTCGACCACGACGGCGCCAGCGTCCGCAATCACTGTAACCTATCTAATGAGCGGCTCCGCCGCATTGCGCTCCAACTATTCGCTCAGTGGAACACCCGGCCAGGTCACGATTCCGGCCGGCTCGACGTCGGCTACCGTGACGTTGACGGAAGTAGCGGCGTCGAAACGTGTCAAGACCGCAACGATGACTCTTAGTGCCGGTTCCGGGTACATTTTGTCCACGCCAACCAGCGCCTCTGTCCTCCTGACCAAATAAACCGTCGACTTTTTACTTCACATGAAAATCAAACATCTTCTCGCCCTCATCTTGATCGGTGTTGCTCTTACCCGCGCTTCGGCTACGTCGGTGATTCCGCCGACCTTTCAGCAACTTGTTCAGCAGGCGGAATTCATCTTTCAGGGAACCGTGACCAACACCCAGTCGGTTTGGGCGGGCGAAGGTGCCCAGCGCCATATCGAGACTTACGTCACGTTCCAGGTTGAGGACAATGTGAAAGGCGAGGCCGGCTCTTCTTACACCATCCGGATGCTAGGCGGCACAGTCGGCGACGAAACATTTGAAATAACCGACACTCCGAAATTCAAAGTCGGAGATCGAGACATTTTGTTTGTCGAACACAACAATGACCAATTCGTGCCTCTGGTCGGCATTAATTATGGCCGGTTCCAGGTTCAACGTGATGAAGGGACCGGTCGCGATGTCGTCTTAAATGGCGAAGGTGAGCCGGTCCGCGAACTGGCACAGCTCGGACGCAATCAAGAAGCTTCCACGACTGCAGACGTTTCCACCGCGCTTTCGGTCGATGCTTTCAAATCCGCGGTTCACCAGCAGCTCGGTGACTCAGCCGCCCGGCCCACGCGCTAATCTGCCGGCCGGGAAGAAATCTGCGATTTCAGCGACGCCCGACGGCATCTTTCAAGTCGTCGTCTTTTCGCTGACGTTTGATCTGGTCAATGACAGAGTGTGTCGTGTCGAGTGAATGCTTGGCCCAATCGTGTTCGTAAGTCTGTCTGGGCGCCGGCGATGATTGTGCCGTCGCCACCTTTTGTCCTTCGTTGTGCTTTTGCCAGGCAAATAATCCGCCGCCGATACCGGCGATCACGATGAACGTTAACAGGCCACGCATGTCATATCTCGCAGCACGATGCGAGCCAGCCTTCTTTGCGGTTCGGTTAGGCCGATGATAATTTCGAGGATGCGTTCATTGGGCAAGCTGTCGATCGCAGCCAGTCTGGTCTTGTTAGCCCAGGCCGCCGGCGCCCAAAACTATCAGGCCAAGGAGTTGGTCAAAGCTTCGTTGCAGGCGGACACATCAGCGATCGTCCCTGGGAAACCCTTCAGTGTTGGTCTGCTCCTTCGAATGGCGCCCGGGTGGCACACCTACTGGAAATATTCCGGCGACGCTGGTCTGCCCACTGAGATCAAATGGAATTTACCGCCCGGCTGGACGATCGGCGAAATCCAGTGGCCGATTCCATTAAAGACCGTCGATCCAGGCGACATCCTGACCTACGGCTATCAGGATGAAGTCTTGCTCATTCAACAAATTACCCCGCCGCCAGGAATCTCGCCGCCTTCACAGAGTCAAGGCAACGCGGGCGCCTTTTCAGTAACTCTGTCCGCGCAGATTGATTGGCTCGTCTGCGAGAAGATTTGCATTCCCGGCAGCGCAAACCTCACCCTCGAATTGCCGGTATCTGCCTCGGCCGAACCGAAGAACACCGATCTTTTTGCGCGCTACCGTCGATTACTTCCGCAAAAATTCCCGGCTGAAAACAGTGCGACCGCAACTTGGAGCCGCGTCGGCGACGATCTTCATCTCAAGATTGCGAGCGACCAGGTCGCGAATTATCAAGCGATCGATTTTTTCCCGGTCCCGCAGGGCAACACCATTGTCGGCCATCCCACCGTTGAATCGCGCAAAGCGAACGAAGTGAATTTTCGGATTCCGACTGAATCGGCAGACAAAAGTTTGGCATCGATTCCGGGCCTGATCGTTTTCGCGCAACACGAAAACGGAAACGATCGGTCTGCCTGGGAGCTTGGCGCGACCCAAGTCGCCGCAGCTTCACCTATCGGGCAACCGTCGCGCAGCCTCGCCACCTTCCTGCTTTTCGGATTCATCGGTGGCTTCATTTTGAATCTGATGCCGTGCGTGTTGCCGGTGATTTCGCTCAAGATTTTCGGGTTCATTCAGCACGCGGGCAAGGATCGGCGCGGAGTTTTTCGCAATGGAATCGCGTTTATTGCGGGAATCTTTGTTTGGTTCATCGGGCTCGCTCTCCTGCTGATCGCGCTAAAAGCGGGCGGTCATCAGATCACTTGGGCCGCCCAATTCACGAATCCCTATTTTGTTCTCATCCTTAGTGTCATCGTTCTGGTGTTCGCGCTCGATCTGTTCGGCGTGTTCGAAATCACCCTGCCGCAGGCGTTGATGCACCGGATGCTTCATTCTTCAACCCGTGAGGGCGAAGCCGGCTCGTTTTTTCAGGGGTTGTTCGCGACCGCGCTGGCAACGCCCTGCACCGCGCCGTTTCTCGGAACCGCCATCGGCTTCTCGTTCACTCAGTCGCCCCTGATCATCCTGTTAATGTTTATCGCTGTCGCTGCTGGAATGAGCGCGCCTTATTTCCTTCTCAGCGCCCAGCCGGCCTGGATGAAGTTCGTTCCTCAGCCCGGCCCATGGATGGTTCATGTGAAACAATTCATGGGCTTTCTCCTTCTCGCCACACTGCTGTTTCTGATTTACGTGCTCGGCGCCCAACGCGGACTGGATGGCGCGATCTGGGCAAGCTGCTTTCTGCTCGTCATCGCAACCGTCTGCTGGATGAAGGGCGCTTTCGTTGTTCCGACAGCATCAGCGCCCAAGCGAGCAACCGTTCTCTTACTCATGCTCTTACTCTTGCTCGGGTCGGGTTTCTATTTTGTCGGTAACAAATTCGAGTCGTCCAAGATCGACACCGCGCAATTGGGGTCAGGCGAAGGCTGGCAGCGATTCACGCCTGAGCGACTCCAAAGCGAACGCGACCAAGGTCACGCCGTCTTCCTCGATTTCACGGCGGCCTGGTGTTTGACCTGCAAATTCAACGAAAAAGCCGTGCTGGAAAATTCCGAGGTCCGCGATGCCTTCGAGCGGCACAACGTTGTGAAATTGAAAGCCGATTGGACCAATGGCGACCCGGTCATCACGAAATTACTTCAACAATTTGGCCGGCCGGGTGTCCCATTATACGTGCTTTATCCCGGGAAGTCGCAGGAGCCGTTTGTCTTCCCGGAATTGCTCACCAAAAATATTCTTCTCGATAAACTCGAAACCGTCCCGCCGGCAATCGCATCGAAGAACTAACCACGAATGCACATTAACGAACACGAATGGTTTGGTCTACGGAGCAACAAAGAATCCTTTCATGCATTCGTGTCTATTTGATTGAAACCTTTATGAAAACAAAACTACTCCTAACCGCAATCAGTACCCTCGCCGCCAGCGCGATTTATGCGTCCGACGTTCCGCCCGTTGGCAGCGCCGCGCCGGATTT
>JAICWQ010000024.1 GCA_025934755.1 Chthoniobacterales bacterium | reverse complement strand
TTGCTCCTTTGATTGCCGCGGCCCATCGAGAGTGGCAGAACCCCTCGACCAATTCCGATCAAGACTGATTTGCTACAGAGCGCTCAAGGTTCCCTCGCGGCATCGATCGGCCCCTTAATTAACCTAACAAATCAAAACTTTGAATTGCTCCCGCGGATTCGCCAACTGCTGGCCCAGATGCCATTGTCGACCCGACAATGAACAAGTTAACAGACGCGAGCGCATCGAATCTGCCGCGATCGCAGCGCACAGTGGGCTTTTCTACCGCTTGTGGGATTGTAATCGCAAACATCATCGGCACCGGCGTCTTCACCAGCCTGGGATTTCAGCTTACTGATATTCAGGCCGGGTTCCCCCTTCTCATGCTTTGGATCATCGGCGGAATCGCAGCCCTTTGCGGCGCGCTTTGCTACGGGGAGCTAAGCGCGGCCCTTCCCCGGTCGGGCGGCGAATACCATTTTCTTTCGGAGATTTATCATCCCGCGATTGGATTCATGGCCGGCTTTGTTTCCGCGACGGTTGGCTTTGCCGCCCCAATCGCGCTTGCCGCCATGGCTTTCGGAAAATATTTTCACGGCGTCTTCAATTT
This sequence comes from Chthoniobacterales bacterium, assembly GCA_025934755.1. Classification (GTDB taxonomy): domain Bacteria; phylum Verrucomicrobiota; class Verrucomicrobiia; order Chthoniobacterales; family UBA10450; genus AV40. The sequence goes on along the minus strand of JAICWQ010000024.1, from coordinate 24,046 downwards.
CGGTTCGCCGGTCGCCCTTTCATTCGCTCTGGTCTGGATCGTTGCCCTTTTCCACTTTGGAAATTTGCGGCTCGGCAGCACCTTCCAAAATGTTTGGACGATTGTGAAATTGCTGTTGATCGCCACGCTCATTGGAGCCGGATTTATCGTTGAACCAAAACAGCCCATCAGCTTTCTCCCCGCCACCGGAGATACGACGCCGATCTTCAGCGGCGCGTTCGCCGTTTCGCTCGTTTACGTGATGTACTCCTACTCCGGATGGAATGCGTCGAGCTACATCATTAGTGAAGTGAAACAACCGGAGCGAAACGTGCCTCGCTCGCTCCTGGTCGGGACCCTCATCGTCATAGCGGCCTACGTGCTACTCAATGGCGTTTTCCTCGCCACCACGCCGGAATCAGAAATGCGCAATCAGCTGGAAGTCGGCCTCATCGCGGGAAAACACATTTTTGGTGAGAATGGCGGCCGGTTTGTAGGCGCGGTGATTTGCCTCGGCCTGGTCTCCGCCATCAGTTCAATGACTTGGATTGGTCCGCGCGTCACCATGTCGATGGGTGAAGATCATTGGCTGCTCCGTTTCCTTGGACGCAAGAACCCGCAAGGCGTCCCGGCGAACGCAGTGATCCTGCAGTTACTCATCGTTAATTTGCTTTTGCTGACAGGCAGCTTCCAGGGTGTCGTGGAGTACATCCAGTTCGCCCTGCTTCTCTGCTCGCTCCTGACCGTCGTCGGAGTGATCGTCCTGCGCGCAACTCGTCCGAATATTTCCAGGCCTTACCGCGTCTGGTTTTATCCAATTCCGCCGCTCATTTTCGCAGTGATCACGATCTGGATGATGATTTACCTGTTGCGCTCACAAACCGTTGAGTCCATGGCTGGGATTGTAACCGCCCTTGTTGGCTTCCTGCTTTACTTTTGCGCCGGCAAACGCGTCAGTCACCGTCAATGAACAGTTCCCGGCCTCCGCGATTCATTTTTGCGACATTGTCGATCATGGCCCTGCTGTCGAGTAGCGCAACGGCGATGAAATGGCCGTGGCAGCGGGATAAACCGACGCCCTCGCCAATCGCCAAACCATCGGCAGCTGTCCCCAGGGTGCAATCAACCGGGCCACCGCCGCCTGATGACACGTCACGTTTCCTTGCTGGAATGCCAATTCCAAAAAATTCTCCGCTCGCCCCTCTTACCGCCGATCCTGCTTGGCAGGCACACGCCGTTAACTTCGAAAAAGCTTTTGCGAAACTGAACACGCGCCAGTTGGCCACCCTTCACGCCTGGGAGGTCCAATATTTTCCCGAAGCGCGAGAACACATTCCGGTCGCGTTCTACATGTTCAGCGGTCCTGATTTTCTGTACGCCGACCAGTTTTTCCCAAAGGCCGACGTCTACATTTTGTGCGGAAAGGAATCGCTTGGGCCGCCGCCCGATCCATTGCGCGCCGGGAACCTTGCCGGCGCTTTGCACAACCTCGAAGACGCAATGCATTCGTCATTGCGCTTTAGCTTCTTCATCACCAAAGACATGAAAGTGGACCTTCAGTCCCAGGAATTGAAAGGGACCATTCCAATTCTCTATGTGTTTTTGGCTCGCGCCGGCAAATCAATTAAAGACGTGACCTATGGTTCGCTTAACGAAAGCGGGAATTTTCAGCCAAGCAGGCCGGGTAGCGGCGGGACGCCCGGCGTCCGAATTCAATATGTCGATAGTCGCTCGGGCCAGGAGCAAACGCTTTATTATTTCACCACCGACATTTCGGACGGCGGAATCTCTTCAACGCCTGGCTTTCTCCGGTTCTGTGACCATTTCGGCATCGGCTGCAGCCTCCTAAAGGCGTCTTCCTACCTGATGTTCGAAAGCGGATTCAATCGGATTCGCAATTTCATCCTCGATCACAGCAAAACCATCGTTCAGGACGATTCCGGGATTCCGATCTCCTACTTCAATCGCGACAGGTGGAACATCCGCGTTTTCGGCAACTACGTCACCCCGATCGAGATTTTCAAACAACACTACCAGCCGAGGCTGGCGGAGCTTTATCAGCAAACGGCGCCGCCGCCGCTTGATCTCAATTTCGGTTACCGCTGGAAGCGCGAGGAGAGCAATCTCATCGTCGCTAGCCGGCCTTAATCATTCCTGGAACCGGCGGAACCAGGAATAAGGAAACACGTCGCCCGGACAATCGGTGGGCCAGCGCGGCGGGTTGATATCGCGATGTGGTTTCACAATCGGCCAATGATCGCCCACTTTACCGCAACGTTGCCGGAGATAACGAATGAGCTCTTCGCAACAATCCAGCTGCGCGCGCGTCGGTTGGTCGCGGTTGAAATCGCCGACCAGGCAAATGCCGAGCGCGATGTTGTTTAAATAATCACTATGAACATGGCCGCCGTTGATTTGACGACGCCAGCGATCGCCGATCTCGACCTGGCCGTTGCCCGTCGATGTGCCATTTCCGATCACAAAGTGGTAGGCAAGCCCGTTTTGCATCCGGCGGAAATGGCGATGGTAATAATCGAACGCTGCGGCATTGCCCTGACGGGTCCCGCTGTTGTGCACGACGATGTATTGCCATCGGCCGCGCGCGACCGGAGCGCGATCGATTTGACTTCGAACCGACGCGGTCAAATAGCGATAGCCCCCGCCACTGCTGCTGCTCCGGCCGCCGCCGCCAAATATCCGGGCCCAAAATCCGCGGGGTTTTTCATACCCGGACTTCTCGATCGTTAGTTGCTCCGGTTCTTGAACCGGCGCGGCCAGGGCCGACTTCGCTCTCAGAACTGGCGATGGCGCCGCGGCCGGGCTTGGCACGGCCTCCGCCCGGGGTGGTGTTGGAGTTTCTCGCGGTTCAGGAGTCTCCGACGGCTTAGGGGAAGTCTTTTTTTTCTTCGGAGACGGTGACTTTTCTGCGGCAGCCGTTTTCTTTTTCTTTTTCCCTTTGGGCGAGGCTTCCTTGGCCGCAGATTTTTTCGGCTTCGGATGCGCTGTCGCCTCCGGGGTCTCGCTCGGCGTTGAGGACGCTTTCTTCGTTGAAGATTTCCTGGCTTTTGATTTTGCCGCGGCGGGTGTTTCGCTTGGAGTAGATGTCGCTTCTGACTCGTCAGTATTGGATTTTTTGGCTTTCGCCTTTTTCTTTGGGGACGGAGAAGGTGATGCACCTTTCTTTTTCTTCGCAGGCGACGCTTTGGATTTTGCCGTCGGGCTGGGCGATTCGTCTGTGGAGTTTACGGGGTGAGCTCGGCGAATGGGGGTCGTTTTCTCGTCATCAGTTTGTTGCGCCTTAAGGACAAAACACCCGACGAGCGCACTGATCGCAAGAAAACAGCCGAACCTTCCCACTGCTGCGCAGCGTAACAGACTGTTTCGCGCGATCAACCGATCAAACGGGATTACCCGGGCTGCACCGCTGCTTCCGCAGTTTCAATATTGCGACGGCGTTCACGTTCACGGCGCAGAATTGCATTCAACTTTCCGCCGAGGAGCAGGAATAAACAGGTGAGATACATCCAGGTCAGCAAAATGATGATCGACGCCAGGGCCAGATAGGTGGCGTTGTACCGGCTGTAACGCGCGACGTAGAGTTGGAACAACTTCGTGACCGTTATCCAGCCGATCGAGAAAAAGATCGCGCCCGGAAGCGCTTGCCGAACCGTGAGATAATTTTCCGGGGTCAGCAGATACAAGACCAGGGCCAGCCCGATCAATGATATCAGGGTGAGCGGCAGGTTCAGGTAAGTGACCCACACTTGCAACGGCACTTTTAGTTGAAAATTAACTTCCGCGACGCCCGCCAGCGTCTCGCCAAACACAACGGCGTTGAAGCAAATCAGAATAACGATCCCGAACCAGAACAGCAGGAGGAACGAAATGATATATTTCGACCACCAATTGCGTGGCTCTTTCACCCCGTAGGTGTGACTCAGAGCTCTAGAAATCGTCGCGATAAAGAGAGTGCCCAGATAAATTCCGAGAAATATCCCGGTGTTTGCCAGCCATCCGCTCGATCCCATGGTCACGACACTGGCAATGGCATGGTCAAGTATCTCCTGAACATTACTGTCCGGGGGCAAGAAGCTTCGTATTACCGAGAACATACCGTGCAAGTTTGACGGATCAGTTCCAAACAAGCCGAGCAAGTGCCAGAGAAAGAGCAATACAAATGGCAACGCTAATACAAGTTGATAGGCCATCTGAGAAGCGAGACCGGTGGTGTTGTCGGTTGCGGTTTCCCAGATGAGGCGGCGAAACACCCGCCAGGTGGCCTGCAAAAATTTCACGCGGACAAGTTTACTTTGCCGACCGAAAATATCCATTAAAGTTCCGCCGCGGTGTAGCCGCCTCGCTCTGTCGGGGCGAATCTGTTTGGACGCGGCGACAGAGCGCCGTGGCTGCAATATTTTTCTCAGCCTTCCATACCGTGAAAAAAATCCTGATCCTCACCGCCGGATTCGGTGAAGGTCACAATAGCGCCGCTCGCGGTGTTCGGGCCGGACTCGCCCGGGTTGCGCCACAAATGGAAGTCGAATTGCGCGATCTTTTCCCGGAAACATTCGGCGTCTTCAACGAAATTGTCCGGCGAGCCTATATTGGGCTGATCAACCGCTGGCCCCGATCGTGGCGCTACGTTTACGATTGGCTCGATCGCAAAAAAGATTTCGAACAACGTTTCCAAAAATTTCGCGGACTTAAAAAAAATCTAGGACGTTTACTCGACCGCTTTCAGCCCGATGTCGTCGTCTCGACTTTCCCGGCCTACCCCTACTTGTTACAGCAAATTCTTGGAAACGATCGTGGCTGCAAAAACGTCGCGGTCGTGACCGATTCAATCACCGTTAATGCCATCTGGTATCATGCTCCGGCCGATTATTTCCTGGTTGCGAACCAACAAAGCGCGGATGTCGTCCGGGATGGAGGAGTGTCAGCAGAGAAGATTAAAACATTCGGTTTCCCGGTCAGCCCATGCTTCTGCGATTTCGCGAAAGATCGACCGCTACCGAACGGGACGCGGCCGCGGGTGATTTACGTTATCAATGCCGGGGCCAGCCGCGCCCCGGATCTGGTTCGAAAGCTTCTGGCTTTGAACATTGAGCTCACGGTGACGGTTGGCCGGAACGAAAAACTTCGGCGCGCAATTCAAGCCGCGGCGGGCGATCGGAAGGTCGACATCTACGGCTGGACGGAAGAGATGCCGCGATTGCTTTGCGAAAATCACGTTCTCATCGGCAAAGCCGGCGGCGCGACCGTGCAGGAAACGATCGCCGCAGCCTGTCCCATGATCATCAACCACGTGGTTTCCGGCCAGGAGGAAGGAAACGCTCAGCTGATTGTTGAAACTAACTCGGGGGTAATTGCGCTCTCGAACGATGAAGTTTTCTCCCAGGTCCAGTGTGCATTCGCGAACGGCGCCGGACAATGGCGTGAATGGTCGACCAACATCAGCAAACTCAGTCGTCCCCGCGCGTCCCTCAACATCGCCGAGTTTCTATTGTCGATCTAGGCTCGAAATACTTCGTTTCCGCGCAGAAACGTTCGCTGCACTTGCAGTTCTGGTGAAATGACGACCAGATCGGCATCGCCACCGATTTTGAATTGACCTTTATTGCTCAAGCCGATCGCGAACGCCGGCGTGTCTGTCGCCATCACGATCGCTTCGGGCAAGGGCACGCCAATTTTCGTGACCATGGTGCGGATAAGATCGATCATCCGCGCCGCGCTGCCAGCCAGGGCGGAGCGATCCGCCAGCAGACAAACGCCCTCCTCCGTAATACATTTTGTGCCGTAGAGTGAAAACTTCGAGCCGTTGGGCAGACCGGCGCCGGCGGTGGCATCGGTAACAAGACAGATACCTCGGGCGCCTTTCGCCCGATACAGCATTTTCATCAGCGTCGGTGAAACGTGGTGACCGTCGGCGATCAATTCGCACATGATCTCCGGTTCGCTCATCGCAAATTCGACCAATCCGGCGACGCGATCGATCCCGCGGCGCCTCGCCGTCGACATGCAGTTGAAGGTGTGGGTAACGCTTCGCATTCCGTGTTCGAATGCCTCTCGCGCATCGTCTTCCCAGGCGTCGCTGTGACCGCCGCTAACGCTGACTCCATTTGCGCGCAGTTGATCAATCAACTCCAAAGCGCCCGGCAGCTCGGGCGCAATCGTCATTCGCTTAATGACATCGCAATGTTCCAGCAACGGAGCATAGGCCTTGGAAGTAGGCTTGCGAATCAAGGCTACCCGTTGGGCGCCCGCTCTTGCTTTGGAAATGAACGGCCCTTCGACGTGGACCCCCGCGATTTGCTCGATTGAAGAGCGGCAATCGCGCACGGCCCTCACAACATTAGCAATTGCTTTCATCGGCGCAGTGGCGGTCGTGAGTAAGAGAGAAGTCGTCCCGCCAGTTGCGTGGTAATCGCAAATCGCACGAAAAGCTTCCGCGCCTGCCTCCATCGTGTCGTGGCCCATCGCGCCGTGGACATGAAGATCGACAAATCCCGGCGCGAGATAACTGCCTTCCAGGTCGATGATTTGTTCCCCCATCGCCGGCGCTTGACCGCGAATTGCAGTGATCAGGCTGTCTTCGACAAGCAGATCGAGTCCATCGCGAACGCCGTTCGGAAAAATCAATCGGCCGTTTTTAAAGATCATCGACAAAGTCTAAGTAAATCCCCCGCTCGGGTGAATACTTCATCTGAGAATCCAAGCGACCTTTTAAATTGGAAATCACGTTCAATCGTCATCGCCGATGTGTTGGATCCGGCGAAAGGTTTTCTACCAGACCGATCGGTTCAGCCAAGGTCAGTGCCCGAGATCATCGCGCCGTGCAGGCCCATCCCCGGAGCGGGCAACCACGTGGCCCACCCGGTGGACGCATGTCGATCCCCACCGGGAACTGATTGCCTTTGCCGGCGCAAAAGTCCATTTTCGAGACTTCGATGGAAATTGATTACGGCGGCGAAGGAAAATTCCGAAGTGACATCGGCGCTCGCGCGGCCGGCGCGTCCCCGCCATGGTGGCGTCACTTTGCCGTTCACGGAGTCTTTTGGCGACGATTTGTCGACTGGGGAGTTCGTAATCTTCCGGTGTATGCGCATCGGCCGCTGATTTGGATGGCTGCGTTTTTGTTTTTCTTCGTGGCTGCGACTGCGCGCAAAGCGCTTCTGCGAAATCTGCGCCTGGTTCACCGAAGTTCGTGGCGAATCATCAATTATTTTCGAGTAATTAGAGTGTTTGCGAATTTCGGTTGGTCGCTTGCCGATGTGGCGACCTATCGTTCCAAGAAAGGACGAGTCCGATATGAAATCGAGGGAGGCAGGTTCCTGGACAAACTCGGCGCCGCTAAAGGTGGGATTGTTCTGACTGCGCACATGGGCAATTACGATCTGGGCGCGGCATTGTTCGCAGAAAGATTCGATCGCCGGATCCAGATGGTCCGTGCCCCGGAGCCGGATGCGCTTGCCGCTCAACACGTCGATCTGGCTTTACGGGAATCGAGTAGCGGCGCGGTCAAAGTTGGATATAGCGACGACGGGACTGCCCTCGCATTCGATTTGCTGAGTGCGCTGCGGGCGGGTGAAATCATTTCGATTCAGGGCGACCGGATTGTCGGCGATGTTGCGGACGCACCGGTCAACCTTTTTGGGCGCGAAATCTCTCTGCCTAACGGCCCCTTTGTTCTATCCCTCATCGCGGAAACTCCGATCTACCCGCTTTTCGTTGTCCGCACAGGATATCGGAGATACAAAATAGTCGCCCGCGAACCGATTCTGTGTGCCCGGAATGGAGCGTCGCGCGATGAAATAATCGCGATTGCGATGCAGCGGTGGGCCGAAGTGTTACAAGAAATTACTCGGACCTATTGGCCGCAGTGGTTTGCCTTCGCGCCCCTCCTTTAAGCCGGGCTGATCAATTGGAAATACCAGCGGACGAATTTTTCGCCGAAGAACATCCAAATTAGCGCGCCCAGGGCGAGATACGGGCCGAACGGCAGCTTTGCCGACCAGACCCGTTTGCCGACGAGCAAGGTGGCCAATCCAACGATGGAACCGGCCACAGAGCCGGCAAAGATGCTGAAGAGCACGCCGCGCCAGCCCAAAAAGGCGCCGATTGCGGCAAGGAACTTCAAGTCACCGCGACCCATTGCTTCTCGCGGAATCTCCAGCTCGTGCGCGAGCCCGGTGATCCGATCGACCGTATCGAGCAGGAACTCGTCCGTCCCAACACGGACGCGATTATAATGGAATTCCATGACTTCAGAGCCAAATGTGCGCTGGTCAATGGTCGCTTCGTCGCAATGGAGAAGGAGACGGTCCTTTTCGCGAGCAAAGTAATCGCTCCACAGACTGCGTTCGTCACCCACCATAAAATCGGCATCATCGCCTTGCCGCGTCCAACTGAATGGAGTCGCTGCGTCGAGTTCGACGCGTTTTTTGCCAAACGCGATTTTTCCGCCCTCCAGAACAATCCACAGAATTACATAACCCAATGCTGCGGCGAGGACCGAGCGCACCACCGCGGCGACGCGTGAATCGGTTTCCATCAACGCCGGCACCACCGCGCTGGCTGCAATTCCCACGATCGCGCCGCCAATCGTTATCTGATCGGGGATAATGAAATGTTCAAGGTCGACGAACGTTGCGACGATCAAGATGGAAACAAAAATCCAGTAGGCGATGGCGATCTGCCACGGGAAAAATTCCCAGACCGCGAGAAACAGCAGCGCAGTCAACAATTCGACTCCAAAATAACGAAACGCGATTCTTGCCCCGCATTTCGCGCACCGCCCACGCAGGAGCAGCCAGCTAAGGAGCGGAACGTTTTGTTGCCATGGAATCGGGGCGTGGCAGGCCGGGCAAAACGAGCGGCGCGGTCGGTTGACGGAGAGATCGCGTGGCAGCCGATAGATACTGACGTTGAGAAACGATCCGATAACCGCGCCAAGAACAAACGCGACAATGGAAAACAGCGTGTAGTAGGAAGCGATTTCCACGCGTCAGTTTAGGCGGGAGCGCGCTGCGCGCCGCTCCATGGTCCAGGCGACCCAGATGCAACTTTCGTAGAGCAAAGCCATCGGCAGCGCCATTGCCACTAAGGTCAACAAATCAGGAGTCGGCGCAATAACTGCCGCCAAGATAAAAATAAGCACGACCGCGTAAGGCCGGGTCCGCGCCATGAATTTGTAAGTGATCAGGCCGAAATAAACCAACGCCAGCACAACGACCGGCAATTCAAATGCCAATCCGAAACCGAGAACGAACTTCGTCACAAAGGAATAATATTGTTGGACCGTCCAGGTCGGCGCCCAACCAAGCGACTGGGTATCGCGGAAAAAGAAAAGGATCGTTTTCGGCAATAACCAGAAATAACAAACGCAAACGCCGAGGAGAAACAGACCGAAACTTCCAATGATCGCGGGCAAGAGAAAACGCTTTTCGACTGCGGTCAGAGCAGGCAACACAAATTCGGCGAGGAAATAGAGGAGCAGAGGAAATGAGAGAACGATCCCGGCGTAGAACGCGAGATGAAACGAAATTACGATCGAATCGGTGATCCCGAGCGCCTTGAGCGAACCAACTTGGGGATCGACCGCGTGTAAAGGCGCCTGTATCAGCCGGACCAGGGTGTGCCGAAACAGAAGGCAAACGATCATGGCCAGGATAACGGCGATCGCCATTTTAACCACGGTCCAACGCAGATCTTCGAGATGCTCGAGAAACGGTTTTGACGTTTCGGTTTCTGGCAGTTCGCGAAACTTAAAAATGTCGCTCAGGGCCATGTCTCAATCAGCGCGCGTCTAATGAAATGAAACCGCGAGCGGCCAGACGAGCGCAAATCGCCAGGGTGTTAGAGTCGCGAATGTCGCCTTCCGCGATCATCTGCCAAAGCTCGTCCATTCCAACCGCGCGACATTCCAGGATCGCTTCGCCTTCTTCTCGATTATGCTTCGGCGCCTTTTGCACCGGGCGAACGAAAAAGAAATAACAATGCTCATCGGTAAGTCCGGCCGACGTAAAAAAATAACCGAGCGGAACGATTTCTCCGGCTGGGGCCAGATCGTATCCGGTTTCCTCGTGCAGCTCCTTCAGCGCAATTTTTTTAATTTCCTCGTCGCCCGCTTCGTGATTGTCGATCTGCCCGGCCGGCATGGACCAAATCGCCGCCCGAATCGGAATTCTTTCTTCTTTGATCAGCAAAAACTTTCCGTCGCCGGTCATCGGCGCAATTACGACTGCCGCCTTACGCCGGATCGTCGTCCAGGTGCGCGCTTCAGAATTGCTCGGCGTCTTAACCTTTTCCGTGACGACTTCCAAAAACGGGTTCGCGAAGTTTGTTTCGCTTGAAACTGTGCTCCATCCGTCTTTGTCCGTTACCAGCTTGCTCCGTTTCACCTTCGGACTGTAGAGGCAGCCGTGCCGGCTGCAATCTTTCTCGATGCAGGCGGCACGCCAGCCACCACCGGTTAGCGAAGTTCTTTTCGCCAGCGCGCAATCTGCGCTTTCACATTCTTTGGGGACGGCGCGCCCGTGGACTGTCGCGCGGAGAGCGAGCGACCAGCATCAAATATTCTTGAGACATCAGCCGCAAACAACGACGAATACTTTTTGAGTTTGGTAAGCGGAATCCGATTCAGTTGTTGTTTGGAGCCCGCATCAGCCACGATTTTTCCGACAGTTTCATGAGCTTGGCGAAATGGCATGCCCTTTTTTACAAGGTATTCGGCCAGATCAGTCGCAAGCAGGCTGGGATCGCCGGCCGCGGCCGTCATCCTTCCCCGATTGATCTTCATTTTCGGGAGCATCGCCGAAAAAACTTCAAGGGCTGCGGTCACAGTGTCGGCCGAATCGAACAGTACTTCTTTGTCTTCCTGAAGATCACGATTGTAAGACGACGGCAGCGCTTTCAATGTCGTTAACATCGACATGAGATTTCCGTAAAGACGTCCGGTCTTCCCCCGGGTGAGCTCGGCCATGTCGGGATTTTTTTTCTGAGGCATTAAACTCGAGCCGGTTGAAAATTCCTCGCTGAATTCGACAAAACCGAATTCGCTCGTGCTCCACACAATCAAGTCTTCGCTTAGACGTGAGAGATGCATTCCAATCACAGCAAGACAGAACAGGAATTCACAGACAAAATCGCGGTCGCTTACGGCGTCGAGACTGTTTTGGCTGACCCGGGTGAATTTGAGATCGCGGGCGATTGATTCCCGATCGAGCACAATGGTGGAACCGGCGAGCGCGCCGGAGCCGAGCGGCAAAACATCGGTTCGCTGGAGAGAATCATTCAAGCGCTCTGAATCGCGGGCCAGGGCTTCGACATGGCTCAACAAATAGTGAGCGAAGTAAACAGGTTGGGCGCGTTGCAGATGAGTATAACCGGGAACAAGAACGCCGCCCTGTTTCTGAGCCAGGCTGAGCAGCGACTTTTGCAGTTTCTTGATCTGCAAAGAGGTGCGGCGGGTTTCATCTTTCACGTACAGCCGCAGGTCCAGCGCGACTTGATCGTTTCGGCTCCGCGCCGTATGCAACTTCGCCCCCGCTTCGCCAATTCTTTGGGTCAACGTGTTCTCGATATTCATGTGCACGTCTTCAAGCGATTCGTTCCACGAGAATTCTTCCGAAGCGATTTCACGTTCGATATCGCGCAAACCGCTTTCGATCTTCTTCTTTTCCTCGGCCGAAATGATTCCGGCCTTGGCCAGCGCAGTCGCGTGGGCGATCGAACCGGCGATGTCCTGCCGATAAAGGCGCCGATCAAAGGATTGCGATTCGCTATAATGCAATGCCACTCGGGCGATCGGTTTGCGAAATCGTCCCTTGCGCATCGGATCAGTCGAGCGAGGCCGTACGAGTCACTGTGACCGAGGCGTAATCGGCGTCCTTCAACACGAATTTTCGGACTTCGACACAGATTTTTTGGACCCGGAATCTTCTCAGCAGATGAGCGGTGAGATCTTCAGCCAATGTTTCGATGAGTTTGGGTGACTGTCGGGACAAGTATGTTTTGGTTTCCTGGCAAAGGACAGCGTAATCGACCGTCCGGCTCACCGCGTCTTTGATATCGCGAAGGTCTCGCGCCGGCCAAACCGTAAGGTTGAGCACAAGGCGCTGCCGCTTTGATCGCTCGGCTTTTGAAACTCCGACGCGAGCAAAGACTTTCAGGTGTTCAATATGAATCTGGTGCTCGGCGCAGACTCGCATGTGTGAATTTTACTACCCGACGCGAAAGCGAAGGTCACGAATGGTCTTTCCCCCGAACCGCTGCTTGAGTTTGCGCAAAATGTCCATCTTGGAGACCTGCTCAAGTTCATAATGCAAGGCCGGCTGGAGAACGCGCACGTAAAGAACTCCGTCGCGCAAGGCGACCGGAGTGGAATGGGCGCCGATAAATTCGCCGACAATTTTACTCCAAGCCTCGGCCACTTCGGTTTCGTGCAACCTTTCCTTCAGGCCAAGGCGCTGCATGAGATTTGGCAAGACATCCGCCGGGGCCGCCCATCGGCTGTGGGTGACAGTCCTTTCCGGCAAACCGCGCCACTCCGCGATGACTCGGGAACGAAGTGAATACTTCATCAGAACGTGAATCGTGATGCGAGAATCGTGAATCGTCAACGACCACTGCGAGTCGTATCGATTTAACGTTTAACGAATCGCGGGAGCCGAAAGCTCAGTATCGCCGGCGCATATTGCTCGGCAGGATATTCAGCTCGGTCCGGTACTTGGCCACGGTGCGGCGCGCGATGGGAATGCCGCGCTTACTCAAAATCTCAACGATTTCCTTGTCGCTCAGGGGGGAATTGCCGGCTTCAGTTTTCACCAGGTCAAGAATTGCTTCTTTTACGCTCGTGTTGCTCATCGATTCGCCGGTCGCGGTTTGGTAACCCGGCGTAAAAAAGTATTTCATTTCGAACACCCCCTGTGGAGTGGACATGTATTTTCCCGAGATAGCGCGGCTTACGGTGGTTTCGTGAACTCCGACCGCGTCTGCGATCTGCACCATCGTCATCGGTTTTAAGAACGCGGAACCTTTATCGAAAAACTCACGCTGCCGTTTCACGATTTCGTGGGCAATGTTGGAAATCGTCTGCTGGCGCTGGTGAATCGACTTGATGAGGAATTTTCCGCTTCGGATCTTGTCGCGAATATAGTCCTTCACGTCGCTACCGTTGCGGTCCTGCGCCATGATGTCTTTGTAAGTATTGCTGATGCGCAGATGCGGGATCTGTTCGCCGTTTAGAATCACCTGGTAATTGCCATTCACCTTTTCCACGGTGACGTCCGGCAGAACATAATTTTTTGGAGCTTCGGCGAAGATGGCGCCCGGCCGCGGGTCGAGCTGGGCAATATTATTGGCGCATTTCTGAACCTGCTCGACCCCAATTCCGATTCGGCGGGCAATTTCCGGGAACCGGCGTTTGCCCAAATCCTGCATATGGTCGGCGACGATTTTGTATTCGAGACTGTTTTGCCGGCCTTCGCGCTTGAGCTGAATCAGCAAACATTCCCGCAAGTCACGCGCGCCAACGCCGGGTGGATGAAAACTTTGGATAAGGGTGAGCATGTTCTCGAAATCCTCTTTTGGGATTCCAGTATTCAATGCCATCTCTTCCGGTGTTGTCTGAAGAAATCCGTTGTCGTCGACGTTTCCAATAATCAACTCGGCGGTTTTGCGATCGTCAGCGTTCAACACATTTTGGTTCAGTTGTCCCATCAAATGCTGCTGAAGGGTCTCCTGGGTTGGAATGGAATCGAAAAAGAACTGCCTCTTTTCTTCCGCTTCCTGGGAGCGGCCACTGTAGCTGCTCGACTGCGCCATATAATCGCGCCATTCATCATCGAGCTTGGCGAGTCGATCGAATTCCTCTTTAAAATTATCGTCAGCCGGGGGGGTCTCAGACTCGGCCGGCGCTTCCGCGTTTGGTGGATCAGCCAATTCCTCCAGCACGGGGTTGGTTTCCATCTCCTGCTGAACCAGGTTTCGAAGTTCGAGCAGAGGGGCCTGGAGAATTAATAGACTTTGCTGAAGTTGCGGGGCGAGAACCTGCTGCAGAGAAAGATTCTGCGTCTGATGCATCCCAGGACCGGCCATAGTGTGGAGTTTACTGTCGGGCGACCGACAGGCAAGCAGGTTACGGGCCGCGCCTCCGGTGGCCCCAGGAATCGACGGCAAATCGCCTTTGCCGGAACGTGAATTGCTATTCTGAGCAATGGATTCATCACCGCCGAAATGAATAGAGTTTTTCTTCTGGTAACGCTCGCGATCTTCGTGACCTCCGCGGGTTTCGCCCAAACCCCCGACGCAAACCAGGAGGCAAGACTGCTCGCGCTGGTCAAAGAAGTGCAAACTCAACAGGCTCATTTGGCCGAGAACCAGGCTAAAATCGAAGAAAAGCTGGCCGTAGTCACCGAAGCCGTTCGGACCGCGCGGATCTATACAAAGAGAGAACGATAATGCGCTTTCTAAAAATACTTTGTTTGCTGGCGGCGCTCTCCCTCGGTGCGGCCAACGCCCAATCTCCGGCCCCAATTATTGTTCAAGCAGCGTCAAGTAGTCCCGTTGCGCCGAAAGTCTCTGCGCCGCCGGTCGCGGTCAGCTCGGTGCCGGATGCAATCAAAGCGCTCGAACAAGTGAAGGCGACCAACGAAGAAGTGCTGGCAAAACAAAAAGCGGCTTTAGAAAAACTCGACGAGCTGCAGCAAGCCGCCGACCAGCTCCGCATCTTTTCCAAGCGTGGCTGACCGCCACGCGAGCTATTTCTTCTTCGGCTCGATCTTCCGATAAAGCGTCGCCATACTGATCCCCAGCATATTGGCCGCTTTTTCACGCGCGCCATCGCAGTGCGACAGGGTGGCCTCGATATAATTGCGCTCCTGCTGCTGAACGAATTCATCGAGAGTCAGGCCAACCGGCATATTTGCGATCGCTTGCTCGGTTTTGCTGTCGTGAGCGTGATCGACAATGTGCGGCGGCAAATCGGTCGGCAAAATCAAATCGTTCTCGCAGAGGGCGCAGGCGCGCTCAATTGCGTTCTCCAATTCGCGCACATTTCCTGGATAATTGTAATGACACAAAATATCGACCGCCACCGGGTCAATTTTCTTTGGTTCGCCGCCAGTCGCGCTCGCCTGTTTCTGCAAAAAATGATTTACCAGCAATGGCACATCTTCGAGTCGTTCCCGCAATGCCGGAATCTCAATTGGAATCACGGCCAGCCGATAATACAAATCCTCCCGGAAGGTTCCGTCCTTCAATTTCGGTTGAAGGCGTTCGTTAGTCGCACCGATCACCCGAACATTGACCGGTGAACTCTTATTGTCGCCAACGCGTCGAACTTCCCGCTCCTGAAGGACACGAAGAAGCTTCGTCTGCAACGGCGGAGCCATCGAATTGACTTCATCCAGAAAGATCGTCCCCAGGTTCGCCTCCTCGAATAAACCCCGCTTGTCGGCCACCGCGCCGGTGAACGAGCCCTTCTTGTGTCCGAACAGTTCTGACTCCAGCAAATTCTCCGGAAGCGCGCTGCAGTTGATTGCGACAAACGGATGATGCTGACGATTACTGTTAAAATGCAGGCCCCGCGCGACGAGCTCCTTGCCGGTGCCGCTTTCGCCCACAATCAGGACCGTGCTGTCGGTGTCAGCGACCTTGCTGATCAGGTTGTAGACGTGCTGCATCTTACCACTGGTGCCGATGATGTTTTCCAGCTTGTGCTTTTCCTTAAGCTCTTTGCGAAGATAGGTGACCTCGCCGACCGCAGCCTGATAATCGAGCGCCATTTGAATACGGGTTTGCAGCTCGTCGATCTTGAATGGCTTGAGAATGTAATCCCGCGCGCCCATCTTCATTGCCTGCACCGCCGTTTCCGCCGAGCCGAAAGCGGTGATCAAAATGACTGAGGTCTGGCGTTGATGCTCCCGGACATGGCGCAACACATCGAAGCCATTCATCGTTTCCATTTTTATGTCGGTGATCACGACCTCGGGCTGGATAGCGTCGAGCTGCTCGATCGCCTTGGACGGGGCGTTGAATGGAAAAACCTGGTGTCCTTTTTCGCGACAGAGAGTCACGATCACCTCTACCATCGCGGGTTCGTCATCGATAACTACGATTTTAGCCATGGGAAATCTCAGCGCGGAGAATATTTCAGTTTTGAGAAAAAGAAAGCGATTTTGAGAATGGAGCTGGCTAAGCCGAAATCCGGCCCTCGATCGTCGACCATCTTACAGGCTGGTTGAACGACAATATCTGCTCGAACACAGAGGTTGATCGTTCGATTGGGACCGCAATCATGTCAGCGACGAAACCGCGCCGGATCTTTCCGAGCTCGCTGCCTTGGTCCAGTGCGCGCGCCGGATTGACCGTCACCATTTCCAAGATTTTCTCTGGTGTGATGCCCGGAAATTCCTTTTGAAATGCGCGCATCTCGGCGAACAAACTCAAGTCGTCATTGCTCGCGAGACTGTCGGTGCCGAGACAAACATTGAAGCCCAGTTCGCCAAGGGTTTGAAAATGAAACGCTGAATGTCCGAAATATTTGTGACTCCGCG
Source organism: Chthoniobacterales bacterium (assembly GCA_025934755.1). Classification (GTDB taxonomy): domain Bacteria; phylum Verrucomicrobiota; class Verrucomicrobiia; order Chthoniobacterales; family UBA10450; genus AV40. The sequence goes on along the minus strand of JAICWQ010000024.1, from coordinate 7,511 downwards.
GACAATGCACTACGGAGAAAGATTGTCGAAATTCCGCCAACCTCTCGAGATCCGTTCCAGTGAGTTCGTTCAAATGGACAGCCAGGTAGGGGCGATTGCCCTCAATCGCCCGGGTCCGTTCAAGAAATTCACCGACAGGTGTTCGAGTCCCGCAGTCCGTCATCGAGCGACCAATCTTTGTCAAAAAGTGAAAGAGCTGTCCCTTCGCCTCTCGAAACATCTCCATCTCCTCATGCGATTCGGCCAGATGCGTGGTCAAGAGAACGTTCCTGTCCATGGCAATTTGCTCACAACATCGATACAAGTTTTCCGACGCGGTAAACGGGGCGTGCGGCGCGAGTCCCCAATGCTCTTGCGACTTCAAAAAGTCGACCGCTTGATCGACAAGCTCGGCAGAGCGGGTTGGGTCGCGCACATCAATCAATTCAGCAAACCACCAGGTCCGAATTGGCGATTCAATTCGCGAGACCAATTCCGGAAACGCAGTGAGGTTCGCGATCGTCGTTGTCCCGTATCGCTTCGCCTCAGCGAACCCGTCCTTGATCGATTGGATATAATCGTCCGCGGAAAGTTTTGCCTTTTTATCATTGATCGCGCGAATCCAGTCAGGGAACGACTTTGGGCGCGGGATCGTGCCCCGTAAACAGGTGTAATCGAGGTGACAATGCGCGTTGATTAACCCGGGCAAGAGCGCGTGATCACCAAGATCGACAATTTCTTCGCGGGAATGGTTTTTCGCGATCTGTGGAAACGTTCCGACCTCGACGAAACGATTGCGCGCGACGACAACGGCTCCGTTCTCGATGGGTGGACCATCCATCGTCACGACCACTCGCGCGCGGATGATCATTCGTTCGTCTCGCCTTTGACGGCCTCTCGGCATTCATTCACCAGCAGGCTGCACCCTTCCTGGCATAGAAGCGGAACGGCGCGCCTGTTCTTGCCGGTCTGATCGAACCCCGGGTCAAATTTCTCCGGCGGCAATTCAGTAGACGCAACGCCACCTTCGCCATCGCGTTTCCATAAAATCGTCCGCAAACAGCCGTCGCTGGACCTGCAAAAATTGCCGACAACCTCCTCGATTTGCTCGTCGGAGATCTTCGCTGCGATCCGGTACATCCCCGATTGCCGATTCAAGGTGTCGCGCAATGATGTCGTTATCAGCCGGTTTTGGTTCCACGCTTCAATCATGGCCAATCGTCCCGGATAAAAATAATCAATTGTCCGACCGAGCTGATCGGCATCGGCAAGGTTCAAGCGCCAGCCGTGACGAAGATTTGGCGCCGTTTTCAGGGGCCGGTAATTTCCATCGTCGTCATATCGCGCGATTTCGATTGCATCTTCGGCTTGGGCAAAGGTTTCGACGTGATCGTTCGTTTGATCGTCGCGATGACAAAGGACAAATCCGGCGAGAGGGGTTCGTTGAATGAGAATTTGGCCGATTGCCTCGCGATTGTTGAACACCGTAGCGAGCGTTGTCTCGGTCGGGTCCGGCATTGAGCCAGCTAAGCGAGACAATGCGCAATCAATCCGGCCGCGCGTTCGAGAAATTGACGATCCTCTTCTCCGAAGGCATTCACTTTGTCGCTTTCGGCGTCGAGCATGCCAACGATGTGTTTGTCTTCACACTTAAGGGGAATGATTATTTCTGACCGAGTCGTATGAAACGTCGGCAAATAGCGTTTGTCTTTCGAAACGTCGCCGACCACGATGGATTTTCCCGATTCGAGAACGGCGCCGCACAAACCCTGACTAATTGGAAAACGCGGATAGGCCGGAGGCTCGTTTCCAGTGCCGGCCAGGATAACAAATTCGCTCTTCACCATTTTGTAAATGGCAATGAAGCGGTAATCGCGCGCCGCCCGAATCATCTCCGCGACCTGCTTGACGCTCTTCTTTGTGCAGCCACTGGCCAGAACATACGCCCCAATATCCTGGAGTTTTTTCAGCGTATCGGCATGCATCGGAAGGTCAGGAATGAAAACGAGGCTGGGCCTCTGCGCAACTTTTCTCGGTTAATTCTCTGAATCGTCGGCCCCAGCCGCCCTGGACGCCAGTTGGACAATGATGTCCGCCACCCGCGGGTCGGTCCCGATCGAGCTCGCGTAAAACAGCGAGCGATCATCGATACGGTAGGGGCCACGCTGAAAAAAGTCGCCGCCTTGCCCGCCGGCAGAGTCCGAACCTTTACCTGCAATGCCCAGCAATACTGGAATGTCTTCGTAGCTATGGAGACCGTCGGAAATGAAAAACGGGACGACCACCACATGAGGCGTGCTGGTCAGCTCTCTCCAGTCCGACACCATCGGAAATTCCTCCATGTAGACGTTCAGCACCTGCGCATAACGCCCTAGCGCCCGGATTTTTTCCGCCTCGCGCTTCGCCGCCACCGCGCTGTTTTCATTCAGGTCGGTTCCATGCGCGACGATCAGCAGGCTGATTTCGTTCTCCGGGATGTCCGGCGCAGTTTCGCGGGCCCGCTGCACCAACAGCTCGGTCATTAGCGAATGATTGCCCACTGGTTCGCCATAGTACCAGGTTTGGCCGTCGGAGCGCCGCGTGACCTTGCCGTTCAACTCCAACTCCCGCGGAATAACGGTTTGGGTAAAGTAACCTTCACTGATGAAGTTCGGCACGACAGAGACTTTACGGATTGTCTTCGGATCGAACAGGAACCGCGCGTCGCGCAGACTTGGTTCTTCCTTCCAAAACGCGCATTGAACGTCCGCGAAAAGGTCCCGCCGGCGAATTTCAGCGGCATGGGCCAACGTTGGCGCGCTCGAGTCCGGATTGACCGTCGAGCCGTGAGCCACAATCAGGAGTGCCGTACTCAGTCTGTGCTCCACGCCGCATTTTAACCGCAGAGATCATCGAGCACACGGACATTAAAATTCAATCTTCTCCGTGACCTCCGTGACCTCCGCGGTTATTCTTTCGCTGTGAAGTTTCGCACTTATAAGAACACCGACCTGAAAGTCAGCGAGGTCGGTTTTGGCCTTTGGACGATTTCGACCGGATGGTGGGGGAATTTTACCGAGGACGAAGCGATCGCCCTGATGCACAAGGCCTTCGACCTCGGCGTGACCCTCTTCGATGCTGCCGACACTTATGGCAACGGATTGAGCGAAGAACTTATCGCCAAGGCGTTTCCGAAACAGCGCAACGAAATCGTGATCGCGACCAAGGTCGGCTACGATTTCGTAAACTATGGTGAGGCGCGTGGTCGCGGGCAGCGCGAAATCCCGCAGGATTTTTCGCCGGAAGCTATCGAACGCGCGACTAACGCAGCTCTCAAACGATTGAAAACCGATCGAATTGACCTGCTACAGCTGCACAACATCCGCATGGAGCAGGTTTACGATGATGCCCTTTGGAAGGCGCTCGAGAAATTGAAAGGGTCGGGAAAAATCCGTTACTACGGCATTGCGCTTGGACCCGCGATCGGCTGGCTTTATGAAGGCGCCAATTGCATTCGTGAACGTGAAGTGACCAGCATCCAGCACATCTACAACATGCTCGAACAACATCCGGGACGCGCAATGCAGGACGTGGCAACCGAATTGAACAAGGACACAATGTTCATGATCCGGGTGACGCATTCATCCGGAATGCTTGAAGGCAAATACACTGCCGACACCGTATTCCCGCCGACCGACCATCGCAGCCATCGGCCGCGCAGTTGGCTCCTTAACGGCGTGAAAAAGGTCGATCAGTTGCGGTTCCTCGAGAATTCGGAACGGACCTTGGGCCAGGCGGCGTTGCAATGGTTGCTCGCGGACGATCGCGTCGCTTCGACTTTGCCAAACATCTACAACGAAGAGCAACTGGTGGAGTTCGCAAAGGCGCCCGATTGCCCGCCCTTAACCGCGGATGATCTCGCCAGGATTGATAGTCTCTATTCCGACAATTTCGGCCTGGAACCTGAAGAGCCGAAATACAAAGGAACGATGGAGCTCCCGAAAGAAACGGCAGCGGCCTAATCCGAATCGTCCTCTTCCACGGCTTGGGCGCGGCGAACTTGCTGAGCGGGTTCTTTCCGGCCGCGACCTTTCGTTTCCGGCGCCTTATAAATCTCCTTGAAGATATCAGCTATCATCGGCGCCGCAGTGGTACCGCCGTGCACTTTGCTTCCAACTTCGCCTTCGTAGACCGCCGAAAATGCATAGCGCGGTTGGTCCGCTGGTAAAAATCCGGCAAACCAGGCGGCCGTTCGTTCCTTGTTCTTCGGGCCCCATTGCGCGGTGCCCGTCTTTCCGGCGACTTCGACCCCGTCCAATTCCGCTTCATGTCCGGTGCCGTTTGGCCCGTTGACGACGTCAATCATTCCTTCGCGAACTTCGTCCATTGTGGCCTCAGAAACATCAAGCGTTCGTTTCTCCCGCAGCTGGTAAGCCGTGACAATTTGTTGATCGACCGATTGGACCTGCCGCACGAGACGCGTTTGATAAAATTTGCCGCCGTTGGCAATGACTGCCATCGCCTGGGCCATTTGCAGCGGCGTGACCTGGGTATCTCCCTGCCCGATCGACAGATTGGCAATGTCCCCGTTCAGAATCTTACGGCCGTGGGTTGCTTTCATGTAATCGTCGTTCGGAACGCGGCCTTCCGCTTCGCCGCGCAATGGAATCCCGCACTTCGCGCCAAAACCGAGCTTGAGCGCCCAATCGATAATCGGCTGGGCGCCAGTTTTGATTCCGACCTGATAAAACCAGGTATCGCAGGATTCGGTAAGGGCCTGAACAAAATTCTCGGCGCCCTGATCGCCCTTCTTCCAATTGTGAAAGGTAAGATTGCCAATCTGGATCGCAGGGACGCATTGATAGAGATCGTCGGATCGCACCGCTCCTGTCTCCAGCGCGGCAATACCGACTGCGACTTTGAAAGTTGAACCGGGCGGGTAGGCCGAACGAAAAGCGCGCGCCAAAAGCGGAATATCGGGATCGTCCTGTAACTGCTTGAACTTCTCGGCCGAAATCGACGGCACAAAAAGATTTGGATCGTAAGCCGGGCACGACGCCATCGCGAGGATGTCGCCATCAGTTGGATCTACGATCACGATCGCACCGCGTTTGGCTTTGGCGGCCAGCGACTTTTCCGCAAGCTGCTGAAGCCGCAGGTCCAATGTCGTTACAATGTTGTTTCCGGGAACGGCCGGCTTGACCAGTTTGTCCGAGGTTTTGCGGCCGTCCTTGTCGAAGGTGAGCTTGTATTCGCCGTGTTTCCCGGTCAGCAGCTCGTTGAATGTTTGCTCGAGGCCATCGCGTCCCTCCGTTTCCGGCCAAAGCGTTTCATGATTATCGATGATCCCGTCGAGATTGCGTCCTTTCTTGCCGGTGTAGCCGATAATGTGGCCGGCAAGCTTCCCATTTGGATAAACCCGAACGTAAACCGGACGCACGACCAGGGAATCTTTGGTTCGATCCTTAACCGCTTCGTATTCCGATTGATTCAGGTTCTGCGCGATCTCCAACGGCAGAATCCCTCGGTTGTGATAGTGCCGCAGAATGGCGTCGTCCGAGATTTTGACGGCGCGTCCAGTCAGCTTCGTCGCCTTATCGATTTTTTCGCGGGCAAACGCGACGGCTTTGGTGTCGGTAAAATCCAGCGGCGTCGGAAAATTGATCGCCAAATTGTAGCTGACCTTGTTTTGAGCGAGCGGCAAACCGGTGCGATCGGTGATTTGGCCGCGGGGAGCTGGGATATCGAGAATGTAAGTGCGGGCCAGCTTTTGGGTTTCAAAGGTTGGGATAATCGTCTCTTCGTCTCCCGTGGGCGGCACGCTGGCACTGGGAGTTGCGGTCGACAAAGCCGACGTTTGCGCCATTACAGACCCAAGCCCAAACAGTGACAGAAGAATGACCGTCCAAACTTTCATTGCGAGATCGACATCTTCCGTTGGCGTCAAGGACGCTGCAAGAAGCGATACACTTCTTCGGCGAGTTTGGGCCCGATGCCTTCCGTTGCGGCAATCTGCTCCAGAGTCGCTTTACGGAGACGATTGACCGAACCGAATTTTCGCAGCAGCAGGTTTTTCCGGTTCTGGCTCACTCCAGGGCAATCATCCAGAATACTTTCATCGATTCGTTTCTTTAGCAGTAACTGGTGATATGCGTTGGCAAATCGATGGGCCTCGTCCCGAATGCGTTGCAACAAATGCAACGCACCGGAATCCTCGGGCAACTGAAGCGGCATGGCGTATCCCGGCCGATAAATTTCCTCTCGTTCCTTAGCCAGACCGATGATGGGCAAATCATGAAGACCTAATCGCTGCAGCTCACGACAGGCGGACGACAATTGGCCCTTGCCGCCATCGACAATGATCAAGTCCGGTAAACGAATGTAGGTTGTTTCTTTTCTCGCTTCGGTGTTCGGTGTTCGCTGTTCAGCGTTCGATGTTTGCTGTTCGAGACGTCTTAGGCCGTCGACCGTTTCTTCCTGCGAAAATTCGACTCCGTCGGGATTAGCCTCACGCGCTTCGAGCAGAATGCGCGAGTACCTGCGCCTCACGACCTCGGCCATGCTGGCGAAATCGTCCTGCCCCTCGACGGTCCGCACTCGGTATCGCCGGTAGCAATTTTTGTCCGGAACGCCTTCGCGAAAGCAAACCATCGATGCGACCACGTGGGTCGTGGAGATGTTCGAGATGTCGAAGCATTCCATGACCCGCGGCAGTCGAGAAAGTTGCAACGCTTCGCCCAGCGCCTGGACGTCTGCCATTGGATCGATTGCGCTGGGCAATGTTCCCCGGGTGAAACGACGGGTCGATCTGGTCGTTTCCCGCACATCGTCGATCATGTTGCGAAGCTCGGCTGCTTTCTCGAAATCCATTTTCTCTGCGGCCTTGCGCATTTCGGCGTCCAACAAATCGATCATCTCGCGCGATTGGCCTTCGAGAAATTCGCACGCCTGCGCCACCCGCTCGCGATATTGCAGCGCAGTGATTTCGCTCAAACGGACCGGCACCTGGTAGGTGGAGGATTTCAATTCGCGCTCGCTCGGCGCGCCCCGGCCGAACGTAAGGACGCCGAATTTCTTTCGCATCAAATTGAGCGTTTGGCGAAGCGCACCCGCAGCCGCGAACGGCCCGAAATAGCGCGAGCTGTCGTTTTTTTTCAGACGGGTGAGCCGGAACCGCGGCCACTCCTCCGAGACATCCACTTTCACCAGTAGAAACCGTTTATCGTCGCGGAACGAAATATTGTAGCGTGGCCGGTATTCCTTGATCAGCTTGCCTTCGAGAAGGACCGATTCGGCTTCGCTGCGAACGACGTGCGTTTCAAAGTCCCAGGTCGCATCCAGCAGGGCGCGTGTTTTCAACTCGGCCTGGGCCAATTTGGACGGCAGAAAATACGAGCTCACCCGTTTCCGGAGGTCGCGCGCCTTGCCCACATAAATCACCCGATTGAACCGGTCGCGCATCATGTACACACCCGGCTTGTGCGGCACTTCATGCACCTTTTTCTGCAGATCAGGCTTCCATTTCCGTGAAACGGTCATCGAACTATCTTTCC
>JAICWQ010000163.1 GCA_025934755.1 Chthoniobacterales bacterium | reverse complement strand
CCATCGCACCGGGAATCTGCGCAATCTCAGCGATCCACCGACCATCGCTCTCCTGCTCCGTCTCCACCGTGAACGTCACGGGTGAATAATGGCGCAAACCGCACGCGAATACAAGAAGCCGCTCTCATCATCTAACGAGAACAAGCTGAGCCACCGCCGCCGACAGCGAGCACTGCTTCGAGTGAAACTGTCTTAATCATCTGAAATGTAAATGCACGACGGTCCGCCGTTCGCTCCATCGCTTGGTTAGGCCTTGGGCGTGGCCAGCGGAATGTGCGTAGTAACGAGCTCCCGTAAATCAAGCTTGCGACTCGCATGATCGATGTCGATGCCAACCAGCGTGCCCTCAGCGTCGTAATCCAGCACAACGCCTTCCGACACTTCTTGGCTCTCGACGCTCGGGCGCGATGAGAAATCAATATAGAGCGAATCCGTGTCCGGGTAATAATCGAGCTTCATGGGCGAAACCTGCGATCTAAAAACGCGTTGTGTATGGTGAGCTTATCAGAGAGCGTGACGACTCGCAAGAAACGTCCGCCCAGCTCGGGGACAGCGCCCCAAAAACGGAAACGGTCATTCTCCTGCGGCTCGACTCGGAGCGGAGACTCGATGACGCGAATGCACATCTCGCGCGTGAGGTACGGCCGCTCTCTGACAATGCGGCCTTCGAAGTATGGAGTGAACGCGTAATCAGGCACCTCAGCACAATAGCAAACGCATCGCTTACAGCAAAGCGTGGCACAGGCCTAACGAGAACAAGATGAGCGACCGCTGATGAGAGCGGGCTTCGCTTTGGAATGTGCAGGTTTAATCATCGAAAAAGAATTTCCGCGCCGGTCAGTGGTTCGCTCCATAGCATGCTTAGGCCTCTGGCACATTCTACCTTTTCTTCAGCGCGTCATTCACCTCGACCCAATAACCATCCGGGTCCCTTAAATAAATCTGCCGGACGCCATCACTACGGCCATGCTCCACGGCACCGGGGGTACCCGTGGAATTCGACCACGGAATTCGCCGTTCTCTCAATCGCTGCAGGATCGGGTCAAGATTGTCACCGGCGAGGGCAAGGTGCACCGAGCGATCGTCGGCCACTGGAGCAGAACGGCCGCTGATAAGATGCAGAGCGACTCCCTTACCTAATGATAACCAGCGGATACCCGTCGCTGCGGACGGGATCTCCTGCAGGCCAAACACGTCCGAATAAAACGCAACGCTCGCGGGGAGATCGGCCACGTGCAAAGCAAGGTGATCGAAACGGAGGGTTGCACTCGCCCCTTGGTCAGCAGCGGCTGCGTGCTTGTCTTTCCCCCGCGAGGCATGAAGTGTGATGGCACAGAGCGTCAAGGCGAGAAGAAGTGTTTTTATTTTCATGTGTGGTGAAGTTGGCCTAACGAGAAAGAGATAAGCGTATCGCCACCGGAAGCGAGGCTGATCTGTGGACAGTGTGTTTAGTCATCGAAAGTGAATTTCTGATCGGGTGGCGATTCGCTTCATCGACTGGTTAGGCGGAAACTCTTCCATGTCGCGGTAGCGACTGTGCGTTGCTGGCTTAGAGCGCATGGAAGTCGTCTAGACACTCATCGAAGAGCTGGGAGGATATTGAAGTCGCCCAGAGCTTACCATGATTCCCCCCAGACACGCGAGCAAAACATCCTGATGAGTGTCGGCATCTGGTGCCACGCAGCCGTTTCCACCTAACGAGAAGTAGATCCAAAAATTGCGTCTTTAAAGGCGCAATTTTTGGACCTAATCCGCTTCTGCGTGGAGATGGGAGGACCTTGAGGCATCGACATATTATCCGCTCAATCTCGCGCCCGATACAAGAGAAACAAGGCGCCCGAGCCGCGGACGCGAGACGGACGGGAATCCAAAGCGCGAATGACGCCTCTGCCGCTCGCACTTCGGACCCCGCCCGCTCATTTGTTCCCCCCAGAACACTTTTTTAACGATTTTCTCCATCAACCAAGGACTTTGTAGCCTCCTCGGCTCCTGGCTGCTCAAAAAGCTTCACGACCGACACCTGCAGCGCTTGGGCTAGCTTCTCGATGTTTTCGATCGAAGGATTTCGTGCGCCGCGCTCAAGATCGGAAACATAGGTGCGATGCAGACCCGATCTCTTTGCCAGTTCGCCCTGTGAAATGCCGAGAACGGATCGTTCCTGGCGAATGGCCGCGCCGAAACCAATTTTCAAGTTCATGTCTGGGAGGTAAAATCCTGAGGTCGATCCTTCGACAACATGGGGGTCGGATCTTCCTTCGCTAGGAACTAACTCTTGTTGTTCACACGAAAAAGTTATGAAGAAGTTAACCTTCTTCAGAGGCGCGGATTGTCCAGAAATCATCCGCCAAATTCCGGGCGGGATCGAGATAATCGTAGGGCATGGTGAAATAACCCTTCATTCCCCAATCGGTGTCCCACGAGTTGCGAACGATGAACCGTTTTTGCCGATTGTCATAACCCACGGCCACAACCGCATGTCCGCCTTCCACTCTCTCCTGTGGTCCCGGAAGGTTAACAACGCCGGTTCTTGCCACTTCAGCCGACTCGAACGCTTCGTAAACGGTGAAACCAAACACGAACGGGAATCCGTCGGCCAGGCAAGTCTGCATTTCATCAACTGTGCTAATGCGGTGATAGGAAGTGATCTGATGTTTCTTCGCGTCTTTGTAGCACTTCGCCGTCGGCTTCTTTTTAAAGCTGGCGATTTTGTAAGGCCACTCCACCTCGGGACAAACGCCCTGTTTGGCGAGTGACTTGATCCCATCGCGGATAAAGGCGCCGCTATCCTCCTGAACCGAGCCTTCGATCACGCGTTCGTTGTAGTAAATGAAGAGCCGGCTGAGATCGACAAAGATTGCGCCCTTTTGCAACTCGAGAAACTCGAGCGCGCCGGCCAGGGCATTGGCAGTGCAGCTGCCCAGGCTTCCCTGATTTTCAATCGGGGAACATTTCGAACGGAGATCTATTTTTTCTGGAAGCTGCGCCAGCCGTGGCGCAATCGCCGAGTACATAAGATCGCGTTGATCGGGCAAATCCGGCAACCATCCGTACCACTTTTGGGAACGAGTGTTAATCCTGGTCATAAGGGGAAGTTGAGGGGTTGAGGGGTTAACTGCCTACTGCGCTGATGAGGTTTTTGACAGCGTTTGCTATGCCAGTCGGATTTTCCGTGTAGATGGCGGCGGCAAGAGTCACCAAAGCAGCCCCAATGTTGATGACCTTCTTAATGTCTTCGATTGTCTTGATGGTTTCGTTCGCATCGGCCGTAGCATGTTTGATGTCATTAAGCGATGCCTGGGTGTCATCCAGAATCTTACCAACCGCGCAGGTGATTAAATCTTGTGACTGATCGAGAAGCGTTCGTCCGGTATTGCCCAGGACGAGGCGATCTTCATCGGACAAGCGGTTCCAATTCTTTATGCGAAAATCGCCAATCAGGTTAGCCGACCGATTATAATCCTTGGCGAGCTCGAGCGCCTGGGCAGCAGTTATTTTGCTCATGGGGTAGAGAGTTAAGAGCGAAGCGTCTTCAAGATGTCCCGGAGTTGCTCCGCGTATGCGCGCGCGACATTGACAGTTTCTTTGAAACTGACTTTGTTCATATTGGCTGCGAGTTGCTGATGTCCTTGCGCGAACGTTCGCATTCCTTTCACCAGCGCTTTCGCACTGTCCTTTTTCTTATCGAGGACTTCATCCTGATTGCGCGCGACAATCCGAACAATCTCGGGCAGACCTTCACTTGATTCGGTCGTGAGATTCGCCGGACCGGCCACATACTTGTCGAAGTAATCACGTTCATCTTTCAAGGACATGAGATAGCCGTTGTCCACAATTGTGACCAGATTACCGGTAGCCTTTTGAATCGCCGGATTATAAGTCGTGATTAGCTGCCGGATTTTATTCCTTCGGTAGATGTCAGTGCCGACTTGAAAAGCGAACTTCGCTACTTTGGCGTAAGCCTCAGTCTCGGCCGAGCTGGCCAGCCTGGCATCAACAAGACTTTGGTTAAGGCCATCTATCTCCTTGTCGTAGCTGATGAGGTCATTCGCGGCCAGTGCACCAAGAGCCCGAGCGTAGGCCTCCAGGACCTTTTGGGCGTCGCGGAGCCGCTGTGCGTCGCGTTTACGAGCAGCAACCTTTTCCTCACTGACAGCGGAACTTTTGTCGCCGTATAACCGTTGCCGCTCCAGAATCGCGGGATAATCCTGGGCAACCTGCGGATAAGCCGCGATCACACTGGCGTTCTTTCCAAACTCAGCAACCGGCTCGAGACTGGAGCAGCCGGTTGATCCGAAAAGAGCCGACGCGACGGCGGAGATGAGAAACAAGCGCAATTTGAACATTGAGGAGGGAAGTTCTATTAAATCTTGTAGCCAAGTGACTTCGGAGGTTCAATCGCAATATGGCCGCGGTCGGTCCCCCCTTTGCCGCCACGATTATTGCGGTTTTGCTCTGCGCCGGAATTCTGACTGCTTCGAATGAGCCCGGCGCCGCACTTTCAGGATCGGGAAAACCTGCCGTTGACCAACTGATTCCCTGGCTGCTGGACGAGCAATCGCAACTGCGCGGACTTCCGTTCAGCGAGGTAATCGCCGATGCAACCGGCAAGCGGGTTCTGCCATTCGATCCGAAAGATGAAATCGACCAACGCGTGCTGAAGCAGATCAGGTTTGCGTTGGATGAAACTTTGAAGCGATTGAATGCGCCTGACAATCCCGTCCAAAACATCAGGCGCATTAACGAGGTCAGCAGTCATTTTGAAAACTCTTTACGCGAGCTGCTTGACGCGGCGCCGGGCCTCAAATGTGATTTCCCCCGGACCACCGACGGAAGAGTTCAGCGCTCGGGATATCCCGATCTGCGAATTGTCGATCGGGCGAGCAACAAAGTGTTCTATCTCGATCCGAAGCTTTATGCGGCCGGCAGTCGGAATAGCTCATTTCGCACGTTTTATTTCGAACCGAAAATCGCAACCGGAAAGATCCATGATGACGCGATTCATTTCATTGCCGGCATCGAACACCAAGCCGGCGCTGTAGCCGCCTCCCTCAGTCGAGATGAAGAAAACGACGCGGACCGCACGGCGACAGAGGGCCGTGGCTACAAAACGATGTGGAAATTTACGCGCTGGGACGTGGTCGACCTTTCGAACTTCAAAGTCAGACTGAAAGCCGAATTCCAAGGCAGCAACCGCGACCTCTACCGCTCGGAAGCGGTCGTAGCGAGTAGCGCGAAATAATGTTGAGCCGCGCCGCTGAAATCGATCTGAATGCCGGCTCGCCCTTTCATATTCTTCTTGGAACCGTTTATGCTGCTTCCAGCGCAACCCACTGGCTGATTCATGCTGAGCGTTACCACTCCGAAAAGTTTTTACGCTACTACGATACGAATAGACTTGACCCGCCAATACACATCCCCTCTTCTTCGGTGGTTTTTGAGAAAGGTTTTTAAATGAAATTAACCGTGGTCCCGTTCGCCGCCGTTTTTGTGGTTGCGCTTTCCGCGCAAGCCGGTCCGGCAGACGTTGTCACTGCCACCTTTGTCAATGGAAGCGAAGTCGCGGTCCGGGCAGCTGGTTTCACGGCGAGCGGCAAGACCTTAAACCTGGGTCTCAATTTCGCGCCCAAGCCCGGCACGGACCTGACCGTGATCGAGAACACGGGCTTGGACATCATAAAAGGCACTTTTGCGAACCTAGTCCAAGGGCAAATCGTTGACCTGTCTTATGCAGGAATCACTTATCACTTCGTCGCGAACTACCACGGCGGCGCTGGCAACGATCTGGTCCTTCTTTGGACGAACGCCGATTCCCCCGTGGATAAGAAACTTGATGATCAACTTCGACTGGCGTTGAAGCAGGCGCGCGGACAGGCGCCGTTCGACAAGGGGACGACGACGATTCAACCGGACATTCCGGGCAATCTTCCCGAGGGAGTGCTGGTGGATATTCAGGCGTCGCCCACATCGCAGCAACTACTCGATCAGATCTCCGAGACCGGGAAAGTGATCGATGGATCAGTGACGCCTACGATGGTTCAAGCGGTCGTTCCGGTTTCGGAGTTAGAATCTTTGGCTGGGCGTGATGACGTTCAATCAATCTCCCCGGCAAAACCCGCGATCATCTCTCGCTTAAAACCGTAGCT
>JAICWQ010000041.1 GCA_025934755.1 Chthoniobacterales bacterium | reverse complement strand
TCGCGAGGCCGTAACGGTCGGCAAAAGTTGTAAGATCGTGTGGATGGGCCGCGTCCATCACGAAACTAATCGCGCCCGCGTGTTGTTTAGCGGTCCCAAGCACCCTTAGACCGGGGACCTCTTTCATTTTGTCCAACGCATAATTCGTAAGATCGACGTCGTGTTCGAAAATTTCGGCACGCCCAATTCCTTCCAGATAATCGATCGCGGCGCCGAGACCGATCGCCCCGGCAATGTTGGGGGTGCCGGCTTCGAACCGGTGCGGCGCCTTTTTGAATGTGCTCTTCTCGAGGGTCACGCTGACAATCATTTCGCCGCCGCCGTGGTAAGGCGGCATCGCATCCAGGATTTCAGTTCGGCCGTAAAGCACGCCGATCCCGGTCGGTGCGCACATTTTGTGACCGGAGAAAGCGAGAAAATCGCAGCCGATCTCCTGAACATTGACCGGCATGTGGCCGATGCTTTGGGCGGCGTCGACCAGAGTAACGGCGCCGGCGCTTTTCGCCGCCTGACAGAGTTCAGCCACGGGGTTTATTGTGCCGAGCGAATTCGAAACCTGAGTGAAGCCGAACAACTTCACTTCCGGGGTCAGGAGCGACGAAAGTTTTTCCAGCGCGAGAGTCCCATCGTCGCGCACCGGGACGAAACGCAATTGGGCCCCGACTCGCCCGGCCAACAGCTGCCAGGGAACAAGATTACTGTGATGCTCCATTTCGGTGAGTAGAATTACGTCACCGCTGCGCAAAAATTTCGTACCCCAGGCCTGCGCTACCAAATTGATACTCTCGTTGGTGCCGCGTTTTAAAACTATTTCTTCGGCCGTTTTCGAGCCGATGAAATCGGCGACCCGTTGGCGCGATTTTTCGTAATGCTCCGTCGCCCGGGCGCTCAGGGCGTGCAGGCCACGATGGACATTCGCATTCTCGTGCTCATAATAATTGCGGACGACATCCAGAACGGCTCGCGGCTTCTGCGAACTGGCGGCGCTGTCGAAGTAGATCAGGGCGTGGCCGTTCACCCGCTCGCGCAGGATCGGAAAATCCTCGCGCAGCGCGGGCCAATTCACCTGACTCTTCACCGCTTTGTGCATGATCTAATCTGCGCCAACCGCGGCGTCGTGCCAATTGATTCATTCACCCGAAGGGCCGATCCGCCGTTCGCGGAGCTATGGCGGGACCAGTCTCCGGCGGATTGGCTTGATTTCCACCCGGCAAAAATTCTAGATGTAGTCGGTCCGCCGCTCAGAGAGCGCCGCTACAAAACAAGTGAAGAAAACCGCTACTGTTTACTGGCTCCTTCCCGCAAAACCCGAGCGGGATTTGTTTTGCGAAATCGTTCGCATCCTGCGGAAAGAACTAAAGGCGCCTAACTTCGAACCGCATTTGACTTTGTTTGTAAGCAGGAAAAATCGAAGATCACCAAAGGAAATCTTGCGGGAGATTCAGTCCGCTCCGATCCGGCTCAATGTTCGGGGTACCGCCTTTTCGCCCAAGTTCACCAAATCGCTTTTCGTCCGGTTCAAATCCACTCCGGCTTTGCGACAATTGGCCGCTGAACTTGGCCGTGGCAGGAAGTCTTCGGCGAGTTCCCCGCGCGATCCGCACGTGAGCCTGCTTTACAAAAAAATCCCGTCGCGAGTGAAGAAAGAACTCGCTGCGGTCATTAAACTTCCATTTCGGACTGCGCTCTTTGACTCCGTAGCGGCGGTTCGTCTGACCCTGCCGGTGACCACCCGTGCCGATGTCGAGAAATGGAAAATTGTCGCGAAAAAATCGTTACGCCGATAACGAATTGAATTCTTTCCCATCGGTTCGAGCTTTGCCTTACCGATGGGCCCGAAAACAAAAATTTTCGGCGAACACGATCCGGCAACGATCAGGCAAATCGAGACCTGCGTCGCAGCCGGTGGCGAACGCGGTGTGCTTTGCGCCGATGGTCATAAAGGTTACGCGCAGCCAATCGGCGGGGTTGTGGCCTACCACGGCAAAATTTCACTCAGCGGTGTCGGATTCGATATCGCGTGCGGCAACCTGGCCATTTTGACGGACGCCAACCGCGAACAGATCGCGCCGAAGATGGACACGATCATGGACGACGTGGTTCGCCATATTTCATTCGGCCTCGGACGCAAGAGCAAAACGCGGGTCGAGCACGAATTGTTTGAGGACGCAGCGTGGGAAATAAAGCCAATCGGCGCTTTGAAATCGACGGCCGCGGAGCAACTCGGCACCGTCGGCGGAGGAAACCATTACGTCGATATTTTCGCGGACGAGGACAATCGTATCTGGGTGGGCGTGCATTTTGGTTCTCGCGGACTAGGTCACAAAATGGCGACGCATTTTTTAAAAGCGGCCGGAGGAAAAGACGGGATGGACGTTCCCCCGACCGTGGTCGACGAAAAATCCGAGATCGGCCGCGATTATCTCGCCGGAATGCATTTGGCCGGACGCTATGCTTATGCCGGCCGGGAAGCCGTCGCCCGTCACGTTGTGAAAAATGTTTTGGGCGCGCAAATTCTGGAAGAAGTCCACAATCACCACAATTTCGCCTGGCGTGAGAAACATGGGGGCGAAGATTTTTGGGTGGTGCGCAAAGGCGCAACTCCGGCGTTTCCGGGCCAAAAGGGTTTCGTCGGCGGCAGCATGGGCGACAACGCGGTCATCATCGAGGGCATCGATTCGCCGACTTCGCGTGAAGCGCTCTACTCGACGATTCACGGCGCGGGGCGAATCATGTCGCGCACCGCCGCGAAAGGACGATTCGTCAAAGCCGGCAAGAAACGGATCCGCCAGAACGGACTCGTTAGGCACGACGAAATGATGAAATGGTTGCACGATCGTGGAATTATTTTGCGTGGCGGCGATTTGGATGAAGCTCCCCAGGCTTATCGTCGTCTGCCGGACGTTCTCACCTCGCACAGCGGAACCATTCGCGTCCTTCACACATTGCGGCCACTCGGTGTGGCCATGGCCGGCCACGACATTACGGACCCGTATAGAGACTGAGATCGATTCTTACGGCGTTGCGGTCGGCCCCGGAATCGATTTTGGAGAAGGCGACGCGGCCGGAACGGGCGCTGAGGTTGCCGGTTTCGGCGTGAATGGAGGGCTCCCGGAGGCAGCTGGCGAAGGACTCGGTGCCGCGCCGGAAACTTTCGTCACTTCGTCCTCGAGCAATCGCTTTTCCTCGGCGTAAAGCGGTCCACGCTTTGCCGCTTGAACGAATTCCTTTGCGGAGTCCGCTTGATTCACGTCCAGGAGCAAGACTGCAGCGTAAACCGCATTGTGCGATTCATGGAGCGCTTCAGGCGGCAACTTTCGAATGGCATCGAGTCCTTCCATCGTCCGGCCCTGGACGTACAGCGAAAAAGCATAAGTGACTGCGCAATTCACATCGTCCGGCGCGCGCTCGTACGCTCGCTTGGCCAGCTCCTGGGCTTGTCTGGTGTTTTGATCGATGTTTAACCCAAGCCGCGCCAGGTTCGCGCTGATGACGGTGTCGTCAGGCGAATTTTCGTGGAGCCGTTGGAGCACATCGTAAAGCTTCTTCAGATCGTTGCTGGCGCGATAGAGCTTATAAAGCGCATCCAGCGCTTCACGGCGAGTGGGCGAATCTCGCGATAGCCGCGACCAAAGTTCTTCGCTCTCAATCGCCAGATTCCATTTACTGGCAAGACGAGCAAGTCTCAGCTCGTGGTCGGGCTGGTCGGCCGCAGAACGCAGAGCATCCCGCCAGAGAGTATCGAACTCGGCATCTCCTCCCGACTGGTGTGATTGGTGCGCGGCAAATCCCTGATAGGCAAGACGAAGATATTCGTCTCCGCCCCACGATTCGCTCCGCGTCCACCGCCGCAAACGCGACCAGTTCTTGATCTCAGCAAAGGCGGCAGCGACGGCAATGGCCGGCGGAGGATGATCCGTCGCGCCCGCTGGTAGTTTTTCCATCCACTTGATGACGTCCGCGGCCATTCCGTTTTCGTTCATCCAATCCATCAGAAGCGCCAGATCGGTCGAATTTCGGACCGCAACCGGTTTCACTTTCTCGAGCAAGGTGTCGAATTTTTTGGCGTCGAGCTTCCGATAAAAATTCAAACAGAGAAGATAATCGCCGAAAGTCGCGTCCGGCGACATCTGAAGCTGCAGCGCAAAGCGGTCGGCTGCTTCGAAATCTTTGCGGTCGACCGCATCGTTAAGGAGGGCCCGCAATGAGCCGCTTCGAAATTGCGCGATCTGCATCAGGCGCTCGAGACTTTCTCTCGCTCGCGCGCTTTTTTCCGGATCGGACGAATGGATCTGAATGGCCGCCAGATTAAACTGGTAGACATCGTTTTTGGGATCTTTGCGGACGGCGATTTCGAAGTGGTGTTCTTGTTCGGCAAGATTTCCCTCTGCCCGTGCGAGCCACCCGGCCACGACGTGGAATGTGGCCCGGTCTTCCCCCCGTTTGCCGATCCGCTCCAGTGCTTTCCGGGCAAGATCGATTTGGCCAAACCGAAGCGCCGCTGAAGCCAGGTTCAGCTGGGCGTCGATGTTATCAGACTGCAATCGCGCAATTTGCGCCCGCCACGACACGGTTTCCTCGGAGTTTTGTTTTTCGGTCGCATCGGCAAGGATATAAAATGCCGGAATCGAATCATGATGCACTTCGAGGACTTCCCGTGCCACCTTGTTCGCCCCGGCGAAATCCTTGTTCTCCAACATTGCCGACGCGCGTTTCAGCAAACGCGTTTCGCGCCAGCCAGAGTACAGTCTCGACCCGTAAATGACCAAAACGATGATCAGGGTAAGCGCGAGCGCGCCCCCAATGACATAGACTGCAACTCGCAATGGCGGAAAATGCAGCCGCAGACTCGGGTACGACTCGGCACCCGGTGAAGAATGACTGCGTCTTCGGCGTCGGACGCGTCTGATTTTTTCCGGCATCTAATCTTTATGGGTGGAGGACTCGGAGATTGCAACTGGCGCCTGCTAAACCGAGGGGGTTCCGAGGCCTCAGGTCTCAGCTTGCGCCTCGCGCACTACCGGCGAACGATCAACCTCAGCGCGCACCCGGTCTCGCATCCGAGGTCCCCAAACGTAGCGTGTGAGCAACACTTTGATCGTCGCAGTCAGAGGAACCGCCAAAATCGGGCCTAACAAACCGCCAATTAACAAGCCCCAAACAAAAATGGAGACAATGACCGTCATCGGGTGCAGACCGACCGAATTGCCGACAATGCGCGGCGCGTAGAACATCCCCTCGAGATTTTGAATGACGATGAAAATAAGTGTCACCCAAAGAGGCCCCCAAAAATTGCCCCATTGAAATCCGGCGATCACGACGGCCGGCACCCAGCAAATCACGATGCCGATATACGGGATCATGGTTAGAATAACCACGAGAAGGCCGATCAACGGCGCGAAACTCAATCCCAGTAAGGTCAGCGCGCTTCCGATGAGGGTTCCGTCCACCAGACAAACGAGGAGTTGGCCGCGGAAATAGGCGATTACGTAGCTATTGATCTCCAACAGGGCCGAGGCGATCTCGTCTTTCAGCGGTGAAGGACGAAGCGGCAAATAATCTTTCCAGCGTCTCTCGATCCTTGGCCGTTCCTTCAAAAGAAAAAACAGATAAATCGGGACGGTGATCAAACTGAGGAGAAAACCGGCAACACCGAGAAATCCGCCGATGCTTTTCTTCAGGATGTTCCAAACTTTTTCGCTCCAGGTCGGTAACTGGTGTTGGACATACCCGATCACTTTCTCGACGTCGCCTTCCACTTTCTGACGCTCGGCCGAGCTGAGTTTCGGCGGTGCCGGTGCGATTGATTCTTCTGTGCTGATATTCGGCGGTGATGCTGTTGGACTTGGCGTGGCCGACGCAGCGTTCGGAGACCGGGGCGGTGGTGTTCCAAGAAGCAAGTTGACCAAGCCTGAACTGGCGTTTTTTCCACGGGTCCCGCTTGTTCCTCCGAAGGTTCTATTATAGCGAACGGCCAAATCGACAATTCGATCCCGGGCCGTCTGGGTGTAGGAAGGCAGTTCCCTTGCAAAATTGGCGCTTTGTTCTGAGATGGTGGGCACGACCCACCAAAACAGGCCGACCAACGCCATCAGCGCCATCACAAAAATCAGGCAGATCGCCGAGGTGCGGCCGAGACCGCGACGGCAAAATTCGGTCACTAACGGATCGAGGAGGTAGGCGAGAATGATTGCGATCGCCACCGGAATCAAAATTGGCTGAAGGAAACTGATCAGGTTCGCGCCGACATAAACGACGACGCCGGCAATCACGATGAGCAAAACAACAAAGAACGCGCTGAGCGCGGCCCACATCGTTCGCTTTTGCCACGGAGTTGGATAAGCGCTCATGATTCGGGGCCGCCCAGCCAAACCGACGAATCGGCAAAGGCGACTGTTCTAATGGATTGAATTCGCATTCGGCAATTGGCCTTTGCTCATCTTGGTTTTGGCGTTGTCGATCTTTTCACTGAGGGACTTGTTTTGCGGATCAAGATTCAACGCTTTTTGCCACGCATCCACAGCCTGGGCAACCTTGTTCATCTTCGCGAAGGTGTCGCCAATGTGCTCAAATACAACCGGATCGTCGCGAGTTAATTTTTGAGCGGCCCGCAAAAGATCAACCAGGGCCTGATCGAATTTGCCTTCCCGGTATTCCAACCATCCCAGAGTATCGATGTAGGCGCCATTATTGGGGTCGCTTTGTAAGGCCAGCTTGATCATCTGTTCGGCTTCATCAAGGCGCAGATTGTGATCGGCCCACATGTAAGCCAGGTAGTTGTAGGCATCGGCGGCGTTGGCCGGATCAAGGGCAATGGATTTTTGGAAGAGCCCAGCCGCTTTATCATAAAGACCAGCCTGCTCGGCCGCAGCGCCATAGTCGAAATAAAACCGCGCATTTGTTATCTCGCCGTCGTCCAGCTCCGCTTCGTGCAGGGCTTCTTCAAATGTGGCCACAGCCTCCTGCGAATGCTTCGCTTCCCGCTGGGCGATGCCAAGATAGTAGGCGATCTCTGGAGTTCGGGGGAAATGCTGGCGAGCTTCATTGAGAACTTTGACCGCGCGCTCGCTTTCTTTTAGCGGGCCGAGAAGTATCTCGGCCAGGTGAAGATAGGGACTGGGCCGGTCTGGATTCACGACCAGGCTTTGCTCGTAATTGGCTGCCGCCTTGGCGAACGCCGCCTTGGCCTCATCTTTTTTCTTGTCCCGCTCAAGAGTGCGGGCCGTATCGTCGAGAAGTCCCGCCAGTAAATCGTAGGGCTGATACTTTTCAGGATGTTGCTTGATGATCTCTTCCAGCATTGCAACGGCTTTGTCGCGCTGGTTCGTCAAAAGAAATCCGGCGGCCAGTTTTTCTCGCGAGTTCGTGTCCTCCGGTTCCAGTTCGAGCAGGCGCAGGTAAAGTGGAATCGCCTCCTTGATCTGTTGGGTTGAAGCATAATAATCGGCCAGGTCTTTTAGGACGGCGATGTCATTTCCGGCGTGATCGGCCGCTTTTTTGAAAATCTCATTCACTCGCGCGATCTCGTCGGGCGTGGGGGTCCGATCGGTTTTGAACACGATGGTCGCGTAGAGTTTTCCAAGCCGCGACCAAAACGTCGGGTCGTCCGTCTTCAGCGCTGTCGCCCGGTCCAACGCTTGCAACGCCTTTTTCTCATCGCCCGCGACCAGCGCCACTTCACACAGCCGTTCGTAGGCGGCGATGTTCCGCGGATTGATCGCAATTGCTCGATTGACGTAGTCGATTGCCTGGTCGGTCCGTCCGAGATACTTCGCGTAAATGAACGCCAACTGAAGCAGTGGCTCAGGCGCGTTCGGAGTTGCCTTTATCGCGTCCTTTAAAACATCAATCGCTTCGGGGAAATCATCCTGACGCGCGAGTAATGAAGCCACCCGGCCGGCCAGTTGGACCTGGCCCGGATCTACATCGAGGACCTTCCGGTAGGCGGCCAGCGCCTTATCCATCTCGCCGTTTTCTTCGAACGACATTCCCTCGACAAAACGAGCCAGGGCATCCGCTTTGTGTTCGTTCTCCAGCCTCAATTGCAGATCCTTGGCTGCCGAGTAATCAAGCGAATCATCCTGATGAAGCGCCTTTTTGAAGGGTACCGGGCTGGGAGCGACGGTGGACGCGGGCGATGCAATCCGCGATCTCGCGAGGACCGGCTGCGAGACGACGCAGCCGATAATCACAAGCAGCAACGTAGCGAGTCGCCGTTCGCTACCGCGAGATGCGCTCATGGTACGAGTCTAGTCGGCCGCCACAACCGGCGCAAATAGCTGAGCCCGCCTAACGAATGGAAGGACTTTAAGTCTTGTAGCGCAAACGCTTCTTGTGGCGATTTGCCCGCATCCGTTTGCGCCGCTTGTGTTTTGAAATCTTGGCTTTTCGCCGCTTCTTCAGAGAACCCATGAATTTTCAGTTTGTGTTGGTGATCCAATCACATGGCAGAGCTGTACTCAATCTCCTTCTTCGAGCTAAAGGGATGGGCTCGCCGAGTAGGCATCGCGCCTCGCGGTGGTATTTCTTGCCAGCGATCCCGAAATGCGCGAAGTATGCGCTCGACCAATTAGAGCGGGCTGTGGCTCAGCTTGGTAGAGCGCCTGGTTCGGGACCAGGAGGCCGTGGGTTCAAATCCCACCAGCCCGACGCCAGATCAGCTCGTCTTTCGCGAGCATCCCGCGCCCCGTTTTAAGAAGAGCTCTACCGGAATTGGGCATACTGTAAACAAATCGAACATACGGCTTCCCTAAGGAGCGGATTAAAATCGCGGATTTATTCTCAAGGGTGAGAAAAAATCGCCGATTTCTCAGTTTGGATAGATTTACCCGCAGGGAAGAGAAAAGGGCATATTCTTTGCTAGTTTTCGTAATTACCATAACCAATGCGGACCCAGTCGAAAACCAAAGAAGCTGCGATGACCTTCCCGGAAGTGCTGGTCGCTATCTTACTAATGGCGATCTTCTGCGGGTCGGTATTCGAATTAAACGCGGTTTGTCTGCGTTACATCGATAGTAGCAAGGAAGCGGTCGCCGCTCTTCAATCGGTGCATGATCGGACTGAAGTTTTGCGCAACCTTTCCTTCGCCGATTTAACGACTACTGCGACTGTTCAATCACTCCTCGCCAGCGCGCCCAATTCCTCGGACTTTTGTAAGAAGGCAACGGAGACGGTTACGATTGCCGCCTATCCGACAGCAACCGGAACGACCCAGCTGACGAGAACGCCCGATGGGACAGTGACCGTCAATTCCACTGCCACCAGCCTGGGATCGACTCTCGTCCAGGTAGATGTCTCAACCTCATGGAACATGCTCGGCGGACGAGCACGCTCCGAACAAACCAGCACCATCATCTCAAACGGAACCAAAAAATGAAACTAGCATCCTCACATAAACCGTCGGGTTACAGCCTGACCGAACTACTCGTAACATTAAGCCTCAGCTCAGTCATTCTGGGCGTGGCGATCACGTGCGGGATCAGCCTGCAAAAGAGTTTTAATGCGACGGACAATTACCTGGCAACGCACATTCAGCAGGTCCGCATCATTGATTATCTGAATCGCGACGTGAAACGCGGATTGATTGTCACGACATCGGTGGATCTACAGAGTGTCACGATGACGTTGCCGAGCTACCTGATCCAAACCGGCGACACAGAGGCGGTGGCGAATCCGTCACTGGTGAATACTCCGCGGACGCCGACGATTTCTTATACATCCGGCGGCTGGCAGGTTAATTACGGCGTTTCAACCACCAGCGTTGCTTATTCGATCAACGGAAGTTCGATTGTGCGAATCGAAAACGGTGTCGTGACCACGATTGCTGCCAGCACCGATCAGCTAGTGCCGAAGAGCACCGATACCGAACTAGCGAACACGGAGTACGCGAATACTTCGGTTACGTTCAAGCCAATCTTTACGAACACCGACCAAAGCGCGGGAACAACCCTTTACGCGACGGCGTACCTGAGAAACAAGCGTCGCGGTTAAGCCGGAACCGGGAGACCAATATGCGGATCTCGAAAAGCTCACACCGACAGGCAAATGTTCTTCTTTGCGTTCTTTGTGTCATTCTCGTGGTTTCGGTAATTGGCGGAAACGTCTTGCTCAATTGCGTTACTCGCTACAACACGGCGGCCAGCCAGGTCCGAAGCTGGAAGGAATCGCTCGATGCCGCTGAAGCCGGCGGCGATCTCGCTTACGCCGAGATTCGCAAAACAATTCTCGATCCGACGAATGCATTTACTGGCAGCGGCTGGACGTATTCCGGAGGGGTTTACACGAATTCCGGAGTCACCTTTGGGCGCGACAACCTGACTACCTCCAGCAAAGTCGACCTCTTTTACTACGACCCCAACGGCAATCCCTGGTATCGCATCCGCACCAAAGGCATTTCGCCGGTGACGGGTTTGAGACGTATTACAATGGATGATCGCATGGGAGTCGGAACGCGCGGCGACAGTTTGTTGCGCAAGATCGACTTCAATTACGATCATTTTGTTGCCACTTATGGACCGAATGGTGACAACGTCGGCAAAACACTCCTTCCAGTTAGCCAACCGCAAATTTCCCGGCGGGTCGAGCTGGTTGCGGCGCCCATCACTCCGTTTGAGGCGGCGATCAAGGACGCGGGAACTTTTTATGGTCTGGGCGATGCGGCCCAGATCGACAGTTATAATTCAGCAAACGGAGCCTACTATTTCGCCGCTAACAACCCTTCGGATCCGCATTATTCGGATTCCCGAAGCGGCAACGTGGAAATAAACAGCGCCGTGGCAGCGATCCGCGGAATGCTATATGGGAACCTCGCCACAAATGGCGGGACGATTGTGCGTTCGAATTATATTACCGGCACTATCGACAATAACGTTCCGTTCACCCTCCCGCCATTCAAGATGCCGACCGATCTGCCGCTCCCGCAGAATTCTCCCGATAAGGCGAACGGAAACACGACGATCAATCCACAGGCTGCCGGCACCCCGCAAAGTCCGAACTATTACGTCTTCTCATCCTTTAACGGCAATTTAACCGTGAATCCCTACGGAAATTCGATGACCTACGTTGCCATCCACACGACGAGCGACATTACCGGGACCATCGATGTGAAACCTAACGTTCACGTCGTGATTTATTTCGACGGTAACGTAAACATCAAAGCGCGCGATTTGAACAATGAAACCGGCGTCGCGGGCAATCTGCAGCTCTACGGAATCAGTCCGACCGATCCATCGGTGAGCCAGACGATCACGATTTCTCCGCCGGGCAATTTTGCGGCCACGATTTACGCTCCGAGCGCTGATTACATCATGAATGGTAATCCTGACATTACCGGCGCATTGGTCTGCAAAACATTTTACGGCAACGGCAACACTTCCTGGCACTACGATCGTCAATTGGACCACGAAGGCGATGCGGTTGATTACCGTATCATCAGCTACGTCGAAGACACTCGTTAGGCAAATCGCGGCAACGGCGATCTTTCCATAGCCAAAGTTGGGATCTCGGGTCCCAACAATTCGGTTGACAAGCTTTTCAACCGCTCGCACAGTCACGCTCCGTTTTCTATGCTCGCCGCTCCGCAGCTCACTCCACCCGCGCTCGCATCGAGTGGTCCGACCATCCTTCAATTCCCGACGGAAGCCAACCGCACCGTCAGATCCTTGCGCCATATGACGACACAACTTCTCCAGGAAGCCGCTCAAGTAATCCCCAACCAACAACTCCTGATCAACGTTGTTTCCAGACGGGTGCGGCAGCTCGGACTAGGACATCGCCCAATGGTCGAAACAACTCCGCGGATGTCCCTGACCGACATTGCGCTGAAAGAAATCGTCGCTGGCAAACTCGCCTTCGAACCCGTCAAGGGTGCCCCGGAGAACGCGTAAGTTCCAGTCGCGTTTCAAACGCGATCATGTCCGCCGAATCGGTTCTCAATCGAAAGGCGCTCCGCGATTTTCACATCCTCGAGCGTTACGAGGCGGGAATTGAGCTCAAAGGAAGCGAAGTAAAATCCATCCGCGCCGGAAAAGCCAATATCAGCGATGCGTTCGCGCGGATCGAGAACGGCGAAGCGTTTCTCTATAACGCCGATATTCAGCCATACGAAAAGGCAAGCCACGAAGTGCCAGCGGCAAAACGCGTGCGCAAACTTCTGTTCCACCGGCAGGAGATCGACAAGCTCTACGGCGAGAGTCAGGTGAAAGGCCGAGCCTTGGTCGTGCTCAAGCTCTATTGGAAAAGCGGAAAACTGAAGGCGGAGATTGGCGTCGGACAGGGGAAAGTTGCTCGCGACAAACGAGCTGACCTTAAGAAACGCGCGGTCGAGCGCGAAACTGAGCGCGAAGTTGCCCGTTTCAACCGCAAACATTCCTAATAGCCGCCGAATTGAGCATTGGACGTTCGGGCTTGGGCGTTCGACGTTTTCCGAATGTCTCTGGAATTTTATCGCGACAAAGTTGCCCTCATCACCGGTGGCTCGCGCGGACTCGGTTTGGAGATCGCCCGGCAAATTTGCGCACACAAAGGGAACGTTGTTCTACTCGCTCGTGACGCCGAAGAATTGGCGTCCGCGAAAGCTCAGTTGAACCGATTCGGCACGGATGTTCTGACAATTGAGTGCGACCTTCTTCAAACCGCGCAGGTTCAATCCGCGGTCCAAGAAACGCTCCAACATTTTCGCAGGATCGACATTTTGATCAACAATGCGGGCATTATTGAAGTCGGTCCCCTCGCCCACATGCAGTTCAAGGATTTCGACCGCGCAATGCGTCTCCATTTCTGGGCGCCGTTCATTCTGCAATTCCTCGTCGTGCCGCACATGCGCGGCAAAGGGGGAGGCCGAATCGTAAACATCTCATCGATCGGCGGACGGGTCGCCGTGCCTCACATGGCCCCCTATTCCGCCAGCAAATTCGCGCTCGCTGGATTCTCCGACGCGATCGGCCCCGAGCTCGCGCGCGACAAGATTTATGTCACAACGGTCACGCCCGGAATGGTGCGGACCGGCTCCGATGTTCACGCAAAGTTCAAAGGCGATCACCTTGCGGAGTTCCGTTGGTTCAAACTCGCGAACAAACTTCCTTTTGCTTCGATCTCGGTCGAGCGGGCCGCCCGAAAAATTCTCAACGCGTGCCGGCGTCGCAAACCCACGCTGGTCATGCCTCTCACCGCCCATTTCATTATCGTCGCCAACGCGATTTTTCCGAATCTGATGGCGCGCGTCATGCAAACGGTCAATCGCTCACTCCCGACGCCAGTCAGCGAAAGCGGTAACGAAGCTCGATCCGGCGCGGAAATCGGGACACGAAAGTGAAGCTGAGCAGGCTGTTCGTCTCCATCGATCCTCCGAAATCAATCCGGGAGATTCTGGCCAGCCTCGATCCGGACATCCACGGTGTTCGCTGGACGGCCGGCGATCAGATGCATCTCACTCTCGGCTTTTTCGACGAGGTTCGCGAAGATGTTAAGCTCGCGTTGCGCGAAAAACTGGAAGCAATTGAGTTCCGCGCTTTTTTCCTTCCCGTCGAGGACGTCGGCACTTTTCCACCGAAAGGACCAGTAAAGGTAATCTGGATCGGGGTCGGGAAGGGCCATCCCCATTTATTTCAACTTCACAAACGTGTGCAGGAAGCAGCGATGGCGGTTGGGATTGAGCCTGAATTACGCCCGTGGCATCCCCACATCACGCTTGCACGGTGTCGCGAGGTTTCACCGGGCGTGCTTCGCAAGTTTCTCAAATCACACGCTGAGTTCGATGCCGGAATGTTTCGCGTGGAAGCATTCCACCTTTATTCCAGCCAACTCACCCCATCCGGGCCGATTCACACCTGCCAACTTTCCATTTCGGCTATCGGGTAGACGCTCGAGTCGACAAGGGCGCGGCAATCTCCTCGAGCGGCCGGCGTTCCGCCGCCACCCCGATCCAAAGTTCCACAATTGCCCCGACGACCATTAAAATCGCGGCCGCAAAATACCCAACGACCAGCGCGTTTGCCGATCCCGTCCCGATAATCCAACCGAATAACCACGGCGCAAACACTCCGCCGGTCAGAGTGCCAATCGCGTAAAAAATCGCAATGGCAAAAGCTCGGATTTCCAGCGGAAAAATTTCGCTCACTGTCAGATAAGCCGAACTCGCAGCAGCGGACGCGATGAAGAAAATAATCGTCCAGGCAACGGTCTGGGTTTGGGCGGTGAGCAATCCGGCATGAAACAGCCAGCCGGTCACGGCGAGTAAGATTCCGGCCAGACCGTATGTTGCCGCAATCATTCGCCTGCGACCGATCGCATCGAACAAATGTCCGAGCAGAATCGGACCGAGCAAATTTCCGATCGCGAACGGCAGCAGATAAATCCCGACGCTATGTCCGGGCACACCGTAGAAATGCATCAATACCAGTGCGTATGTGAAAAAGATCGCGTTGTAGAAGAACGCCTGCGTCGTCATCAGAACGAAGCCGAGGACCGAGCGCCGCCGATGTTGGTGCACAATCGCGTTCCAGATTTCATGCCAAGGCGTATGCGTGCGGGTGTGAACTTGTATCGGAGCCAGCGCAACTCGATCGGACGTTACCCGAAATTCTTGCTCCGCTTTCGCGACGATTTCTTCGGCCTCGCGATTCCGGCCGTGGATCATCAGCCAGCGCGGGCTCTCCGGAATCCAGCGCCGCAAAAAGATTACGATCAGGCCCAAGGTCGCTCCAATTGCGAAAGCGAATCGCCAGCCCAGCCAAACTGGAAACCGGTTTGGATCAAGCAAGAACAGGGTGGCGCCTGCACCGAGCGCGGCCCCGGCCCAGTAGGACCCGTTGATCATCAGATCAACCCGGCCGCGCACCCGCGCCGGGATCAACTCGTCGATCGCCGAATTCACCGCCGCATATTCTCCGCCGATGCCTGCCCCGGTCAGGGCGCGAAACGCTGCATAACTGGGAAAATTCCAGGAAAAACCCGAGAGGCCGGTCCCGATCAAATAAACGGCGACGGTGACGAAAAATAATTTCTTACGACCAAACCGATCCGTTCCATACCCAAACAGGATCGCTCCGATGACCGCGCCCGCCAGATAGAATGTTGCGCTCGCTCCAACCTGGCTGTCGCTGAAACCGAGGGTTTCGGGTCGGGTCAGGATTCCGCCTAACGACCCAGCCAGGGTAACCTCAAGTCCATCTAGGATCCAAGTCGCGCCGAGCGAGATAACAATCAGCCAATGCCACCGGGTCCAGGGCATTCGATCGAGCCGGGCCGGCACATATGATTCAATCGCCTCGCCATTAGCCATTGCATCCTTCGCGCAAAGGTAGGGGCGATTGCCCCCAATCGCCCGCGGGCGGTCCGCGAACCGCCCCTACCATCAATCCTCGTAGGTTGGTAAACCTTTCGCGCGCCGTTTGTCTTTGATGTAATTCACCATCTCTTCCGACGTCTTGAACTCGTGGGACTTGTAAGCCGGCTTCTTTTTCCGGCGGAGAACGCTGTACCACCAACGCCAGTAATTTTGCCAGGTATCATAACCCGCCTCCGGCTTCTCGTGCGCTATTTCAGCGGCGATCCGCTCGTCAACGCGCTCTTTCCAATATTGATCCTCGGTCACGTTCGTGACCGAAACGCGCCCCCCCTGGTCGGTGTTGTATTCGCGGATGGTGCGTCGATGAATTTCGCAGGCTGGCAGAAGCGTCGCCACCAACAGAACTGCAATGATTCGTCGGGAAAGAGTCGTCAGCATGTCAGGTGAGAAGAATTTCCAAATAACACAATTCGTCAATTTGAAACGGCGTTGGATTCAGGCGGTCCGGCCGCAGCAATTTTTGTATTTTTTGCCACTACCGCAAGGGCATGGCTCGTTTCGACCAACTTTCGGCAACGAACGGCGCACCGGAAGATCGATTCCGAGTTCGCCTTCGCCGTCCCCGCCATTACCGCCGGCCATCGCCATCGCAGGCACTGGCTGGCGAACCGGTTGTGACGCGCCGGTCGGCGCCGGCGCCTGCTCCTTCAGTAGGAACTGCGGAAGCGTGGCCAGGAAATTTTCGAACGCCTGAAGATTTGACGTGCTGCGGAAGAGGTTGTGCAGCACTTCGTTTTTAATGTTCGCCATTAAATCGACAAACATGTCGTAGGCTTCGGTTTTATATTCGACCAACGGGTCTTTCTGGGCGTAGCCGCGGAGATAAACGCCTTCCCGCAACGCGTCCATCGCATAAAGGTGCTCCTGCCAGAGACGATCGATTGCATTAAGAATGATGTAGCGCTCCAGGCTCTTAACCGCGCTCGGCTCTTCGTGACTCGATTTGCGCTGATACGCATCCTTGATCTTCTCGATCAGGAACTTCGCGTTTTCATCAGCAGTGCGGGTCTCGAATTCCGCGCGTTCTTTATTAAGGCCGAGCGGAAACGTCGTGTTCACCCAATTCATCAAGCCTGAGTAATTGGGCTCTTTGCCTTCCAAATGTTCTTTCACCTTCGCCGGCACGGCTTCGTCGATCACCTCGAAGATTTCAGAGCGCGGATCTTCAGTGTCGATGACTTCGTTGCGCCAGGTGTAAACAACTTCGCGCTGCATGTTCATCACATCGTCGAAATCGAGGGTACGCTTCCGCACCAGATAATTACGCTGTTCGACGCGCTTCTGCGCCGTTTCGACCGATTTGTTTAACCATCGATGTTCGAGCTCCTGACCTTCTTCAAGACCGAAACGTTCCATTATTTTGGTCATCCGATCCGCCGCGCCGAAATTGCGCATCAGATCGTCCTCGAAGCTGACATAAAATCGCGATGCGCCCGGATCGCCCTGCCGCGCGCAACGACCCCGAAGCTGTCGATCAATCCGGCGCGCTTCGTGTCGCTCCGTCCCAATCACAGACAGTCCGCCTTTGTCGGCGACGCCGGCTCCAAGTTTAATATCAGTGCCGCGTCCCGCCATATTCGTAGAAATAGTGACCGTGCCCGGCTGACCGGCGCGCTGAACGATCTCCGCTTCCTGCATATGAAATTTCGCGTTCAGCACGTTGTGCGGAATTTTTTCGCGCTTGAGCATTCGGCTTAGCAATTCACTCGCTTCCACGCTCACGGTGCCGACCAGCACCGGTTGCTGATTAATGTGATGCTCTCTGATTTCGTTAATCACCGCGTTGTATTTTTCGCGACGCGTCTTGTAGATGCGATCGTTGGCATCTTTTCTCGCGACCGGGCGGTTCGTTGGAATCACATTGACGTCGAGCTTGTAAATGTCGTGAAACTCCGCAGCCTCCGTCTCCGCCGTTCCCGTCATGCCGGCAAGTTTGTCGTAAAGCCGAAAGTAATTTTGGATCGTGATCGTCGCCAGGGTCTGCGTCTCGCGGTCGATCTGCACTCCCTCCTTCGCTTCCACCGCCTGATGCAAACCGTCGCTCCAACGCCGGCCAGGCATTTTGCGGCCAGTGAATTCATCGACAATGACAACCTTGTTGTCCTCGACCACGTACTGAACGTCTTTGTCGAACACGCAGTAAGCGCGAAGTAAATTCGAAATATTGTGGATTCGCTCCGCCTGCTGGTCGCAATGCTCCTGGCGCTCGGTTTTTTTCCTGTCCTTTTCTTCGTCTGCCAATGTCGGATCGAGATCGATTTCGGTGAATTCGCTGATCAGATCGGGAAGTACGAATGCGGTTGGATCGTCGGGGTTGAGAAATTCTCGACCCTGTTCGGATAAATCCGACTCATTCGATTTCTCATCGATGGTAAAGAAAAGTTCCTCTTTAAGCTGAAACAATTCCTCCTTCCTCGTGTCAGTAAAAAAGGACAGCTCGGCCTTATCGATGGCCCGGCGTTTATCGGGATCTTCCATCATCCGCAACAGCTGCTTGTTACGCGGTTGTCCGAGTTTGACTTTGAACATGAGACGTCCGCCAAGCTCGGTGTCGCCCTTTTCAAAAGCCTCGGCCGCTTCGCTGGCAACGCGATTGCACAGCATCGTTTGTTTCCGGACGAGCTGCTCGATCAGCGGTTTCCATTTGTCGTATTGATGGGTCGAGATCGTGGCGGGGCCGCTAATGATCAGCGGAGTACGCGCTTCGTCGATCAGGATGGAATCCACTTCGTCGACGATCGCGAAGTGATAACCGCGCTGGACCTGTTGCTCGCGAGTGGTGGCCATTCCGTTGTCGCGCAAGTAATCGAAACCGAACTCGCTGTTCGTTCCGTAGGTGATGTCGCAGGCGTATTGTTGCCGCCGCAGATCGGGCTCCTGATCGTGTTGAATGCAACCGACGGTCAGCCCCAGAAAACCGTAAAGCTGGCCCATCCATTCCGCGTCGCGACGCGCCAGATAATCGTTTACCGTCACCAAATGAGCGCCCCGGCCGGTCAGCGCGTTTAAGTAGAGCGGTAAAGTTGCTACCAGAGTCTTGCCTTCACCCGTCGCCATTTCTGCGATTCGCCCCCGATGCAAAACCATTCCCCCAAGCAACTGCACATCGAAATGGACCATGTCCCAGGTCATCGGTTGGTCGCAGACGGTGAAAGTATGTTGGCGCTCCTTCAGCCGGCGGGCGGCGTTCTTCACTGCCGCAAACGCCTCGGGCAAAATTTCGTCCAGCCGGCGCCATTGCTGTTCCGGGTCGGAAATTTTGCTCAGTTCGTCTTTCCAGGCCGCACTCTTTGCGCGCAACTCATCGTCGGATAGCGCTTTAAACTGTTCGTCGAACTCGTTCACCCGGCGCACCGTGGGCGCCATTCGCCGCAACTCGCGCTGATTTTTCGAGCCGAAAAGCTTCTTTAAAATCCAATTAACCATTCAGTGGGTAATATCGATGGAATTAGCCGAGCCGCAATGCCCGGCAAGTAATCCAATAAGGTAAAAATGAAAGTATTTGGTCGTGCGTTTTAGAAACAGTGAATGGGAAGCAGGTCTCGGACGAATCGTTCCCGTGAAATACTCATTCCACTTTACTCTCTTGTTGGCCACTAGCTCAATTACTCTCGGCCAGGCCGATCCGAAGAGTCGCGAAATGAACCGGCCGGTGGCCGGCTGCCCTCGATTATCGCCTCGTCGGGAAAGAGTTATCCGGGCATCGCCGCCGATTTTGAAATAACGTTTCCCGTCCTAAGAAACTGCCGTGCGACATTTTTCTCTCGGATCACAGCGCCTCCCTTTCGCTCATTGAAAAGCGCAAACGCCTCATGCGCGGCGAAGATCCGAATCCGTTCATCGATCCGGAGGGCTACCAACGGTTTACAGGCACTTCGAAAAGGAGTTTCATGACAAGCTCGAGCAGCGGACGAAGACGGCCGAGTCCCCGACCGCATCGCCAGAATGATTGCGTCTGGCGGTTGGCTGTTTAAGCTCGATGGATGAAGAAAATCATCTCCACCAGCGAAGCGCCTGCCGCCATCGGACCGTACTCACAAGGCGTTCGCGTCGGATCGATCATCTACTATTCCGGACAAATCCCTCTCGACCCCAAGACCGGACAAGTCGTTTCCGGCGGAATTGACGTTCAAGCGCGCCGGGTAATGGAAAACATCGGCGGTCTATTAAGGGCCGAAGGCCTGGGATTCGACAACGTGGTCAAGACCACCATTTTTCTCGCAGATATCGGCGATTTCCAGACGGTGAACGAGATTTACGGGAGCTATTTCAAACAAGCGCCGCCCGCGCGCTCGACCGTCCAGGCGGGCGCCCTGCCTAAAAATGTTCGCATCGAAATCGAAGTCATCGCTGCCGCCGATTCGGCGGACACGGGCGGAGTCGCCGCCGATACTTCTGGCTAGTTTGCCGACTTACAACGTGTTGAAACCAACGCTCAACGCCCAACGCTCAACGCTCAACGCTCAACGTGCTTCTGAATTGGACGTTGGACGTT
>JAICWQ010000008.1 GCA_025934755.1 Chthoniobacterales bacterium | reverse complement strand
GTCGAAGTCCTGCGGCTGCGGCAGCACTGTCGCATTTGGAGGAAAAACGAGAATTTGGTGTGAATGCATTTGGCGATGATCGGTAGGATTTTTGTTCAGCCAGGCTTCCAAGTCGCCCTCGAAAACAAGAATCTTGTTTGCGAACTTGGTATGCGTCTCCCAGACGCCAGTGAAACCGCTCACCGCCGATGTTGCGACGCCGGAGGAGACTCTGACGGTGCCCGCACTCTTCGGCGCCGTCACTAAAATTGCCCCGCTTCCGAGGTCGTAAGTCCGGGCTCCTCCTCCGACGCTGAAAACGGTATTCGCGCCGAGTCGAGTGATGGTCTGGTCGGCGAACGTCAGTTCTGCTCGCGAATCAGCGCCGGTGCGAACTGCGTTGCCTTCATTGACCGTGTCGTTCACGGCGGCAGGACGGGCTGCCGCTTTCGCGGCGAGTAAATGAACATCGCGGATCACTTCGGTGACGCGCGCGCTCCTGCGCTCGGCCGCGAACAACGCGGAAACGATCAAAAAGGCGGCGAGGCCACTCGCCACCACTAAACTCCAAGGTGCAAAGCGTGTTTTCATTGAGATCGATGGGTAAACTTCATTCTGCGTCTAAAATTTGACCGTCAGTTGCACTGCTCCACCAACGTTTCCGACATTATAATCAAACACGTCCTGGTTTGAATCGTTGTGCGCGAATGAGCTCACCGCGCTCAACGCAATCCAGTTGGTGAAATGATAGGTGGCGGTGGCCGAAATGATCTCGCTCACATCCGTTCTCCCGTTCTGGTGATAAACTCGTCCCACCACCCGACCGACTGCCCCCACGGAAAAAGCCCGAGTCAACGCCACCGAGTAAACGGCGTAGCCATCATAATCGTTTCGCCGGGGGAATTGGTGGTCTGCGCCTACGCTGAGGTCCGCGTCCACGCCCAGGGACACTTGTTGAACGTTACCGAACCGAAACGGGACTTCGGCATTCAAGATAATTCGATGGTCCGAAAAAAATTCGTCGCCGAGCCGATCATCGAAGGTGAGGCGGTTAAAATCGTACCACGCGCGAAGAATGATATTGTGAGCCTGGGGCAGGAAATAAGTGAGACCTGCTTCGCAATCGAGGCTGCCGAAGTTGAAGGCCGAATATTTACCGTAATAGAATACCTGTTCCCGCGCGCCAAGGTGCGCATACAAGGTTCCGGCAATCTGCGGATCGTAAAAGAAGGCGGCCACCGGGGCGAACACGACGTCGCCTTTTTCATTGTTCGGAGTGAGGGAGACGTTTGAGGTGTAGAAAACCGGCGTCGCAATCGAAAAGGTAAACGGTTGATATTGCGTCTCCGCTCTCACAATTTCCTGCTGGCCGATGTCGGGATCGTTCGGCGTTTCGATGGCATGCCCATCTACGAACCCCGGCCCGTAGAGCGGCTGGGTTTGTTGTTGAAGCAGGTCGGCCCGATCTGCCCCGGTGGTTACGGTCTGGGCAGCAGCCGGCGACCCAAAGATCGATATCACGGACGCCCCGACGAGGGCACTCAAGAATTTGAAGTGATTTGTTCCCAAAGCGATGCTGTGGCCTCCACCGAAAAGTCCCTTCTTTTGCCCGGTAAGGTTTCAGCCGTCAAGGAACTTATTCCCGGCGCGCGATCGGCATGACGTTTTAGGAAAACAAATTATAACGCACAATGGCGTAGATTGCGTGAAAGCCGTCTTTCCAATTCACCTTCTTGCCTTCGCTGTAGGTGCGTCCGTTATAGGAAATCCCCACTTCGTAAATTCGACACCTGGCTTTGGCCAATTTCGCAGTGACTTCCGGTTCGAACCCAAATCGGTTCTCGCGAAGATCGAGATTTTTGATGATCTCGGCGCGGAAGGCCTTGTAGCACGTCTCGAGGTCGGTGAGGTTCAAGTTCGTAAACATGTTTGAAAGCAGGGTCAGAAACCGGTTCCCGACCATGTGCCAGAAATACAGCACTCGATGGGGACGACCTCCCATAAACCGCGAGCCGAATACGGCGTCCGCTTTTCCCGAAAGAATCGGCTCGAGCAGAGTGGGATAGTCGGCCGGGTTGTATTCGAGGTCGGCATCCTGAACTAAAACGATGTCGCCCGTAGCCGCAGCAAATCCGGCCCGTAAGGCCGCACCCTTACCCATGTTCCGTGGCTGATAAATGATCCGATCAGCCACAGAGGCAATCTCGTCCTTCAAAACCTGTTGCGTGCCATCGGTCGAGCCATCGTCGACCACGATAATTTCAATGTTTTCGAGGTCAGCCGCGCGAACCACGCTGACGATTTGTTTGACCGTAGCTCGCTCGTTGAAAACGGGGATGACCACGGAAATCTTCATCGAGCGGAAACTAGACAGGATTCACCCGATTTTTACGAGACCCGAATCAAAAAGCATTCTTAATCGGCGCGAACGGAGAATCTACGCCGATTAGCGGTCAGAAATTAGACTAGACGGGATTTCCGGTAAGAAATCCGAGTAATCCTGCTGGTCCTGTCCGCTTAGGGGTTGAAGCGGAATTTCGTCCGGCCGCGCTTGGCGTTAGCCTTCATTTTACGGCGGTGCTTCTGCGAAGGCGTCTCGAAGGCGCGCAGACGGCGCACTTCCTCGAGAATCCCTTCGGCATCGAGCTTGTTCTTCAGCCGCTTTAACGCGCGATCAACTGGCTCACCTTTGCGAACGAGTACTTCTGGCATCTATAATCAACTCCTGACCTGCAAATTTTATGCCTTACGGTCCGCCGTTGCCCAACGGCTACGGCGTGACGAGGCGAGGCCGATCTTAAGCGGGGTCCCGCGTCCCGTCAAATTCGGCCAAATCCGGGTAGTGGGTCAGTCGCAGTGAGGCGCCCTGATTAGAGGAGATCGTTACCCAAGAACAAGACCTTCAGCGGGAGGAACATGAAATTTCTCAGTGATGGCGCTCCTAACGAGCTTCGGCTTGAAATGAGCATTCCCGCTATGAATAAGCCGCACTTACGGCGCTCAAATTAGTGAAACTGACCCGACCGAATTTATCAACTGATCCACGACCCAAATTCCGGCTAGCGGGCAATCGGATTTGCGCTGGTGGCGGACTGGGTGACCTCGCGACGAAGTGAAGCGGTGTCTTTGCCTCGGGCCCGGGTCCACCAGAGCACAATGGGGGACGCGATGAAGATCGAAGAATAAGTTCCGACGATTACCCCGACCAGGAACGAGAAGGCAAAATCGTTTAGCACCGGACCGCCGAAGAAATAGAGCGCGAGGACGGTCAGCAAAACGGTGCCGCCGGTAAGAATCGTTCGCGACAAGGTGTCGTTGATCGAGTGATTCATCACTTGAGCAACCGAACCGGACAGGCGATCCCGCAGGCCGCTGCGAATTCGGTCGAAGACGACGATTTTATCGTTAATCGAGTAGCCGGCGATGGTCAGGACCGCTGCCACCATGATGAGGGAAAGCTCGCGGCCGCTCAGGGAAAAAATTCCAAGCGTAATAATGAGATCATGCGCCAGCGCGGCGAGCGACCCGACCGCAAACGAGGTTCCGAACCGCATGCTGACGTAAAGGAAGATGCCGATCAAACCGAGGGTCAGAGCAAGCGCGCTCTTGCTCGCCAATTCTTTCCCGACCAGGGCGCCGACGTGATCGGTCTGTTCGAATTTCAACCCGGCTTTTGGAAGCGCCTCCTGTAGCCGCGCCTTGATCTTGTCCGCGTTTCCGGCGTCTGACCGAATGCTGATCAGGTCGCGGTTAGCCACTCGCTCCGACTGGATCACGCTGTTCTGGAGACCGGTGTTTGCCAGCGCGGTCCGAACTTCATCAGGTGTCAGTTTCTGGCTGGCCGACAGCACCATCAAATCGCCGCCTCTAAAATCCGCGCCAAGGTTCCGATTACCCCGCATGAACAAAGCGGCGAGACAGGCCACAATCGCAATTCCCGACACCACCATGAATTTTTTGGCGTTCCCGAGGAAATCGAAATCCTTCGAGCGAATGAGATGCAGCATCGACACTTTCTTGAGAATATTCAGCGCGAACGCCCAGGAGAAGCAGGTGTAGGTCACGAGCAGCGACGAGAACATTGAGGCGACGATGCCGATCGTCAGGGTCAGCGCGAAACCTTTGACCGGGCCGCTGGCGAGCCAGAAAAGAATCACTGCGGTAAGGAATTGGGTGACGTGCGCGTCAAAAATCGCGCTAAAGGCCTTTGAGTACGAAGTGTCGATCGCGGTGCGCAGCGTTTTTCCCTGCTTAATCTCGTCCCGAAGGCGCTCGTAGATCAGGACGTTTGCGTCAACAGCGATTCCAAGGCTGAGGATCAATCCCGCGATGCCGGGAAGGGTCAGCACGCTGTTGAACATGCCGAGCGCGCCGACCACCATGATACAGTTGATCGCCAGAGCGATGTCCGCGATGAGGCCGACCAGCCGGTAATAAATGATCATGAAGACCACGACCAGGGCGAAGCCGGCGATACCGGAATAAATACCGCTCTTAATAGAATCACTCCCAAGACTGGCCGAAACCTGGCGCTCCTCTTCAATCTTCACCGGGGTCTGAAGCGGATTTTCGAGGACGCTGGCCAACCCACGCGCTTCCGTCTCGTCGAATTTGCCGGTAATGATCGCATCCCCGCCGTAAATCGCATCACGAATCACCGGCGCGGATATGACCGCGCCGTCGAGCACAATCGCGAACCGATGGCCTTTGTTCGCCGCCGTAATTTCGCCAAACTTTTTCGCGCCTGCGCTGTCAAATTTCATCTGCACGGTCCAACCCTCATTGCCATAATAGGCATGAGATTCCGTCACCCGATCACCGCCAAGGTCGGCCTTTTTCTTGATCAACAACCTTTCCTGGCGCGGCTTTTCGTTTCCTTCCGGCCGCATCGTGTAGGTTTCAATGCGGTAGTCCGGCGGAATGACTTCCTGGCCTTGATCGATCTTGGCCAAACGGTCGCCGTTGTCGGGATACACCATCCGGAATTCGAGCTTCGCTACTCGTTGAAGCTGTGTCCGGGCTTCCTGGATTTTTTCGGCATCGAGCCCGGGAATTTGAACCAAGATCCGGTCCGTTCCCTGCGGGGTAATAATTGGTTCGCTAACCCCGAATTGGTCGACACGTTTGCGGATTGCCTCGATCGCCTGATCGACCATCGACTTGGTGATGGGCCGCTTGGTTCCTTCAGGACCTGCGGCCGGCTCCAGCCGAATCAAAAACGAAGTGCCGCCCTGCAAGTCGAGCCCGAGGTGAATTTTGCCCGCGCGAATGATTGTTCCATCAGGTCGCTTTTGATCGAACGGCGGATAAGTCGATGCCAGGCAAAACGCGGTGATGGCGACGGTCAACACCGTTCCCAGGAGTCGCCGGATTTTTTCACTGTCGGTTGCGAAATACCAGCCGAACAGGATCAGCAGACCGATGCCGGCAAAAAATGTCCCTGCAGGAGTCATTGGGGAAGTTGAGATGTTGAGATGTTGAGACGTTGAGGGTTCACGCTGATTTGCTTTTTGATTCTCATCTCAACTCCGCAACGTCTCAACCACTCAACCCTCTTTTACCACATTGGCGATCGCCGACTTCTCCATTTCGATCTTCACGTTATCGGCCACCTTCACAATGACAGTTGTCTCCTTCACGTTGGCGATCAATCCGTGAATTCCGGCGTTGGTTACCACCTTGTCTCCCGTTTTTAGAGCCGAAATCAAGCGTTGCTGTTCCTGTTGCCGCTTCTTCTGCGGCCGGAACAGCATGAAGTACATAATAACAAAGATGAAAATGAACGGGACGAAAAAGCCGAACCCGCCGCCCGGGCCTGGAGCAGGGGCGACCGGTTGTGCTTGAGCTAAAAGGTGGAACATCATCGGAGTGTCTGAGCGAGGGTCGGACTTTAATCCTGAACGCCGGGGCTGCAATCTCTCTTTGAGGCAGGGGCGATTGCCCCTAATCGCCCGCGGGCCGTTGGGGGCAACGGCCCCTACCTAAATATTCCGCGGCTTGTAATTGGCCACAAATCCGCGCCGAAACTCGTCGAATGTCCCGCTTTTGATCTTGTCCCGGGACTGTCGCATCAGCTCTAAATAGAAATGCAAATTGTGGACGGTGATCAGCCGCAGGCCCAAAATCTCTTCGGCCTTGATCAAGTGCCGGATATAACCACGGGCGAACTCGCGGCAGGTCGAACACCGGCAATTCTCTTCGATCGGCCGTTTGTCCATCGCGAACTCGGCGTTTTTTAAATTCAAGGTGCCGGTCGAACTGAATGCCGTTCCGTTGCGCGCCAGCCGTGTTGGCAAAACGCAATCGAACATGTCGACCCCGCGCGCGATCATTTCCAGAAGCTGCGGCGGCGTTCCCAGACCCATCGCGTAACGCGGTTTGTTCGCGGGCAAATTCGGTTCGCTTGATTCCACCGCGCGAAACATTTCTTCCTCCGGCTCGCCCACACTGACGCCGCCAATCGCGTAGCCGTCAAAGTCGATCTCGACCAGCGCTTGCGCCGATTGCTTTCGCAGCTCTTCAAAGGTCGCGCCTTGGACGATACCGAACAGAAGTTGAGAGTCGATAGTTGAGAGTTGAGCGTTTGTTTCGGATTTCGGATTTCGGAATTCGGATTTGGCAGCCGCCTTGCATCGCTTCGCCCAACGGACGGTCATTTCCAGACTCTTCGCCGCGTAATCGTATTCACACGGCCACGGGGGACATTCGTCCAGGACCATCACGATATCGCTGCCGAGCGCTGCCTGGATTTCCATCGCGATCTCCGGCGAGATAAACGCGGGCGTGCCGTCGACATGATTTTGAAACTGCACGCCGTCCTCGGAAATCTTGCGCAACTTTGCCAGCGAAAAAATCTGGTAACCGCCGCTGTCGGTCAGGATCGGCCCGTCCCAGTTCATGAATTTGTGCAGTCCGCCAAAATGTTTAATCGCTTCGAGTCCGGGTCGAACAAACAAATGGTAAGTGTTTCCGAGAATGATCTGGGTGGTGAGTTCGCGCAGTTCGCGCGGGCTGACTCCTTTCACCGACCCTTGCGTTCCGACCGGCATGAACGCCGGGGTTTCGATCGCGCCGTGCGCAGTCACCAGCCGGCCATGCCGCGCCTTCGATTGCTGGTCCTGCGCTAAAAGTTCGAACGCTTTTTGCATTCGGCAGAGATTCCGCGCAATCGCCGCCCAAAACAAATTCGGACGCAAAATATTCTTTGCGGAGCGCAATTTTCTCCTCTATAGTCGCCGCTCACCGCATCAGGCGCGTGACAGTGTGTTAACGCGTTTGGGCGGGTTTTTTGTCGCCCGGATTTTACCCCATTCGGGCGGCGCTTTGGTAAAAATGCCCACGATCAACCAGTTAATTCGGAAAGGACGACGGAAGATGTCGGTGAAATCGAAGTCACCGGCCCTGACCAATTGTCCTCAGCGTCGCGGCGTATGCGTTCAGGTGATGACCCGCACTCCAAAGAAGCCAAATTCCGCTTTGCGCAAAGTCGCAAAAGTGCGGTTGACGAATGGCCAGGAAGTGATTGCCTACATTCCGGGCGAGGGACACAATTTGCAGGAGCACTCGATCGTGCTCGTGCGCGGGGGACGAGTGAAAGATTTGCCGGGCGTGCGCTATCACATTGTGCGGGGCACGCTCGACTCGCTCGGCGTCGATGGGCGCCGACGCAGTCGTTCCAAGTATGGAGCGAAGCGCCCGAAAGGTGGCGCGGCTGGTGGAGGCGGCGCGGGCAAGGCCGCGCCTGCCGCGGAGAAGAAGTAAATTTGAAACAGAAGATCGACAATGTCGCGACGGAAGAGAGTTTACAAAAAGGAAGAGCGCGTCGACTCCCGCTACGGGAGCCCGGCAGTTGCCCGCCTCATCAGCACGGTGATGAAACGGGGCAAGAAATCGCTCGCCGAGCGCATTGTCTATACTGCGATTGACAAATCGCGCGAAGGATCGGATTCGGTCGATCCCCTCGAGGTCGTAAACAAAGCGATCGAGAACGTTCGTCCGCGGCTGGAGGTCAAATCGCGTCGAGTTGGCGGCGCTACTTATCAGGTGCCGATGGAAGTCGGGCCGGCCCGTCAAATCTCATTAGCAACGCGCTGGATCGTAATGTACGCCGACACCCGCAAAGGCATGCCGATGGCCGAAGCGCTTGCCGCTGAGATCAAGGACGCGGCCTCCGGTCAAGGCAACGCAATCAAGAAACGCGAAGACACCCACAAAATGGCGCAGGCGAACCGCGCCTTTGCTCATTTCCGCTGGTAAATTTTATGGCCACCGCTACCGCCGAAAAGAAACCAGCCGCAGCGAAAGGGCCAAATTCCCCCGACCGGAAATTCCCGCTCGAGCGGACGCGAAACATCGGAATCGCGGCTCACATTGATGCCGGCAAGACCACGATCACCGAACGAGTGCTGTTTTACACCGGCATGATCCACAAGATGGGCGAAGTGCACGAAGGCACCACTGTCACGGACTGGATGGAACAGGAGCGTGAGCGCGGAATCACCATCACCTCCGCCGCGACGACCTGCAGCTGGTCGCAGAAAAAAGAAGAAGGCGTCTACAAGATTTTCGAAGGGATCAAGCAGCGGATCAACATCATCGACACGCCGGGTCACGTTGATTTCACCGCGGAAGTCGAGCGTTCGCTGCGCGTGCTCGACGGCGCGATCGCGGTGTTCGACGGCGTCGCCGGCGTCCAACCGCAATCCGAAACGGTTTGGCGGCAGGCGACGAAATACAACGTCCCAAAGCTTGCCTTCATTAATAAAATGGACCGCGTCGGCGCCGATTTCGAGATGTCGGTCGACAGCATTCACAAAAAGCTCGGCGCCAACGCGTGGCCGGTGCTGTTGCCGCTGGGCCGCGAAGATCAACTGCGCGGGCAGCTCGACGTTATTAATAAGAAGGCGATCATTTATTCAGAGAGCGACCAGCTTGGATCGACCTACGAAGTCACCGAGGTTCCGGCAGAACACGCCGCCGCAGTCGATAAAGCTCACAAAGAGCTGGTGGAGCAGATTTCAAATATCGATGACGAGATCGCCGAGGTTGTTCTGGAAGAAAAACCGGTGACGCCGCAGCTTTTGAAGGCGGCGATTCGGCGGCAAACGATTGCTAACAAATTCGTGCCGGTCATCGGCGGGTCGGCATTGAAGAACATCGGCGTTCAATACCTGGTAGACGCAGTCGTCGATTACCTGCCGAGCCCCCTCGATATTCCGCCGGCCAAAGGTCAAAACCCCGACACGGGCGAGCCGATGGAAGCGGTGACGGATGACAACGGGACTTTCTGTTCGATTGCGTTCAAATTGTGGAGCGACCCGTTTGTCGGGAAACTCGTTTTCTTCCGCGTTTATTCCGGCACGCTGAGTAAGGGCGACACGGTTTACAATCCCCGAACGAACAAACGCGAGCGCATTTCTCGTTTGATTCAAATCCAGGCCGACAAACGCGAAGACATCGAGACCTGTTATTCGGGCGACATTGCCGCGATCGTCGGAATCAAAAACATCACTACTGGCGACACCCTGTGTGACGAAGATCATCCGATCCTGCTCGAGCCGCCGTCTTTTCCTGATCCAGTTATTTCCATGGCGATCGAGCCGAAAACGAAGCTCGACCAGGAAAAAATGGGCGTTGCGCTGCAACGTCTCGCCGAAGAGGATCCGACTTTCCGCGTTTTCACTCACGAAGACACCGGCCAGACCATCATCGCCGGCATGGGCGAGCTTCACTTGGAAATTATTCGCGACCGAATGTTCCGCGAATTCAAAGTCGACGCGAACGCGGGCAAACCGCAGATCGCTTATCGCGAAACCATCACGACGAACGCGCACGGCGTCGGCAAGTTGATCAAACAATCCGGCGGCCGCGGTCAATACGGCCACGTCGAAGTCGATCTTCGACCGGGCGAGCGCGGCAAAGGCCACGTGGTCGAAAATAAAATCGTCGGGGGAATTATTCCGCGCGAATACATTCCAGCCGTCAAGAAAGGTATCGAAGAAGCGGTCCTGGACGGCGTTCTGGGCGGCTATCCCGTTGTCGATATTGAGTGCGATATTGTTTTCGGAAGTTTCCACGAAGTCGATTCAAACGAGCTCGCGTTCAAGATGGCTGCGATTTTCGCGATGAAAGACGGCTTCCGCGCGGCGAAACCGATCCTGCTCGAGCCGATCATGAAGGTCGAAAATATTACGCCGGAAGAATATCAGGGTGACATTTGCGGAGACTTGAGTCGGCGCCGCGGAAGCATTCAAAGCATCGAATCGCGCGGCAATCTCGCGATCGTTCACGCGCTCGTCCCGCTTGCCGAACTTTTCGGATACGCAACCGCGATCCGCTCGTTGTCGAAAGGCCGGTCCAGCTACTCGATGGAGCCATCACACTTTGACCCGGTTCCGGCGAACCTCGTTGCCGCAATTCTCGATCAAAAGGAGAAGAAATAATGGCGGATGGACAAAAAATTCGGATTCGGCTGAAGGCGTTCGATCATCGAATGCTCGATCAGTCTGCGGTCGAGATTGTTGAGACCGCCAAACGCACGGGCGCGCGGGTGGCCGGTCCAATTCCGCTGCCGACGTTGATTGAAAAATTCACGGTGAATCGCTCTCCGCACGTCGACAAAAAGTCGATGGAACAATTTGAAATCCGCACGCACAAACGGTTGCTCGATATTATCGAGCCGACCGCGAAAACGGTGGACGAATTGAAGAAGCTGAACCTGCCCGCAGGCGTTGATATCACGATCAAAATTTAGCTGCTTGAGAATTTTCCCACGTCGTCAACATGAGCATCGGTTTACTA
This sequence comes from Chthoniobacterales bacterium, assembly GCA_025934755.1. Taxonomy (GTDB): domain Bacteria; phylum Verrucomicrobiota; class Verrucomicrobiia; order Chthoniobacterales; family UBA10450; genus AV40. The sequence goes on along the minus strand of JAICWQ010000008.1, from coordinate 29,688 downwards.
GGACAAAAAATCGGCATGACCAGCGTCTACGACGCCAATGGCCGGCTGCATCCGGTGACCGTGATCGCGGCCGGCGATAACGTTCTTCTTCGCCGCCTGACGGACGAGAACGACGGGTATTCTGCGGTGCAAGTTGGGTTCGCTGCCCAAAAGGAATCGCGCGTAACTAAAGCGGAGCTTGGCAATTTCAAGAAAGCCAACGTCGGGCCGCAAAAATTCGTCCGCGAGTTTCGATTAGAAGCGAATTTGCCGGAGGGCGAGGTAAATCTCGCCGTGACCCAGTTCCAGCCTGGCGACTTCGTTGATGTCATCGGCCGCTCGAAAGGTAAGGGCTTCCAAGGCGTGATGAAGAAGCACAATTTCCACGGACAGGGCGCGGCCCACGGTTCAAAAACCCATCGTCGCAATGGTGCAATCGGCAATCGTTCGACGCCCGGCCGGATTTGGAAGAACATGGGCATGCCCGGTCATCTCGGTGACGAGCGCGTAACCATTCAGAATCTGCGAGTCATACAGGTCCGCGAAACCGAGAAGATAATTTTGGTGAGCGGCGCGGTCCCCGGTTGCAATGGCAGCTACGTGGTCGTCCGCCCCGCGATTAAAAACCCAGGCGCGCTCCTCGCCGCGCACCAGGAGCACGCAAAGGCAGACGCGGCAGCACATTCTAAAAAGCCGAAGAAGGCGGGGGAGATAATGGCAGAAAAGGCGGCAGAGAAGAAGGCGGCCGAGCATAAGAAATGAGCGCGAAAGTTTTAACCAAAGCCGCCGCGAAAGAAGCGAAGATCGAGGTCATCGAGGATGGCCGTGGTTCGCAAGCTGTCCACGACGTCGTGACCGCGATGCGAGCAGCACGGCGTTCCGGAACGGCCAGCGTGAAAACAAAAGCGACGGTCGACTTGTCCGGGGCAAAACCGTGGCGGCAGAAAGGAACCGGCCGCGCCCGAGCCGGTTATGCTTCGTCGCCGGTTTGGCGTGGCGGCGGCGTCGTATTCGGACCGCATCCGCGCGATTATTCCAAGAAAGTTTCAAAATCCGTGCGGCGTCTCGCCCTCCAAAAAGCTTTGAGCGAGCGAATCAAGGCCGGCGACGTTTTGACCATCGACAAATTCGCCGTTTCCGAAATCAAAACGAAGTCGTTTGTCGAACTGGTCCGCAAGCAGACCGACGCAAAGAAAGTGCTGATCGTTTCAGATTCGTTCGATGACAAGACCTACCAGTCGGCTCGTAACGTCAAACCGGTCGCGCTGGCGACTGCTTCCGACGTGAACACCGAGCAGCTGCTGGCGTTTCAGAAAATTTTGGTGACACCAAAAGCGCTCGAAAAACTGGCGGAAAGATTAAAATGAGCGAGCCGCACGAAATTATTGAAACCGCGTCACTGACTGAGAAATCGACGCTGTTGAGCGAAAAACAAAACAAATACGTTTTTCGAGTCAGTCCGCGGGCGAACAAGACCCAGATCAAGGACGCGGTGCAGCGGTTGTTCCAAAAGAAAGTGATCGACGTGAACACCTGCAATTACGCCGGAAAACAGAAGCGCGTCCGCGGACCGCTTGGACGCCGGGCCCACTGGAAGAAAGCAATCGTGACTTTAGCCGAAGGGGAGAAAATCGAACTCGTCTGAGAACTGGAAATCCCAAGTACGAATATCGAAAATCGAAACAAACCCGAATGAACAAAATCCAAAATTCAAACAAGATGCCGGGAAGCGGCCGGTCCGTTTCGGATTTCGGATTTCGGATTTCGAATTTGTAAAACGTTATGGCGCTCAAAAATTATCGCCCGCTCACGCCGATCCAGCGTTTCAAGCAAACGCCGGCCTTCGACGAGATTACCAAGTGGCGTCCGCAACGCAGTTTGCTGGAACCGAAAAGGAAGTCTGGCGGCCGCAATAATCATGGCCGGCTGACTTCACGGCATATCGGCGGCGGTCACAAACAGCGTTATCGCAAAGTCGATTTCAAACGGCGTAAACATGGCGTCGCCGCGGAAGTAGTCGGGATCGAATACGATCCGAACCGCTCAGCGCGAATCGCTCTTATTAAGTACACCGACGGAGAGCTGAGTTACATCCTGGCGCCGAATGGGCTTAAGGCGGGCGCGAAAGTCACCGCCGGAAGTGACGCGCCGCCGGAGCTGGGAAATTCGCTGCCCCTTCGCTCGATCCCGCTTGGAACAAGCATTCACAACATCGAACTCAGTCCGGGACGTGGCGGACAGGTGGCGCGCAGTGCCGGTCAGCAAGCGATTTTAAACAACCTCGAAGGCGGTTATGCGCTGGTGAAAATGCCTTCCGGCGAAGTGCGCCGGATCCACGAGAATTGCTTCGCCACGATCGGTCAGGTCGGAAACGTTGATCACATGAACGTGGCCAGCGGGAAAGCCGGCCGCACCCGATGGCAGGGGCGCCGTCCGCACGTGCGCGGAATGGTTATGAACCCGATCGACCATCCAATGGGCGGCGGTCAGGGCAAATCTAAAGGCGGCGGCGGGCGTCATCACCCGGTCAGCCCATGGGGACAGCTCGCGAAAGGATTCAAGACGCGGTCCAAACGGAAACCGAGCGACCGGTTTATTCTGGAACGGCGCCGCAGCAAGAAGAAAGTTTGATTTTTATGGCTAGATCACTAAAGAAAGGACCCTTCGTCGAATCGCATCTTCTCGAGAAGATCGACAAGATGAACGCCTCGGGCTCGAAAAAGGCGATCAAGACCTGGTCGCGCCGCTCGATGGTGACGCCGGATTTTGTCGGCCACACGTTTTTGGTGCACAACGGAAAGATTTTCAATTCCGTTTTCATCACCGAGAACATGGTTGGACATAAACTCGGCGAGTTTTCGGCCACGCGAATCTTTAAGAAACACGGTTCGCACACGGCGAAGGTGGCGAAATAGTTGAGAGTTTTTAGTTGAGTGTTGAGAGAGATCGGATTGGGAGAAGACGAGCTGCGATATTGCGGCTCTCAACTCTCAACTACCTGCTCTCAACTTCTCTGCTGCTTGCAGCAGAGAATAGTTCTTTGACAGAATCCAAAATTGAAGACGCGGAAACGAAGGTGACCGCGGAGTCGCTGGTTCGGCAGAACGAAGAGTTGCGCAAGCAATTGTCGGTTCAGCAGGAGTCGCTCAAGACGTTGACCATGAGCCTGGCGGAGTCGAACGCGGAGGCTGAAGTCTTCCGGCGCAAGTTCGCCGAGTTGGAATCGCGAATGGAAGCGTTGGGGCTGGCATCAGCGGGCAAGGATCGCGCGAAACTTGAGCAACGGTTGCTCGCCGCCGTGAGCGATCTGCGGCTCGCCCAAAAAGAGCGGGACGACCTGCGCGACCAACTGCTCGGTTTGAACGAAGCGCTTTTGCGATATTTGAAAACGGTCCAAGGCGGCGACGCCCAGGCGCGAGCGGACGTGGAAATGCAATTGCGCAAAACCAGTGAGCTGGTAGGAAGATCGACCCGAGTTCGCGATGGGTCTGGTGGGCAGGCGTCCAGCCGGGTAAGTTTGATGGACGCCAGCGTGGTGAGCGTGAAGGACGAATGGTCTTTCGTGGTCGCAAACATTGGCGAACAGCACGGCGTGAAGATTGGAATGCCGCTGCGAGTGATGCGCGGGGAACAAAAGATCGCGACATTGCGGGTGGTGGATGTGCGCCAGCGGATTTGCGGCGCAGTGATTGAGGATTCTGGGAAGGAAAAGATTAAAGTGGGGGATCGGCTGCAGGTCGATGCCTCGAAAGTGAGTTTGAAGTGAGGATAAAATCGAAAATCGAGAAACGAGAATCGTGAATCGGAAAGACGAATTACGAATCTCGACTCTCGAATTACGGAACGAAGTTAATGGAAGTTAGATCGATATATAAGTACGCGCGGATTTCGGCATTCAAGGTGCGGGAAGTCACGCGAGAGATCCAGGGTCTGCCGGTTTCGGCGGCGCTGGACATCCTCGCCTTTACGCCGAAGAAAGCCGCGTTCCTGATCAACAAAACGCTCAAGAGCGCGATCGCCAATGCTGAGAACAACGCGAACTTGAAAGCGGACGGACTGGTGGTGAAGGAGGCTGTGGTCGGCGAAGGTCCCACTTTCAAACGAATGATGACTCGGGCCCGTGGAAGTGGTTCCCGGGTTTTGAAACGAACCAGCCACATCCGGATCGTTCTGACGGACGAAAAGCCGGAGAAGAAGCAGACCGCTGGCCAAGAGACCGAAGAGAAATCGTCAGCCGCGACCGAGCGGAAACCGAAGAAGACGAAGAAAACCGCGAAGGCGGCAAAGAAATAATTTATGGGACAAAAAGTTAATCCGATTGGATTCAGACTGGGCGTGAACCGCGACTGGCGTTCGCGCTGGTACGCCTCTCCTCAGGAGCTGCCGGACTTTTTGCACAGCGACCTGGAAATTCGCTCTTACGTAAAGAAGAAGCTGCAGTACGCCGCGGTCGCAAAGATCGTGATCGAGCGCGCCTGGAACTCGATCCGGGTGACGATACACACCGCGCGTCCCGGAATCGTGATTGGCCGGAAAGGCGCCGAGATCGAGAAGATGACCGAAGAGATTTCCAAAATGGCGCAGGGCAAACAAATCAAGATCGACATTCAGGAAATCAAAACTCCTGAGCTCGATGCCCAACTTGTTGCCGAGAATGTCGCGTTGCAGATCGAACGCCGAATCGCGTATCGCCGGGCGATGAAGAAAGCGGTGCAAGTCGCGATGGACTTTGGCGCCCAAGGAATCAAGCTGCGCTGCTCGGGACGGTTAAACGGCGCGGAAATTTCGCGATCTGAATGGTACCGTGAAGGGAAAATTCCCCTCCACACCCTTCGCACGCCGATCGACTATGGATTTGCCGAAGCGAACACGGTTTACGGCAAGATTGGCGTGAAATGCTGGATTTGTAAGAAGGAAGAAGCGCCGGTTGAACAACAGGCGCCGCCGCCTCCGCCACCGCCAATCGCACCGCAGACAGTCGAGGCCTAGGAGATTTTATGCCGTTGATGCCGAAAAGAGTGAAGTATCGAAAGTCCCAGCGGGGAAGCCGCAAGGGGACTGCTTCGCGCAATCTCCGGATCAACTTTGGCGAGTTCGGTCTGCAAACTTTGGAGCGAGCGTGGATCACCAACACACAGATCGAAGCTGCGCGGGTTGCCTTGACTCGCAACATGAAGCGCAAAGGCAAACTTTGGATCCGGATTTTTCCGGATAAGTCCGTGACGGCGCGCCCGCCTGAAACGCGAATGGGCAAGGGAAAAGGTCAGCCGGAGTTTTGGGTTGCCACCGTGAAACCGGGCAACATTTTGTTTGAGCTGGACGGCCTCACGGAATCGGTCGCCCGTGAATCGTTGCGACTCGCTGCCGACAAGTTACCGGTGCGCACAAAATTTATCAGCCGTCACCACGTGGCCGCCGCTTAGCCAAAATGAAAATCAAAGAAATCATCGAGATGAGTCACGAGGAGTTGCTGACCAAGCGGCGCGATCTTCGCCAGGAACGGTTGCATCTGCGTTTACAACAGCAAAGCGGGCAGCTCGAGCAACCCAGCCGGTTGCGTTTGATCCGGCGCGACGTGGCGCGGATCGAAACCATTCTGTCACAACGAGCGAGACAACCGCAGACCATCCCGGCGGAAGAACCGAAGGCGAAAAAGAAAAAGTAATTTATGCCCGAGCAAGCGACCCAATCTCCACCGCAACCGCCGCCGTTGCCGGCCAAATACACCCGTTCCGCGCGCAAAACCCGGGTGGGCGAAGTGATTTCCAATCGGATGAACAAGACGATCGTTGTCCAAACCACGACCCGGGTGCCGCACCCGAAGTTTGGCAAGATCGTGAAACAGATCCGCCGTTTCTACGCCCACGACGAAGAGAACAAGGCGAAAACGGGCGACACCGTGCGGATCATGGAGACGCGTCCGCTGAGTAAATTGAAACGCTGGCGATTGGTGGAGGTGCTTCAAAAGTAATTTATGGTGCAAATTCGATCCAGACTTGAGGTGGCGGACAACACCGGCGCGCGCATGGCGACGATGATCGGCGTGATCGGCAAGGCCACTCTTTATGCGGGGATCGGGGACGTGATTACTGCGAACGTAAAAGAGGCAAGCGCGACTGGCACGGTGAAGAAAGGTGAAGTGGTGCGAGCGGTTTTGGTGCGGACACGGCAGCCGATTCGTCGCGACGATGGTTCGCTTCTGCGGTTCGACAACAATGCCATCGTGATTATCGACAAGGATTTGAACCCGCGAGGAACGCGTATTTTCGGACCAGTCGCCCGCGAATTGCGTGAGCGTAACTTCATGAAAATCGTATCGCTCGCGCCGGAGGTGCTATGAACCGATTTAAATTTCACGTTAAGAAAGGCGACAACGTTGAGGTGATCTGCGGGAACTTTAAAGGTTCGTCCGGAAAAATCCTGGAAGTGCGCCCGCGCAAACAGCAGGTGCTGATCGAAGGCGTCCGCATCATTAAGAAGCATTTGCGGAAGTCGCAGGATAATCCGCAGGGCAAAATCGCGGAGCGCGAAGGCCCGATTCACATTTCGAACGTGAAGTTGCTCGAGACCGAGAAGAAAGCGGAGAAGAAAACCAAAACGAAGCCAAAGAAAGAGGCTGAGAAAAAGGCGGCGTAATGGAAAACGAATTTTACCGTCATTACAAGGAGCGAGTGGTGCCCGCTTTGCGGGAACGGCACAAATACAAAAACGTCCACCAGATTCCGCGGATCGAGAAGGTCGTGGTCAATACCTCCATCGGCTCGCAGCCGGATGTGAAACAGGCCCTCGATGAAGCGAAGGCCGAGCTGGCCCTGATTACCGGTCAGCAGCCGGCCGAGACGCGCTCCAAGAAGAGCATTGCAAATTTTAAATTGCGAAAGGACCAGCTCATCGGCGCCAAGGTCACGTTGCGCGGGGAGCGGATGTACGAGTTCCTGGAGCGGCTGATCAAGGCGGCCCTGCCGAGAATTCGAGACTTTCGCGGAGTGCCGCCCCGTTCGTTTGACGGCAACGGCAACTACACCCTGGGCGTGCCCGATCAGACGATTTTTCCCGAAGTTGAGCTCGATAAAATCAAGCGCAACATTGGTTTTGATGTTACTATCGTCACTTCCGCGCGGACGGACGAAGAAGCCAAGTCGCTCTTGAGCGAAATGGGGATGCCGTTCGCTGACCGCGCCAAGAAACCGGCTGCGCAAGCCGCCTGAATTTCATGAGTACCGTTACAGATCCAATTGCAGATTTGCTCGCTCGGGTGCGCAATGGCGCGCGCGCGCAAAAGATGGAGCTCTACATCCCATACTCGAAGCTCAAAGCCGAAGTGGTCCGGATTTTAAAGAGCGAAGGCTACATCAGCGATTACGAAGTCGATACCAAAGCGGCCCATCCGCGGATCAAGATTACGAACAAACTGGTCGATCAGACCTGCGCGATCACCGGTTTGAAACGGGTGAGCCGGCCCGGGTTGCGACGGTACGTCGGAGCGGACGAGATTCCGCGAGTGCTTGGCGGAATGGGCACGGCAATTTTGTCGACCTCACGCGGCGTGATGTCGGGCCGGGAAGCGAAAAAACAAAAAGTGGGCGGCGAATTGCTCGCTTACGTCTGGTAATTTTATGTCGCGAATTGGAAATAAGCCGGTCGACATTCCTGACAAAGTCAAAGTCAACATCGCTGAGGACGGCGCTGTTTCAGTCGAAGGTCCAAAAGGTAAACTGACTTGGAAGTTGCCTCGTCAAATCAAAGCCAGCCTGAAGGACAATCACGTTTCGGTGGCGCGCGAAGCCGAAACTCGGAGCGTGAAAGCGCTACACGGTCTTTCGCGCGCTCTCGTGCACAACATGATTGTCGGAGTGAGTGAAGGATTTACCAAGAACCTGGAGATCGAGGGCGTCGGCTTTAAAGCGGCAGTCCAAGGGCAGAATTTGAATCTCAGTCTCGGATTTTCGCACCCGATTGTGTTTCAGATTCCCAAAGACATCAAAATCATCGTCACCGATAACACAAAGGTATCGATCCAGGGTCCGGACAAGAAAATGGTCGGACAGGTTGCTGCCGACATTCGGCGATACTATCCGCCCGAGCCATACAAGGGCAAAGGAGTGCGTTACGCGGGCGAACAAATTCGCCGCAAGGAAGGCAAGACCGTCCAATAATTTTTATGGCGACGTTTAATCGAAAAGCAGCTCGCCAGCGTTTGCACCGGCGAATCCGGAAGAAAGTCTCCGGAACGGCGGCGCGTCCGCGATTGTCGATCTACTTTTCAGGGAAACATGTTTACGCGCAGGTCATCGACGATGACGCGGGTAAGACATTGATTGCGGCGTCGACAGCAGAAAAATCCGTGCTTGGAAAAAATAAAGCAGCCGCCAATCGCGCCAGCGCGGAAGTGATCGGCAAAACTATCGCAGAGCGCGCTCGCGGAAAAAAAATTGAGAACGTCGTGTTCGATCGCGGCGGTTTTCAATATCAAGGCAAAGTGAAAGCGCTCGCGGACGCGGCGCGTGAAGGGGGACTAAAGTTTTAATTTCATGGCAGCACCAGGACAACGCGGACGACAAGACTCACGTAACCAGGACCGAACGCCTGCGCAAAAAGGCGACACGACCGAGAAGGTCGTGTTCATCAATCGGTGCGCGAAAGTTGTGAAAGGCGGCCGGCGTTTCAGTTTTAGCGCATTGATCGTTGCAGGCGATCACGATGGTTCGGTCGGCGTCGGATTCGGAAAAGCGAACGAAGTTTCGGAAGCGATTCGAAAGGCGTCGGAAGCCGCGAAGAAGTCGATGGAGAAGGTTTCACTCCACGAGAATACGATTCCGCATGAAACAATCGGCGAATTCGGCGGCGGTCGCGTTTTGTTGCGGCCCGCCTCTCCGGGGACCGGCGTTATTGCAGGCGGCGGCGTGCGAGCCGTAGTCGAAGCGGCAGGCATTCGCGATGTCCTCGCGAAGTCGCTGGGTTCAAGCAATCACGCGAACGTGGTCAAGGCGACGATCGCCGCGCTCAAATCGTTGCGCCGGAAAGATGAGATTTTCAAAGTCCGCGGAATCAAGGGCGGCGGCGACGGAAAAGTGGCCGCGGCACAATCATGATGCGGTTACACAATTTACGTCCGCGTCCCGGTGCCCGTCATCGAGTGAAGCGGCTCGGTTGCGGTGAGAGCTCGGGTCACGGCAAGACCAGTGGCAAAGGTCACAAAGGCCAGAAGGCGCGCTCGGGCGGCAGCCTGCGTCTGGGGTTCGAAGGCGGACAAATGCCGCTGATTCGGCGGTTGCCGAAACGTGGATTTAATAACGCGGCCTTTCATCGACAGTACGCGGTCGTTAACTTAACCGACCTTAACGATTTCAAAGCTGGCACGGTGGTGAACGAGCAATTGCTTCGCGAATCAAAGCTGGTTCGCGGCGATGTCGCCGGCATCAAGATTTTGGGTGATGGCGAATTGAAGCACGCCCTGAAAATTGAGGCCGACAGGGTCAGTGAATCGGCCAGGACGAAAATTGAAAAGGCCGGCGGTACAATTACGATGCGGGATCGCAGCGCGGAGAAACCGGTGGCCGCTGCCGATGAGGTAAATCAAGAGGCACAGACCGAAGAAGCGAAGCCGAAGAAAAAATCGACTTCAAAAGCGAAGAAAAAAACTTCCCGGAAATAATTTTCGGAAATGGTTTCGGCCTTTCTCAACACCCTTAAGATCCCGGAGCTACGACGCCGGATTCTCTTTACCCTCGCCGTCGTCGTGATTGTGCGACTTGGCGCAGCGATAACGACGCCGGGAGTCAACCAGGCGGTGTTGCAGGAATGGTTTCGAACCGCACTTAGCGACAAAGCTGGCGGAAACCTGGCCGCGCTCCTGAATTTATTCAGTGGCGGCGCGCTGGAGAACTGCGCGATCTTTTCTCTCGGGATTATGCCTTACATCAGCGCGTCGATCATGATGCAGCTGCTGTCAGCGGTGATTCCTCAACTCGGAAGGCTGGCCCGCGAAGACGGAGGCCGCCAGAAGATCATGCAATACACGCGGTTCATGACCCTCGGTCTCTGCATTTTCCAGGGCTATCTGCTCGCGATTTCCTTTCAACACCCGGAAGCGTACCGCGTCGCGTTGCCGGGAATTTCGGAGACGATTCAGCGGCTAGGGATTCCGCTGGTCGACGATCCGGGATGGGTCTTTCGGGTAGTAACGGTGATTTCGCTGACCACTGGCACACTGATGTTGATGTGGCTGGGCGATCAAATCACCGAGCGGGGAATCGGCAATGGCATATCGCTGATTATTACCATCGGCATTGTCGCGCGTTTACCCGCTGCATTGGCGCAGGCTTGGAAAACTTTCGTTCCGTCATCGCAAACCGGGGCCAGCCAGGTCAATCCCGCGATCCTTGTATTGATGGTGGCGTTTTTGTTTTTGGTCATCGCCAGCGTAATTGCGATTACCCAGGCGGTCCGAAAAATCACAGTGCAATACGCGAAACGCGTCGTTGGCCGGAAACAATACGGCGGTAACACTCAGTACATGCCGTTGAAGGTCAATTATCCCGGGGTGATGCCGATTATCTTTGCCTGGGCATTATTATTGTTCCCAAATCAAATCGTGAGCTGGGCCTTCCCAAGCAGTCCGACGGCCAGGCAGATTTCGGAGATGTTGTCGACTGGCTGGCTGCATTACGTGGTTTTGGCGGCGATGATATTCTTCTTCAGTTATTTCTGGGTCGCGACTCAATTTCAGCCATCGCAGATCGCGGACGACCTGAAAAAGTATGGCGGCTACATTCCAGGAGTGCGTCCCGGCAAGCCGACCGCGGAGTTTCTTGATTTTACAATGACCCGGCTGACTTTTGCGGGCGCGATTTTTCTGACCTTGATCGCAGTGTTGCCGAGTTTGTTGAGTCAGGGATTGCACGTGCCCACGGTGACGGCGCAATTTTTTGGCGGCACCAGTTTGCTCATCATCGTCGGGGTCATTCTCGACACGATGCGCCAGGTGGAAACGCACTTGATCCAGCGGCATTACGACGGGTTCTTGCGTAAAGGTCGCGTGCGGGGCGGATGTAGCGGTCGGTCGGCTTACGTTCGGGGTGAGGCTGCAGCGCAGCGGACACTGATGTGGCTTTATGTCGGCATCGCCATCATCGTGATCGGCGGCGTGGCCGCGTTTTTGGCGTCGAAGTGAAGCGACGACTCGTTTTACTTGGTGCTCCGGGTTCCGGAAAAGGAACTCAGGCGGAAATGATCACCCGGCACTTCGGGATTCCGGTCACATCGCCCGGAGCGATCTTGCGGCGTGAGAAAGATCTCGGAACGCCCCTTGGCTTGGAAACCGACGAAATGTTGCAGCGCGGCGATTTGGTCCCGGACAAAACGATTGTGAAGTTGATCGAGGATTGGTTGCATCTTCACGGCGGATACGGTTTCGTATTTGATGGTTTCCCGCGAACGCTTCCGCAAGCAGAAAGCCTTGGGTCGATCCTTAAAAGTTTGCAAACGTCGATCGACGCCGCGATTTGGCTGGATGTTTCCGAAGAAACTGTCCGTTCGAGGATTTCAGGACGATTGCAATGCCGCACTTGCGGTTTCACCACGAGTGTCGGCAGCGCGCAGTTCGCAAATCGGCCAATCTGTCCGTATTGCGAAGGCCGTCTGGAGCGGCGAAGCGACGATAATGTAGGGGTGCTGCAACAGCGTTTGCGTGAATACAACAGCAAGACGCAACCGCTGGCTGATTACTACGGGAAGATGTCGATTTTGCGAAAGATTGATGGCAACCGCGACCGAGATGCGGTGTTTGGCGATATATCACAGATAATCGAAGGCAAAGCGTCGGCATGATCCCGATCAAGAACGCAAAAGAAATCGAGAAGATGCGGCAATCGTGCCGGACCGCGAGCGAGATTCTGGATCGGGTGAGCGAACTGATTCGGCCGGGGGTCACGACGAAGGAAGTTGACGAAGCCGCGGCCGATTTCATGAACGAGGCGAAAGTAAAAAGCGCGTTTCTTGGGTACCGGCTGGGGCATCGCGTTTTTCCCGGAAATATTTGTATCTCGCTCAACGACGAAGTTGTGCATGGCATCGGCAGTCAGCGCCGGATTCAATACGGCGACATCGTTAAACTTGATATCGGCGTCATTCAGGACGGCTGGGTGGGGGACACGGCCCAGACCATTCCGGTCGGGGTGGTAGACGAGCGGACAGATCAACTTTTACGCGTGACCGAAAAAGCTTTGGAACGCGCGATTAAAGTTGCCGACGAGGGCGCCCGGCTCGGCGACATCTGCGCGGAGATCGAAGCCGAAGCTTCTCACAACAATTTTTCGGTGGTGCGCGAGTTTGTTGGTCACGGGGTGGGACGAAAGTTGCATGAGGAACCGCAAATTCCCAATTACGGCAGGCGCGGAAGCGGCCCGAAATTGAAAGCCGGCATGACCCTGGCGATCGAGCCCATGGTTAATGTCGGCGGGCCCGACGTGCGCCTTTTGGACGACGGCTGGACGGTGCGGACGGCCGACGGCACGCGGTCGGCCCATTTTGAACACACGGTCCTGATTGCCAAGGATGGGCCGGAAATTCTGACATGTCGCGGCAAGACGCAATTGCGGTAGAAGGCACTGTCGTCGAGCTGCTTCCGAATACCATGTTTCGGGTCCAGCTGCCGAACAAACACCAGCTCCTTGCCCATATTTCCGGGAAAATGCGGTTGCACTTTATTCGTATCTTGCCCGGCGACAAAGTTATGCTAGAGATATCTCCCTACGATTTGTCGAAGGGGCGGATCACCTTCCGCCAAAAGTGACAACGCGGATATGACTCCGCGTTTTTTGTTTCGACCAACATGAAAGTACGACCCTCAGTGAGAAGACTTTGTGAAGCTTGCAAGATAGTGAAGCGCAAGAATGTGGTGCGGGTGATTTGCAAAAATCCGCGACATAAACAGCGCCAGGGATAGACTATTTAAGGATTGAGCGATTTGGAGATTTAACGATTACAGATGCCAAGATTACTTGGAGTTGAAATTCCAGCAGATAAACGCGTCGAAGCGTCGCTGACCTATATTTACGGCATCGGCTTTGCGACTTCGCGGCGGATTTTGGAGCAAACCAACATCGATCCGAATACGCGGGCGAAGGATCTGACGCCGCAGCAGATCAACGAGATCATTCACGCAATTACGAACAACAAAATCAAGGTTGAGGGTGATTTGCGCCGGGATATTCAGGGAAATCTCAAGCGACTGCAGGCAATCAATTGTTATCGCGGACAGCGTCATCGTCGCGGATTGCCGGTTCGCGGTCAGCGGACATCGACCAACGCGCGCACCCGCAAAGGTCCGCGCAAGACCGTCGGCGTAATTCGAAACCCGGACGCTAAAGCAGGAAAAGTTTAATCATGGCTGAACCCAAGAAACCAGCGAAGGCGAAAGACGAGAAGCCGAAGGCAGAGAAAGACGAAAAGAAGCCGGTGGCCAAAGCGGCTGAGCCTGAAGCCACGAAACCTCAGGCCACGACCGAAGAGGTCAAGGCGAAGAAGCCGCCGGTGAAGGGGAAAAAGGAAGAAGGGGCTGCGCCCGCTTCGGAAAATCTTTCCCTCGACCCTGACTCAATTGAAGCGCCAAAGATCGTTAAGGCCAAAGGCGCCAAGAACGTTCACAGCGGTATCGCGCACGTTTACGCGACCTTCAACAACACGATTGTCACCATTACGGATTTGACCGGCAACGTCATCGGCTGGTCGAGCGCGGGCAAAGTTGGATTTAAGGGTTCGCGCAAGAGCACAGCCTACGCGGCCCAATTGGTCGCTCAGGACGCCGCGCGCCAGGCTATGGGCCACGGCCTCAAGGAAGTCCAGGTTCTCGTTAAAGGCCCCGGCGCCGGTCGTGAATCCGCTGTTCGCGCGCTTCAAGCGATCGGCCTTGACTTGACTCTGATTCGCGACGTCACCCCTGTTCCGCACAATGGTTGCCGGCCTCCGAAACAGCGCCGCGTCTGATCGATTTAATCACTTAAGGAATTAACGAATCTCATGGGAAGATATACAGGTCCGAAGACAAGAATCAGTCGCCGTTACGGTGTCCAGATTTTTGGACCATCGAAATCGCTCGAGCGAAAAAATTATCCGCCGGGAATGCACGGGCCAAAGGGCTCGCGCCGGAAACAATCCGAGTATGCGATCGCTCTCGGGGAGAAGCAGAAGCTTCGGTATCAATATGGTCTGCTGGAGCGTCAGTTCCGCCGGATTTTCGAAAACGCCTTGCGCAAGCGCGGGGTGACCGGTGAAACCTTGCTTCAACTTCTTGAGACTCGCCTCGATAACGTGATTTATCGGCTCGGCTTCGCGAATACCCGCAACGCGGCGCGTCAGCTGGTGTCACACGGCCACGTGCAGGTCAATGGGCGCGGCGTTAACGTCGCATCTTACAACGTCAAAGCCGGGGATGAGATCGCGATTAAGGACAAACCGAAATCGCGCCAGCTCGCGGTCCGTAATCTCGAGCTCACCCAGATTGTTCCAGTGCCGGATTGGCTGACGGTGGATCGCGACGCACTCAAAGGCAAGGTCGCCCACATACCGTCTCGTGAAGAAATGCAACCGATCGTCAACGAACAGTTGATCGTGGAGTTGTACTCTCGGTAGGAGATCGCCCATCCACCGGGCGAACGAGCTCAATCTTGCCGGCCATTCAAAAACTCAAGGGCTTTGTCGTAGCTTTTGCGTTGGAGAAAGTGGGCCAGCTGCGGGTCAAGCGGTTTTGGGAGGGTGCCGGCGAGATTGTCGATCTTTTCTGAAACGGCGCGGAGACGCGCCATATGCGTTTCCGGATCGCGACGGCTGTTTTCGTCACCGACGATGGCAAGACGTTCGCGCAAGGCGTTTGCAAGATCGATAATTGTGCTTTGCACAGTTTCTTATTTACCACTCGCTCGCTGCGGTCGCCAGAGCACACAGAGACCACAGAGAAAGAAAAGGTCAACAGATCCAGGCGATTTCCTCATCAAATCCTCCGTGACCTCCGCGTCTCTCTGTGGTTAAAAGAGAGCGATGCCCGCTGAACCAAAGCGGTTCCTGATGGTCGACGATGACGTAGCGCTGTTACGCGTCGTACGGGAGGCGCTGGTCGCGACGCTTCAATGTGAGGTCGATACGTCACCGAAGCCGGAGTACGCGTTTGAGCTGGCGCTGAAGAAGAAGTACGACCTGTTCGTCTTCGATTTTCAGATGCCGATGATTGACGGGGCGATGTTGTTTTTTCTGATCGGAAAGGTCTACCAAAACATTGAGCCGATCAGGGAGGTGCCGCCGCTGATTCTTGTATCCGGAAAAGCGGACGAAAAAAGAGCGCAGGAGCTTCTTAAAGAACCAGGCGTCGCCGGCTTGGTCGCCAAGCCTTTTGCGATCAATCGCTTACTGGAAAGAATCAAACAATGCGTCCCGGGCGCGGAGTTTTCCATGCCGTTGTAGGCAGCGGCCTCCGGATATCGCAGCGCGACGTCCTACCATTTAGTGACGAGTTTCGGCTACGAGCTGGCGTTTCGCTTCGAGCCAATCGGAGTTGGCGTCGCCCGGGAGATCGAACCGGCGACGACGTTCCGAGATGAAATAGGCCCGGGTCTGAATTTGTTCATCGGTCGGGTCCAACCCGAATACGGGCACCGGCCCATTTTTAGTTTCGACTTTTTGGATCGCCGGTTTCTTTGGCCGCGCGGCTTTCTTAGGTTTTGAAGGTGCCGCTTTTCCGCTGGCCTTCGTGTTAGTCGTTTTGCCCGACGCAGTCCGGTCGGTCTTAATTTTTTTTGCCACAACCACAATTCCTCCCTGATTTACGATTTAGCGAGGAGCGTTTGGTTGACAAGGGCTTTGTGAACCATGCTTGGCGAAAGGATTGCCTTCTAATAATGTGCTGCCGTGAAAGATTTCGTTTTTCGTTGGTTCATAACGGCATTCGCCGTCTTCGTCGCCGCGCCGATCGTCGGAATTGATTATACGGGAATCGGGTGTCTGCTCGGCGCCTCCCTGCTGCTCGGGATCATCAATGCCTTTGTTCGTCCTATTCTGCTGTTTCTTAGTTTCCCGCTAATCCTGCTGACGCTGGGTTTGTTTATTTTCATCATCAACGCGCTAATGCTGAAGTTTGTCAGCGAGATAGTGCCTTGCTTCAAAGTGCACGGTTTCTGGAGCGCCGTGTTTGGCGCGATCATCATCTCCTTTGTCAGCTGGCTATTGAGCGCCTTCTTTCGAGGCAGCGACGGCCGAGTCCATGTCCTGACCCATCATACCCAAATCAAGCGGGTCCGCGGCCGGGTCATCGAACCGGACAAATGACGCGCGATGTTTAGCGGCAAGTTAAAACCGACCAGCGGCATTTTTGTCAAGATCTGCGGGATCACAAATGAGAAGGATGCGGTGGCCGCGATCGAAGCTGGCGCGGACGGTCTCGGCTTCAACCTTGTTCCGCGAAGTAAACGTTGCATCGATCTCGACGCCGCGGGGGATTGGATCAGCAAATTGCCGAATACGGTCTGGAGAGTGGCAGTGATGGCTGACCCAAACTGGGAAGATGCGTGTCGGATTGGGCAACTTTCATTCATTGATGCAATGCAGTTGCATGGAAACGAATCGCCCGAATTTTGCCGGCGGTTGCGAGACGCAGGGATTTCGTTCGCTAAAGCGGTGCCGGTCGGCCATTCACGATCGCTTGGCGCCGTGCCGGATTTCTCTACCGACACCCTCATTTTGGATTCGGCTTCGCCCGCAGGTTTTGGCGGCAGCGGGCAGGTTTTCCCGTGGAAATTTGCATGGCAGTTTGTACAAAAGCACCGAGAGCTAAGCGTGATTTTGGCCGGAGGCTTAAACGCCAACAACGTTGCCCAAGCTGTTCAGGTAGTTCATCCGCGAGGGGTCGACGTGACCAGTGGAGTGGAGAAGTCGCCTGGCAAGAAAGATCATCGCCTGGTTAAGGCGTTTATCGAAGCTACCCGCCCGACGGTCGCGTAACAAACTCGCGAGAGGATCGGCTGGCTGAGTCTCTTCCTCCGGCTTCGGGAAACTTTCAGGGGCTGGTCTGCTTCCTGCTTTTTAACGGCCAGCACTTATCTCACTTCCACTTATGGTAACTTCAATCAAGCAGCGGGGATGCGTCGCAGCGGCGGCGTTTCTGACCGTGCTTTCTCTGTCACAGGCGCAGACGAATCCGGCACCAGCCGGTGCCCCGCATGCGCCCGATCCCACCAAACCCGCTGATCAACCGCCGATGTTGGTTGTCCAGGCTCCGGTCCAGGCTGCCAGCCCAGCGCCAAAGACCAATGCCGCTTCGACCACGCAATCTCCAGTCTTGACCGAAGCGGACGCGAATGTGGAAAGCGGCGGGGTGGGAGTTCGTGAATTTCAGGGCGATGACGTCGGTCAAGTGCTCCGGCTGCTCGCTCGTCAGGCCAAGGTCAACATGGTGGTAAGTGACTCGGTCACCGGGACGGTAACCATGCGATTGGAAGATGTGACCGCGCTCCAGGCGATTTCGATCATTGTGAAAGCCAAAGGGCTGTTCATGGATAAGATCGACAGCGTTTACTATATTAAGACCGCCGCGGAGAAAACCGCTGAGCCGACCGAAGCCGACAGTTATCAATTCAGTTATGCGCGCGCCAAAGATGTGTCGCCGCTGATTGCGTCCCAATTGCAAAGCAAGAGCCCGCCGCAAATCGACGAGCGGACGAACACCATGTTTTTCAGCGAGACCCGCAGTAACATCGACAATATTCGCAAAGTGTTGCTCCAAATCGACAAGCCCACCCGGCAGGTGATGATTGAGGCCCGACTTGTGGAAGTGAGCGCAGATCCAGTTCAGGCCTATGGAATTAATTGGGCTGGGGTCGTCGGAAGTGCCTCTGCGCCTAAGACGTATCAGTACGGCGCTCCAACCACCAGCACAGTCGACTCGAGCGGTAAGACAACCACCACGTTCACTGGGACTACCACTCCCTTTGCTCTCGGTAATCCTGGCAGCTCGAATTTCTTCGGAAGCTTGGAAAAGCTTGCCTTCGGTCAGTTCGCAATTCTTTCAGTACCGCAATTTAGCGCGACCATGCAGGCTTTGAACGAAGACTCGGACGCAGAGTTTCTGGCAAATCCGCGAGTTGTGACGGCCGATAATCAACAAGCCAAGATTGAAGTCTTGCGTAATCAGCCGGTGCCGCAGCTGAACTTCAACGAGCAGACCGCGACCGCGGTGTTCGGAGGATTTCAGGACAAGACCTTTGGCAACACGCTGGTCGTGAGGCCGTCAGTGAACAAGGACAATTACATAACACTTTCAGTGAAGCCGGAGATCAGCAACAAAGTTCAAGACTTCCACTTCAGCTTTAATGGCGCCGATGTGACCAGCCCAATCATCGACAAGCGGTCGCTCGATTCGAACGTTTTGATCAAGAGCGGAGATACTCTGGCAATCGGAGGGTTGCTTTCCGATCAGACATCAAAAGCGAGGACGAAAGTCCCGATACTCGGCGACATTCCTGTGCTGGGATACGCCTTTCAAAGCCACGACAACGAGCGCCACAAGCGCAATCTGCTTATCTTCGTTACCCCGACCATCATCGATCAGCGTTATGGAACCGGGTTGGAAGATCAGGTCGCGGGCGTGCATCACGTCGGGGAAGAGTATGCCGATCCCAACGGTTGGCGAAACAATGCGAAAGGCGCAGTGCGATTGGTCCCGACATCACATCGTCAGCTAGCGGCTGACTACGCCAAACCGGGCGAGCCGCCTCCTCCAGAGGAAGCGACCCAGGTCCAATTCAAGAGCGACGTTAAAGACCGCAACGAATAAAATTTCAGAATGTGGGGTTGAGAGGGGGCGGGTGCCCGCGCAGGGGCCCGCCCTCTTTGTTCTTCGAAAGCCGCGCGTCACAAAAGACCTGCCGCTTTCCTGTCAAGCGTCCAGGTAACCTTTTAGCCGTTCTCGCAACTCGGTTCGCGCTCGAAAAAGCAGGCTCTTCACTGCCGGCAACGATAACTCCAAGATGTCGGCGATCTCTTCGTAACTGAGGTCCTCGTATCGCCGCAACACCAGCGCCATCCGCTGAGTATCGGGAAGTTGTGTAATTGCGCTCTCAATCGCCTTTTGCAGTTCGTTCTGCAGCAGCATCGCGTCCGGCGTTTCGGTCGCTTCATCTTTTAATGGCAACGGTTCCGCTTCGGGGTCGATTTGGAGTGGCAAATGCGGATGACGTTTGGCCCGGCGCATTTCGTTAAAGACGAGATTGCGCGTAATTTTGAGCAACCAAGTGGTGAACTTTGCCCGCGCGACGTAGCGTCCGGCGCTTTTCCAGACCCGAATAAACACTTGTTGAGTAATGTCCTCCACATCGGAATTGCTGCCGAGCATTCGAGCCACTGTGCCCGCAACAAGCGCCTGGTGTCGCTCGACTAATGACTCGAAGGCCGCGGTATCCCCTCCCGCGACCAAGCGCATTAGGCGGATGTCTTCCGCGTCATCTCCGGATCGCGCCGGTTCTGCTGGGTCGGCCATTAATAAACAGACGTGAACGGACGGTCAGCGATTCGATCTTGCGCGGCCCTGAGGCCTATTTTTGGCCCTCAGGCGCGGTCCAGTGCTTTTTGTTGCAACCGGCAGGACGTCTGTGCATGGTAAAGCCATCAATTTCAGCATCGGCTCCTGATGAATTACTCACTTATTCCAAAGGAACTTAGGCCGATCGCGGAGAAAATCGAGGCGGCGGCCCGCATTTCCGAGATCGAGGCGGTGACCCTTTATCGCGCGACCGACCTGAATGCCCTCGGACTAATGGCAAACGTGGTTCGGGAACGGAAAAACGGCAATTACGCCAGTTACATTCACAATCGATACATCAACTATTCGAACATCTGTGTTCTGTCGTGTCAGTTCTGCGCGTTTGCCGCCAAAAAGCGAGATGCCCACGCGTTCGAGCATGCTTCCGCTGAGATAATTCAATCAGTGGCGGAAGCACTGCCCTTGGGAATCACCGAAGTGCACATGGTCGGCGGTTTGCATCCGAGCCTGAAAAAGGAATGGTACTTGGAACTTTTGGATGGTTTGCGCGCCCTCGACCCTGGGTTGCACATCAAAGCTTTTACCGCGATCGAAGTCCGACACCTTGCCGATCGGATTTTCAAAATGCCGATCGAAGATACGTTGCAGCTATTGCGGGCGCGGGGCCTGGGCTCGATCACTGGCGGCGGTGCGGAGATTTTTGACGCTGGGGTGCGCGACCGCATTTGTCGCGGCAAGGAGACGGCTGAGGAGTGGCTCGACGTTCATCGTGCCTGGCATCGAATGGGCGGCCGGAGCACCTGCACGATGTTATACGGCCACATCGAAACGCTCGAACAGCGAGTCGATCATTTGCGCCAGCTGCGGCAACTTCAGGACGAAACGGGCGGTTTCAGCGGCTTTGTTCCATTTGCATTCGAACCGCAGACGACGCTGTTGGCTCATATCAAGCGCGCTTCGGCGATCGAACAATTACGAAACCTCGCCGTCAGCCGAATTTATCTGGATAACATCGACCATTTGACTGCCTATTGGGTCAGCACCGGCCTTCCATTAGCCCAAATTTCTCTCAGCTACGGCGCCGACGATCTGCATGGCACCATTATGGAGGAGAAAATCTTCCACATGGCCGGGGCAACGACGCCGCAACAACAAACGATCGCTTCCTTGGAATTCGCCATCCGTGAAGCCGGGCGCGTTCCAGTTCAACGCGATAGCTACTATCGGCATCTCACTAACGGCGCGAACGGATCGACATCTCAGCCACATCCGAAAGCTGAGCTGGCCTGCGTCTAAAGAAAGTGACCGCTCATCAGTGGCAGTGATCAGCCTCTTGCAAATTTCTGGTCATTGATCACAGGTCCCGGTTACTTGAACTCTCTTCGCATTGGCTCGGTCAAATACCTCAATGCCCGGCCGCTCATTCATGGTTGGGAAGGCGAAGTCGCTCTTGACCATCCGTCCGCCCTTTGCCCTGAGCTCGCAAATGGCCAGCTGGATGTTGCTCTCGTTTCCAGTTTTGAATTTCTAAGGAATCCAATCTACCGGATCGTCGATGGGGTCTCGATCGCGTCAGACGGACCAGTTTACAGCGTGGTTGTCGCTCATCACGGAAAAATCGCTGACGTAAAGGAAATCGTCCTCGATCCAGCCGCGCAAACGTCAGGCAATTTGCTACGCTGTCTGCTTGGGGAATTGAATCTCAATCCCTCGGTTACGACGACGTCGTCGGGCTCTGACGAATCCGCCCGCCTGCTCATTGGCGACCAGGCGATCCGCTTTCGTTGGGAACACGGTAATGATTACCAATTCTGGGATCTTGGCGAACAATGGAAAAAGGTTCGGCGCGTTCCCTTCGTTTACGCGCTCTGGCTCGTCCGACCGGAAGTCGGTGATCCAAAATCAATCGCTGACCGCCTGCGGAAGCTACGGGATCAGAATTTGCATGACATCGACAGCGTTATCGCCGTCGCCGAACCGGAATTTTCGGCCGAATTTTGTCGCCACTATTACCGCCATTTCCTCCGATTTAGTTTTGGGGAGGAGGAAAAACGCGGTCTGCGCGCCTTTGCTGACTTATGTCAAACGCACCAGCTATTGCCAAAGCGCGATCTCGTCCTGGACGTCGTTTAGTCGGCAATCAATTGCGAGTTGGCATCTCGGGCTGGCGTTATGCCGGCTGGCGCGGAAAATTTTATCCCAAAGATTTGCCCCAGGACCGGGAGCTCGAGTTCGCGGCGAAGACATTCAACTCCGTGGAAATCAACGGCTCCTTTTATTCGCTGCAACTCCCGTCCAGTTATCATCGATGGTACCAGGCAACACCGCCGGGCTTTGTCTTCGCGGTCAAGGGCGGCCGGTTTATCACTCACATGAAGAAATTGCGCGGTGTCGAAACCGCATTGGCGAATTTTTTTGGCTCCGGTCTTCTTGCTTTACGCGAGAAGCTCGGCCCCATTCTCTGGCAACTTCCGCCCGGTTTGGGATTCGATCCTGATCGACTGCGCGAATTCTTTTCGCTGCTCCCCCGCGATACAATGGAAGCGTCCCGGCTCGCCAAAAAACATGACACAAAACTGAAAGCCCGCGCTTTCGCCAGGATCGATCCTGCGGCGGTGAGGCCGATCCGCCACGCAATCGAGGTCCGGCATAAAACTTTCATGACTCCGGATTTCTTTCAGTTGTTGCGGAAAGACGACATCGGTTTTGTGATCGCCGACACCGCCGGCAAGTTCCCCTACGCTGAAGAGCTGACGTCGGATTTCGTTTACATCCGATTGCATGGCGCGGAGAAACTTTACGTGAGTGGTTACGACGACCGGGCATTAGATCGGTGGGCAAATCGGATCAAATTATGGCGCCAGGGACGTCAGCCGCCCGATGCCGGGCTGGTTGCGGACCGGACGATCGACCACCGACGACGCGACGTTTTTGTCTACTTCGACAATGACGCCAAGGTGCACGCGCCGTTCGATGCGATCCGGCTCGCGGAAAAGCTAAACCTGCGGCCCTAAGGCTTCGTCTGTTTCGGTGCGCTCATGTTTGGGCCGGTGTCGCCGCCAGGTGGGGTCCATTGACCGACAATGTCCGCGCCAAAAATCCATTCTCCATGAAGTGTTCCATTAACCGAAACGGTCTTTTCGTAGTACTTCCGTAAATTAATTTGCCCCTGCGCAAACTCGCTTTCTCTGCGTGCGCGGGTCAAACGCAGAACCATGTCAGGATCTTTTAACAGACGCAGACGATACGCGCCGTCGATCATCACAACTTTGCCGGTGAAGACTTCGGTTTTCTTTTCCAGTTGAGCGGATCTCCCGCTGGATGCTGCTCCTTCGACGCCGAGGCGTTTCGCTCGGTCGCCCGGCTGCTCCAACATGGTGTGCCACAACTGACAACCGGTTAAGCACCACAGCGCCATTGCCAAAACGTTCCGTTTCACGGCTCTCTCTTATTTGAATGCTCGGTTCCAAGTCAACTGATTATCCGCGGGCCGGCCAGAGTTGTCAGAAAATCTCCGGCGGATAAAATAATCAGTGCCGAGCCGCTGGATTATTGCTCCTCCTGAGGAACTCAATGCCCTTCACATTTCGTGGAGCGAAATTTGTGGGTGCGAATGCATCGCCCGATTGCTGTCACGCAAAGGTTTTGCCAATGCGGACGAGGTCCAGGCGTATTTACGGCCGCGGCTCAAAACACTGAGCGATCCATTTCTTCTGCCGAACATGAATTCGGCCGTGTCGCGAATTTTAACCGCGATCGATCGACCGGAGCGAATCGTTCTCTTCGGCGACTACGACGTCGACGGAATTACATCGCTGGCGCTTCTGAATGAAACTCTGCGCGCATATGGCGCATCTCCAAACCTGTTTCTGCCGTTGCGAATGGAGGAAGGCTACGGCCTTAGTCGCGAAAGCGTGGAACGCTGTGTGGAGCAACATCACCCGGAGCTACTGATCGCGCTGGACTGTGGAACGTCGTCAGTCGCGGAGATCGCCGACCTTCGCCGCCGCGGCGTGGATGTGATCGTCGTTGATCACCACGAACCGAAATCCAGTGTGCCCGAATGCGTGGCGTTAGTGAATCCCAAGATCGGTCGAGATTCGCCATTTCATTACCTGTGCACCGCTGGAATTGTTTTCAAACTTTGTCACGCGCTGTTGAAAACACGGCCGGTCGACTTCGATTTGAAATCGCGGCTCGATTTGGTCGCCCTGGGGACGGTCGCCGACATCGTTCCTCTTTGCGGCGAGAACCGTACCCTGGTCCAGCGCGGCGCAGTTGAGATCGCGCGCTCGGCCCGGCCCGGCCTGAAAAAGCTGATGCAGGTCAGCGGTGTGAGAGCGCCAATCTTTACTGAAGCCATCGGGTATCGTCTTGGACCGCGGTTGAACGCGGCCGGGCGTTTGAGCACGGCCGAGAAATCGCTTCAGCTTCTTTTGACCCAAAGTGAAAGTGAAGCGACGGAGCTCGCGGAATTTCTAGATAAGCAAAATCGCGAACGACAGGATGTCGAAAAGCAGATTCTAGCTGCGGTAGAGGAAAAGATCGCTAGAGATTTCGATCCTTCGCGTGATGCCGCCATTGTGGTGTGGGCGCGTGGCTGGCACGCGGGTGTTCTGGGCATTGTCGCCTCCCGCGTCGCTCACAAATATCATCGGCCGGCGATTGTGATCGGTTTCGACGAAAACGGGCTCGGGAAAGGAAGTGGCCGCAGCATCACAGGTTTTCATCTGGTGGAGGCCCTGACTGGTTGCGGGGAAAAGCTCCAAAAGTACGGCGGCCACGAAATGGCAGCGGGCCTGACCATTCAGGAAGAGGACGTCGATCTCTTCGCCCCGCAAT
This sequence comes from Chthoniobacterales bacterium, assembly GCA_025934755.1. GTDB lineage: Bacteria > Verrucomicrobiota > Verrucomicrobiia > Chthoniobacterales > UBA10450 > AV40. The sequence continues at coordinate 5,342 of JAICWQ010000008.1, read as the reverse complement.
TCTGTGCCGTTGCGCGCAAACTTTTGTCCGATGACGATTTGCAGCCCCGACTCCACCTCGATCACGAACTCACCTTTGGCGAATTGAATCACGATTTTCTCGGTTGGCACGAAATGCTCCAGCCTTTTGGGAACGGCAATCCGCAGCCGCTTTTTTTTGCGCGCGGCGTTGAGCCCGTAATCGCCCCTCGAGTAGTTGGTGAGAATCATCTCTCGTTAGTGCTGCGGCAACGAGGCCATCAGCGTCGCGCAATTTTCTTCGGCGCCGCTCTCAATCCTCTCCCGCCGCAGCCGTGGGATATTGCTTTTCGCATTCGACCGGACCACTACGAAGGCGAAACCCGTCTGGAGATTCGAGTGGAAGCGCTGCGGGAATCGGAGCCGACGGCTTAATGGAAATATCCCAGCAACTGCAAGATGTTGAATGGATCCCGCGTCCGAAGATTCTGGCGCTGCGGCGGCTGGGCATCACAACCGCCGAAGGTTTGTTGACCCATTTTCCGCGGCGCCACGAAGATCGGCATCAATTCCCGAAGTTTCCGCGCGAGGAGAGTGACAAACCAGTCTGCCTTTCCGGGGAAGTTATTAAAACGTCGTTGCGGCGATTTGGCGGTTGGAAAAAAATTTTTGAGGCAACGTTGCAGGAACCCGACGCCAATGCCCTGAGCCAACCCCTGACCTGTCGCTGGTTCAATCTGCATTACATCCAAAAAATGATCGCGACCGGCCAGCAGCTGGTCGTTTTCGGAAAACCGCGATTGCGCGGAAGCCGAATTTGCATGGATCATCCTGAGTTTGAAGTGATCGAAAATGATGAAGAGCGATCGATTCACTTGCGGCGAATCACGCCGATTTATCCGGCGACGGAAGGCCTGTCGCAACGGGTGCTGCGCAGCATCATTTATCGCCTGCTGCAAGAGCTCGATACCGAACCGATCGAGCCATTGCTGCCCAAAAATCTGAAAAACGGGGACCGCGGGCAAGCCATTCGCGCGATCCATTTTCCCGAAACGTGGGAATCGTTCGAGGTCGCGCGCGAGCATCTGGTTTTGTCCGAGTTTTTCGCGATGCAGATGTTGATTGCGTCTCGCCGAAACGAATCCCATTCAAAACTGAGCGCGGCGCGCGGCGGGCGGGGGGAATTGTTGGAGAAATTTCTGCGTTCGCTGCCCTTTGCATTGACCACTGCCCAGGAAAAGGTGATCGCGGAAATTAGACACGATCTCTCGGTCGGACATCCGATGAACCGTTTGTTGCAGGGCGACGTCGGTTCCGGAAAAACGGTGGTGGCGATAGCGGCCATTTTGCTCGCAGTGGAGGCCGGTCATCAGGCAGCTTTCATGGCTCCGACTCAAATCCTGGCCGAGCAGCATTATGCCGTTCTGAGACGGTGGCTCGAACCGCTGCGCGTGAAATTATCGATCCGAACGGCCGCCCGCCAGGAAGAAAGTTTTTTGCCGCTGGTTGAAGGTGAGGACAAAGCCGATGTCATCATTGGCACCCACGCTTTGCTTTATGAGAAAGTGTCGTTTCCGAATTTGGGCCTCGTAGTGATTGACGAGCAACACAAGTTTGGCGTGGTCCAGCGGGCGCGCCTAATCCGGCAGCGGCCGGACGAACCGGCGCCGGATGTTTTGGTGATGACCGCCACGCCGATTCCGCGCACCGTCACCATGACTGTTTATGGCGATCTCGATGTGTCGACCCTCGACGAAATGCCGGGCGGCCGCGGGAAAATTATCACCGCGGTCCGTAATTCGGCAAAACTCGGTGAAGTGTTAAGTTTCTTGCGCGCGCAACTTGAGGCCGGGCGCCAAATCTACGTCGTTTATCCGTTGGTTGAGGAAAGCGAAAAGCTCGAGGCCAAAGCGGCGGCAGTAGAATACGAACGCTGGCGCGAACGGCTCCATCCCTGGTCGTGCGAGTTACTCCACGGACGGATTCCAGGTCCCGAAAAGCAGGAAATCATGGAGCGATTTCGCAGCGGTGAAACGAAGGCACTCGTCAGCACTACCGTAATCGAGGTGGGTGTCGATGTTGCGAACGCGACGGTGATGCTGATTGAAAACGCCGAGCGATTCGGGCTGGCCCAACTTCATCAGCTTCGGGGACGGATCGGGCGGGGCGAACACAAATCGTATTGTATTCTCCTTACCTCGGAGCCGTCGTCAGAAACGGCCGAAAAATTGGCTGTCCTGGAGAAAACCGGCGATGGCTTTGAGGTAGCGGAGGCAGACTGGGAGATGCGCGGACCCGGTGATTTGCTGGGCACGGCGCAGAGCGGCCTGCCAGCGTTGAAAATCGGTAATCTCAAGCGCGACGCGGAGCTGATGCAACGCGCCCGGCGGGCTGCGACGTCGATCTTTGCCTCTGATCCAGGACTGGTCGCGCCGCAGAATCAACGTTTCCAGCAGTTGATTGTCGAACAACAAGGACGAACCTTTTCGAACGTCAGCTAATGAAGAACCTGTTCAAATTTTTTGTGTTTGTCGCATTGCTCAGCCTTGGGATCTCCGCGCTGTACGACTATCGCCTCAAGCATGGAGCCCTGGGAACCCTTCAGCGCGCTCCCGAGAAATACACTCTCGCCAAGTCCCCCAATGTTGATCCGAAACAGGTTGCTTCGCTGGAAGCGTTGAATCAGGAACGCCGCGCGCTGGTTAAGAGCGTCGTTCCATCGGTCGTGGCCGTGAAAACGTCGAAGAAAATCGGTGTTCGCCGTCAGGGAATGGACCCGTTCGAGTTTTTCTTCGGAAATCCGCGAAGACAATATCGCGGCCGGGATGAGGCCCTCGTCCAGAATTCGCTCGGCTCCGGCGTGATCGTGAGTAACGAGGGCCACATCGTCACAAACAATCATGTCGTTGCCCAGGTGGACGAAATCGAAGTGCAACTGAGCGATGGGCGCACGGAAAAGGCGCGGTTAATCGGAGCCGATTCGCAGATGGATATCGCTGTGCTCAAGATCGATAATCCTTCGGTCAAACCGCTCGTCCTGGCCGATTCCGACTCGGTGCAGGTTGGCGATTTTGTTCTTGCGATTGGCAATCCGTTTGGATTCGAAGAAACGGTGACGGACGGAATTATCAGTTACAAAGGCCGGGCCAGCGAAGTCGGAGAATTGTTGCAGACCAATGCGGCAATTAATCCCGGCAACAGCGGGGGACCGCTCATCAATCTGCGCGGCGAAGTAGTGGGCATCAACACTGCCATCATCTCAACGAGCGGTGCTTCGGCCGGCGTAGGATTTGCCATTCCCTCGAACACCGTTCGCACCGCCCTCGAAAGTTTGTTGAAGCAAGGCCGGATCATTCACGGCTATCTCGGAGTGCAAATGCGCGTTGCTCAGCCAGGACAGGCGGCGTCGCCATCAGATGAAGGCGTGGTCGTTGATGAAGTGGTTCCAGGATCTCCGGCGGAAGACGCTCACCTTCAAAAGGGCGACCTGATCCGCAAGTTCGATGGCCACGACGTAAAAACCTTTACCGATCTGCGAAGGCTTGTTTCGCAAGCCGGTCTCAACAAAAAGGTGGAGTTGGAAATCGAACGCGGCGGTAAGCCAATTACGGTCTCGACCCAAATCAGGGAACAGCCGCCCGGCTATTTAACCGGGCAAGCTGGGCCGCGCCAGACGCCGGCCCCGCAAAATCCCGACGAGAACGATGAAGGGTCGTCGGGACTCAGCGGCTTTCAGGTTGGAGAATTAACGCCAGCGATCGCCCGCCAACTGGATCTCCCGAACAGCGTCCATGGAGTCGTGGTTACGAACGTTGATCCGTCTTTTGGAGGCGCCGATCTGCAAAAGGGCGATGTGATTGAGGAAGTAAATCAGCAACCGGTCAATTCGGTCGCGGATTACAATAAAATTGTCAGCACCCTTGACTCTGCTCAACCCCAGGTCCTTTCAGTTTGCCGGCATCGAGCGCGGTCGTTTTTGGTCTTGCGGCCCCGCTGATCGGCGTAACGGCGATATCGTTCCGGGAGTGAGGTTTCCGGTGCAAAAAGCCGCTGAATAAAGTCGCAGCCGAAAAAGTCCAAACTCCGAACATTGGTCTCTTATGAAAAAGCTGGTCCCTGTTTTCGCCTTTATCGCGGTCGTGCTTTTTGTCGCGCCTCAGGCGCGAACGCAGGAAATGTCGGTCAATTTCTTCTACGATAATCTCAGTGGCGGGAGTTGGTTTGAGGTCGGCGACTACGGTTATTGCTGGCAACCGGATGTTGCGGCCAACAGTTCAACGTGGCGGCCCTACGCGGACGGTTATTGGGCCTACACTGAAGAAGGTTGGACCTGGGTATCGTACGAAGATTTCGGTTGGGCCACCTATCACTATGGCCGTTGGGTCAAGTTGGCCGATTACGGCTGGGTTTGGAAGCCCGGTTATGAATGGGGGCCGGCTTGGGTTTCCTGGCGAACCGGCGGGAATTACATTGGATGGGCGCCCCTACCGCCTGAGACAGAGTCTGTTTATGAAAGTCGTCCCCTCACCGGCCACATCGATGCCGAATTCGATATCGGCCCGGCCTGTTACAACTTTGTCGACGTCCGTTACATCGGCGAACCGGTCCTGCGTTCTCGTCTCGTGCCCTACCAGCAGAATGTCACTTACGTCACCCAGACCGTGAACGTGACAAATATTACCTACAAAAATAAAACCGTTTACAGCTACGGGCCTGACATCAATGTGCTCAACCAATATTCGAGCCGGCCAATTCAAAGACTAAAGCTGGAACGCCCGGCCAACGTTGATGTTTCGGTCGCGGCAAAATCCGGAGGCCTAACGAAGGTTCAGGGGAATGCCTTGGTGGTGGCCGCGCCGGCGAGGATCAACAAATCGGCCGGGGCTGCGCCTCCGCCTTCCGCGAAAGCGAAAGTTGCCCAAGCGAAAGTCGAGAAAGGCTGGTCCGTTGCCGGAGATGCCAACGCCCAAAGCCAGTTGAAGGAAAAACTTAAGTCCGAGGATTTGAACAAGGTTCCGCCGCCAACCCTCGGCGCAGCTTCATCGAGCGGTGCCGCAACATCGGCCTTCGAAAAGGGCAAAGGAAAGAACAAGAACAAGGCTGCTGGAATGCAAAGTGCCGGACCCGCTGACGCGGCCACGTCGCCGGCAGCAAATATGGCGTCTCCCGAACGGAGAAAAAAGAAAGGAAAAAACACTGCCCAAGTTCAGCCAGGCGAAATGACTTCACCCGCAGCCGGTGCTGAAACGGAGATGTCACCCAGTGTGACGCCGGATTCGGGAAAACCTGGCAAGAGAGGCAAGAATCGTCGTGGCGAACAATCTGGTGGAACTCCGCTGCCGACCGGCTCCGCCAGGAGCCCGGAAGCGACGACGGCGCCGGAAG
>JAICWQ010000129.1 GCA_025934755.1 Chthoniobacterales bacterium | reverse complement strand
TGGCGATGCGCTGATCGACCTTCACGGCCCGCACGATCACCAGTCGCTGTTGTCCCCTGACAAACAGCTTTCTTTGCTCGATTCTTTCGCGCGAGCCACCGGGCAACTCGAGGAATACAACAGACATTTTCGCGAATTGCAGACTTTGACGGCGGAGCACGCGGCCCTCAATACCGCTGAAACCGCGCGGGAACAGGAACTGGATCTTCTCCGCCATCAAATCAGTGAGATCAATTCGGCGAACCTTGCCGCCGGAGAAGAAGAAGAAATCGAGCAACGCTACAAACTTTCCAGTAGCAGCAAACGGCTGATCGAACTGGCCGGCGCAGCAGCGAATAAACTTTCGGAAGCGGACGATTCAGTCCTTTCCCAACTTGCCGAGACGCAACGATTGCTCCGTGAGCTGGAAAAAATCGACGTCTCCACATCGCAGCTCGCCTCGGAGCACGCCGCGGCCGTCGTGCAGCTCTCCGAAATCGCGCGGTCGCTTTCCAATTACGCCGAGAAACTGGATCTCGATCCGGAACAGCTCGCTGCCCTTGAACAACGCGTTTCCCTTTTCGAAACTTTGAAACGTAAATACGGCGGGTCGATTGCCGAGGTCATCGCTTTCGGCGAACGAGCGACGGAACGAATGCGAAAGATTGAAGGGCGCGACGAGGAGTTGGAGCGCCTCGTTAAAGAAATCGAAGAAGTCCGGACTCAAATGAATCGGGCCGGGGAAGCGTTGCGAAAGCTCCGGACGAAAGCTGCGCCCAAACTTTCCGAGACGATCCGAAAAAATCTGCGCGATCTGGGATTTCGGCAATCAGAGTTCGAGGCAAAACTCAGCCCGCTCGATGAGGCGAATGGGAACGGCTTCGACTCGGTCGAACTGCTTTTTTCGGCCAATCCGGGCGAGCCGCTCAAACCATTGCGCGTAATCGCTTCCAGCGGTGAGATTTCGCGCCTGATGCTGGCGATCAAATCTGCCCTCGCTGCGCACGACGCAATTCCGCTGCTAATTTTCGACGAGATCGACACAAACGTCGGCGGCGAGATTGCTCATGCGGTCGGCGCAAAGATGCAAACCTTGGCGGAACAGCATCAATTAATTAGCATTACTCACCTCGCCCCGGTCGCCGCCCGGGCCGCATCCCATTTCGTCGTGACCAAGGATGTTTCGCGTGGTCGCACATTTTCAAATCTTCGGGAAGTCAGCGGCAAAGCGCGCCAGGAAGAAATTGCACGAATGCTCGGTGGCAAGAGCGATTCGGCGATGCAACTCGCGGCGACATTGCTAAAAGGCAGGGGCGATTGACCTCAATCGCTCGCGGGCCATTGAGGGCAACGGCCTCGACCTAAGATCACAATTATTTAACAGAGCCCAGGGGCAAAATAACTTTGCCGTAAAGTTCGTTCAGCACTTGGGCCAGACCGGTGTAGATGGCCGAAAACCCGCAGAAAATTCCTTCCCAGCCGGTGAAATGTTTAAAGCCCGAACTCGCATTCGCGTAGTCGCTGTAAGCGAGCAAGAAGAACAAAATCGTCAGCGATCCGAAAACGATTTGCCCGGCGACATGCAAACGCAGGGTGCCAATGAACATCACCAGGGTGAACAGGCCCCACATGAAAAGATACGCCGCCATCGCCTTGTCGTTGGACGCCGTGGCCCAGCCGAGTTTGGTCATCAAAATCATCGCGACCAACGAGAGCCAGAATAGACCGTAGGAGATGAACGCGGTCGTGGCGAAAGTGTTGCCTTTCTTCCACTCCATTATTCCGGCGATCACTTGCGCGATTCCACCATAGCAAATCCCCATGGCCAGGATCATCGCGTTCAGTTCAAAGAAACCGGCGTTATGCAAATTCAACAGCACAGTGGTGAGGCCGAAACCAAGGAGGCCAAGCGGAGCCGGGTTGCCAGTTGTGTCGCGGGTGTCGTTCATCCCGGCAGTGTGTCGAACCCAAGTTCGTTAATGCAATCATAAATCGACTGGCAGTCGTTAGTCTGCACAGGTAAAGATAGTGGCGTGCTGAATTACATCTGGCTCGCGCTGGTCCTGCTCGCGGTCGCGATTGGCGGCTGGAACGATCGGCTAAAAGATGTGACTGGCGGCGCGTTGGACGGCGCGAAAACCGCCGTAACAATCGCCATTGGATTGTGGGGCGTCATGGCATTGTGGCTCGGGGTCATGCGTTTGGCCGAGCGCGCCGGATTGGTCCAGCGAATTGCTTACGGATTGCGGCCGCTCTTGCTGCGTTTGTTTCCTGAAGTCCCGGCCGACCATCCGGCAATGGGTTCGATGCTTATGAATATGGCCGCCAACATGCTCGGCCTCGGGAACGCTGCCACCCCGCTTGGATTGCGGGCGATGCAAGACTTGGAATCGCTGAATCCGCGCCCAGGCATTGCCTCGAACGCGATGTGCACTTTTCTCGCGATCAATACGAGCTCCGTCCAATTAATTCCGGCAACCGCGATCGCGATCCTGGCGTCGGCCGGTTCGGCGCGGCCCACCGTGATTGTCGGGACTGCGTTTTTCGCAACCTTGTGCGCGGCGACGGTGGCAGTGTTATCCGCGAAGTTTTTTGAGCGTCTGTCATTCTTCAAACCAAGGCGCGAAGAAAATGATGGTGCGGACACCCCGCCGATCCGTCCGCGGACTTCGCAGCGCGACGTCCCTGCCGAAGGCACGGACAAATTCGCGTTCGACGACGAATCGCTTGGCCAACCACCACTGTCCCGCCCGGCGCCCTGGGGGATGGTCGCACTGGCCTTGCTTGGGGTGTTCTTTCTAATGTTGTTTTTGCGAATGGTAATGCCGGACGTATTTCGCCTTCCGCTGCCAACGGACCCAGCGTTGCAAAATCCGTTCGCTCGAATGGTCAACGCCTTGTCCATCCTGGCGATTCCTCTGCTACTCAGTTTTTTCCCGGTCTATGCGGCCGCTCGCGGGATCAAGGTCTACGATGAGTTTGTTGAAGGCGCGAAGGAATCCTTCAACGTGATTTTGCGAATCATTCCATTCCTGGTCACCATGCTGGTCGCAATCGGAATGTTCAAAGGCGCGGGCGGGATTGATCTTCTGACGAAAATGCTGAATCCCGTTCTCAGGCCATTACATTTCCCTGCCGATCTGGTGCCGCTGGCATTAATGCGGCCGTTGAGCGGAAGCGCAACTCTCGCCCTCCTGACCGACATAGTCCATCGACTTGGCCCGGATAACATCGTCAGTCTGACTGCAGCCACGATTTATGGCAGCACCGAGACGACGTTCTATGTGGTGGCGGTTTATTTTGGATCGATCGGGATCAAGCAGACGAGGCACGCAATTCCGGCTGGTTTACTGGCAGATCTGACCGGGGTAATTGCATCGGTAATCATCTGTCGAGCTGTATTATAAGTAGCACTTCGACAACGACTTCTCTGACGGACGTTTGATCGGTATCCTCCACCCGAGTATCATTTTTCCTCGCTATTGAAGGCGGGAATTCTTTATCGTCGAACCTTTTACCGATGATCCAGCGCGATTATTTAGTTATTGGCACCGGCGCGGGTGGAGCAAGCGCCTGCGAAGGCGTTCGCAAACACGACAAGCGCGGCTCGATTACGATTGTTGGGGCGGAGATCATGCCGACTTACCACCGCTGGATGTTGTCGAAGGATTTTCTTCGCGAAAAGACTGCGCCGTTAAAGAAACTCGGCTATTTCGACCAGCGCTGGTTTGATTCTCACAAAATCGAAACCCGTTTCGCGACGATCGTGAAACAGTTCAATATAGAGCGCCGCCTGGCAGTTCTTGGAAACGGCGAAAGTATCGAGTTCAATAAGGCTTGTCTGGCCATGGGCAGCCGGCCGGTGCGTCCGCCGGTGGCCGGGGTCAATCTCGGCAACGTTATTTATTTGAGAAGTGTGCGCGACGCCCTGGCCTTGCGCGAGATGGCCGATATCGAGAAGACGGTAATGGTGGTAGGCGGTGGGTTACTGGCCTGCGAAGTGGCGTCGAGTCTGCGGATGATGAAACTGAAGGTGACGATGATGCACCGCAATTCGTATCTGCTGAACCGTTACCTGGATTCGCAAACCGGACCCTGGCTAACGGAATACTTTGCCAAGCACGGAATTTCGCTGCTGATCGGCGAAAGTTTAAACGGCTTCGAAGGCAAGACCGTGCTGAGAAATATTCAGACTAAGAGTGGCAATCGAGTGGCCGCCGGTTTGGCTGTTGTCTGTTGTGGCGCCGAACCAAATCTCGATCTTGTCCGTAATACTCCGCTCTCCGGTCCCCACGGTTCGCCCGTGACTGAATATCTGGAGACCGAAGAGAAGGGAATTTTTGCCGTGGGCGACCTGGCATTCTATCCAGATCGAATCATGGGCGGCGTACGTCGTCAGACTCACTGGGAAAACGCCTGCCAGCAGGGATTGGTTGCGGGAGCGAACATGACCGGCAAAAAGCGGATCCGTTACGAGCAAGTGCCGTATTTTTGGACCGAAATGTTCGATATCCGGCTGCATTTCATTGGCGATTTCAGCGTGCAGCCAACCCGGGTGGACCTGCGCGGAACCTACGCGAAACGAAAATTCGTGGCCCATTATTATCAAGGCGACAAACTGCGAGCGATTTTGCTTTGCAACCAAACCGAGCGAGAGGTGGAGTCGGCCAAAAAGGACCTGCGGCACGCGCTGGGGAAATAGGACATCGGTTAGTTGGTGCCGGTGGAACCGGGGCACGAACCGTGCTGGTAAGACTTACTTCGACTCATGTTAACCCTGGGTGCTTTTGCCGTAACCATATGTGGAATTCTTTTTTGCGCTTGGTGGGCTTATCTCCAAGAATCTGAGTTAGAATAAGACTATGCTCGACCAGGAAGACTTGAAGTGGATCGCCGCAACCTCCACCGAGCTGAATTCGATCCTCCAACAGGTGTCGCGTTATTCCGACCTGGCCCGCCGGCATCGCGGTGAGCACAATTATATCGATCTTCTCGGTGAGCGTGTTGAGCTTGCCTCCAAAACCGCCCAGTCCCTTTTCGACCGTGTTACGTCGCAAATTCTGGCCGGTGCGGCCAAAAAATCCGCCGCCGCCCGCAAAAGCAGCGCCGGTTTCACTGTTATGCCTCCGCCAGCCCCCCAAGACAAATCGGTCCGGAGTCCGAGACGGTTCGAACTAAAACGCGAATCAACTACTGATAAGAAAGCAACCGCTTCCGGAACCAACGGCGTCCCTGTTGGAACCCGGGTCAAAAATCCGAACGGCAGCCGGGAATACATTTTGTTGGTAGAAGACGAGCCGGATGTCGCCGACGTCGCTTCGGAGATGCTGGCCGAGGAAGGATATCGAGTTGTGCTCGCCCACGACGGTTTCGACGCGCTCAAGATCTACGGACAGATGGGCAAACAGATCGGCCTGGTCATTCTGGATTATTTCTTGCCCGTGATTGATGGCGACGCCGTTTTTGAAGAACTCAAGTCGATCAATCCGGACGTGAACGTCGTTCTTAGCAGCGGTTTCGCGGAACAATCAAAGATTGGGTCCATGCTGGCGCAAGGTCTACGGGGCTTCATTCCCAAGCCTTACGGCCGGGCCAAATTGCTGGAACAAGTCCGGTCCACTTTGGACGCGGCCCGTCAGCCCCAGCGTTAACAGCGAAAAAACGCTCCCGCTCGAGCGGCCGTGAATCCCCTCTTCATGGCATCAATTTAGCTCTTCAGTCCTGACGCTCATGGCTCGCATTGACGCCTTTTTCAAACTGATGGCGGAGCAAAAGGCCTCCGATCTTCACCTTTCGACCAACAATGCGCCCATGCTGCGTATTAACGGCGACCTCGTTCGGGTCGATTTTCCGCCGCTCAAGAACGACGACCTGAAAGCGATGGTCTACGAGATCGCCCCCGAAGGCAAGATCAAGCAGTTCGAGGAAAGCCTCGATGTCGATTTTGGCTACGAAGTGCCGGATGTCATGCGATACCGCGTGAATTTCTTTCAGCAAAAATATGGCATCTCCGCCGCGTTTCGATCGATCCCTTCGCAAGTCCTCACGGTCGAAGACCTCGGTTTGCCGCCAGTTTTGAAAAGATTTCCGATGTTAAAGAAAGGTCTCGTGCTGGTGACCGGCCCAACCGGTTCCGGTAAATCAACGACCTTGGCTGCCATGATCGACCACGCAAATCTGCATCGCCACGATCACATTCTGACCGTTGAAGACCCGATCGAATTCGTTCATCGCAGCCAGAACTGCCTGGTTCAACACCGCGAGGTCGGTATTCATACTCGCTCCTTTGCCAACGCGCTGCGCGGCGCGCTTCGCGAAGACCCGGATCTCATTCTTGTTGGCGAAATGCGCGATTTGGAAACGATCGAGCTCGCCCTGACCGCGGCAGCAACCGGTCACCTTGTTTTTGGTACGTTGCACACGTCGAACGCGGCAAAATCAATCGATCGGGTGATCGACGTTTTCCCGACGACGCAGCAAAATCAGGTTCGAACCACTCTGGCTGAGTCGCTCAAGGGCGTAATTGCGCAAAACCTGTTCAAGCGAATCGACAAACCGGGCCGAGTGGCCGCGCTTGAAATTCTGGTCGTCGACACCGCGATCGGCAATCTCATCCGGGAAGGAAAAACGCATCAAATCCCGGGCATGCTCCAGGTGGGCAAGAAAAAAGGAAATCAACCGCTCGACGACGCAATCTTGGAGCACCTCCGACAAGCGCGCATCTCGCCGGAAGAAGCTTACGACAAGTGCATCGACAAAAAAAGGTTCCGTCAATTTCTCAAAGAACCGCCGATCGACGGAACTGACGAATAAACGATTATGCGACTTCCCGATCTCGATAGGATTTTGTCGGCGATGCTCAAGACCTATAACGGTATCTCCGACCTGAACTTTTCCGTTGGCCACCCTTTACAGGTTGAAGACTTTGGCGAACTGAAGCCCGTTTTTGTCGACCCGCCGATCGAAGCGCTGACTCCTCATCAAACGGAGCAAATCGCCGTCAGTCTGATGCAAGGCAACCGCCGCCTGATCTACGATTATCTCACCGGCGGTTCGTGTGACTGCAGCTACTCGCTCAGCGACGAAGCCCGGTTCCGCGTAAACATTTTCCGGCAGCAGGGGCACTTTTCGGTGGTGCTTCGCAAACTGCAAAGCGAAGTGCCAACGATCAAGCAATTGGGGCTGCCGGAAATCTTTTACGAGATCGCCAAGGAAAAGACGGGACTCGTCCTTGTCACCGGCGCGACCGGTAGCGGCAAGACCACGACCCTGGCTGCCATCCTGAACGAAATTAACGAAACCCAGCCGGTCCACGTGGTCACTTTGGAGGATCCCATCGAGTACGTGCACCCGAAAAAGAGAGCTACCTTCAACCAGCGCGAACTCGGTCATGACTTCAACAACTACCCAACTGGCCTGCGTGCTGCATTGCGCCAGGCGCCGAAAGTCATTCTCGTCGGTGAAATGCGCGACCGCGCGACCGTGGAGATCGCGATGATGGCGGCCGAGACCGGCCACCTGGTGTTGAGCACCTTACATACGGTGGACGCCGGCCAATCGATCAACCGTATTCTCGGTTTATTTTCGTTAGGCGAAGAACAGCAACTCCGAATTCGTCTGGCCGACACCCTTCGCTATATCGTCAGCCAGCGTCTTGCGCCAAAAGCGAATGGCGGTCGCCAACTTCTCACCGAAATCATGGGTCACAACTTGCGGACCCGCGAAGCGGTCGCCATCGGCGAAGGCGAGCACCGCAGCTTCTACGAAATCATTGAAGCCAGCTCGGCGTTCGGCTGGATGACGTTCGATCAATCCATCCTGCATGCTTACGAAAATGACCAGATCACCGAAGAGACCGCCCGATTGTTTGCTTCGCGTAAGGGTCGGATCACCAGAGGCATCGATTTGATCCGGAAATCGCGTGGAGTCGACAGCGACCTCGATTCCGGTCTGCGGCTCGATGTTCCAGAAAACGCTTTCCATTAAATAAATATGTTTTCAGACCAGGAACCAGCCGACTCCGCGTTTTTCGACCTTGGGGACAACACCGCCCTCGTTTGCGTGGATCATCAGCAATACCAGAAAGTTGTCGTGCCGCAGCTGATCGACATGACTTTCAAGGTCCATCTCGGTTTGTTCGAAGAGGACGTGTTGCTCAAACTCAAGACCTACAACTACGACGTGGTGATAGTTTACGAGAATTTTAAAGGTTCAACCCTGCAAACAAATCCGATTTTGGCCGAATTGTCCCGCCGTCCGGACGCGCAACGCCGCCAACATTTCGTTGTTCTTCTCAGCCAGCGCATGGCGACCAATGATGCGATGAGCGCATTCGTTCACAGTGTCGACCAGATCATCAACATCACCGACCTGGCGAATTTTAAGCCGGTGCTGCGTCGCGGAGTTTCGCAGCACCGCGAGCTCTACAACTCTTTCCACGAAATGCTGAAGAGCGTCCAGTCGCTCTAGCTTTTGCTCGCCGGCGGATAAGCCGGCGGCGAATAAACATTGAACGTCACAGCGGGCATCGTCCCGCGATTAACAAAACGGTGCTTCGTTCCAGCGGTAATGACAATCACATCCCCTTTTTTCAGGTTTGGTTTTTTATCACCAACTTGACCCGTCAGTTCGCCATCGAGCACCAGCAAGACCTGATCGCTGTTTTCGTGGGCCTCGGCATTAGCTCCGGTCGCGTCCTCCGGCTGAAGCGTCATCATGGCAGTCTGACTTCGTTCGCCTGTCTGCAGAACTTCAAACCATTCCTTCGCCTCGCCCACATTCTTCACGTCCATGCCTGAAGTTCGCGCGAACGTCAGCATCCAGTTGCAAATAAAGCGTCGATCTTAAGCCGCGCTGTCCCGAGCGTACCAATCGATCTTGCGTGTCACATACATCACCACGCCAAGAAGAATGAACAGGGCGATTGCCCCCATCAAAAG
>JAICWQ010000252.1 GCA_025934755.1 Chthoniobacterales bacterium | reverse complement strand
GTCGCAGGTTCTCCGCCGAAAGAACGATGGATTCGAAGTTCGGTCGCCAACCTGACAGCAATTCGGCAACAATTTGCGCCGGATCGAGTTTCGCAACGTCAATTTCGGGAAACCCACGCTCAAAGGTCAACGACGGTCGCCCGCTCAGAGTTGTTGCCAGCAGCTTTGCATTGCCGGCCATGGCCGCGACCGCGGGGATGACCGGAATGTAAATGCCGTGCTTGCGCAACAGGCCGGCATTCGCGCGCAGTCGGCGTTGCAGATAAGTCGACGCCGTTTTGGGCGCGCCGATGTGAAGGACGATTCGTGGCGAAACATTCGCCGCCATCACAACGGAACTTTCACTGCCTTTACCAATTTTCCCTTTTCGTAACGGTGAAGGTAACCCTTCTCGAGCGACGCCGCCTCGTGCGGCACTGGTTCGTAGGAATGCCAGATCCGAATGGACCCGCTGATCAATTCACCGAACCCGCGATGATTAAAGCTGGGGGAAAGCGTATACGGATTAAAATTCAACATCTCCATCGCCAGGCTGAAGTAAGGCTGCTCGTTCCAAACTTTGTCCCGATATTTTTGGGCAAGCGTTAACGTTTGATCGAAAACCGCTCGCACGTCCGGCCGATGTGGCGTGGCAAAGATCACTCCTGTATTGTAGACCATCTGCCCCTTCGGCGTAACGCCCTCGGCCGCCATCACCTGACGGAAATCGCGAAAATCGGCGAGCGAATAGTGCGGCGCCGGCGCAATGGCGATCCCATGTTGCTCCGCTTTCTCGAAGCCCAATGAAATATCGTCGATCACCCTCGTGTCGGAATCGATGAACAAAGCGGTTTTAATTTTTTCTGGCGATCGTGCAAAAAATTCCGCCTTTCTCGCCTTTCCGGAGAGCTGAAAAGCAAGCCTGCGCGGTTCGACATTTTTTGGCAAGGCGCTGGTGTCAGTTGTCGTGTCGGTAACAACAAAAATCGGATAATCCGGCAATCGACTTTCCCGGATGGATGCGCCCACGCGCCCTATCCAATCCGGACCCCAGGCAAAAAAGACAATAGCGCGATCTGTGCTCACCGATCGCTATTATTCACGCGAGAGCAGCGCGTTCAAATCTTTGACTTCAGTTACTGGCGCTTTGCAGGTGAAATTTTCGCAAACGTAGGCGGCCGGCTGTCCGTCAATTGGTGACATCGCGCGAATGGCTTCGTTTTTCTCGCCGAAGAATTGTTGGCCTTCAGCCCCGTCCGCAAGGATTAACACTTTGTCAGGGAGGAAATGACGACGTACTTCCTTGAGCAATGCTTTGGTTTGGTCGTCGCCGGTCTTTCCCGCGATCACGATTTGCTGCGGCTTGCTTAAGCTGAAATCGACCGCCACCAGCAGTTGCGGCATCGAGCTGGCAAAATGATTAATCGTCGCCGCGAACGCATCGATCGTCTTACGGCCGCGATCCTCCAATTGTTTATCGCTCCGAAATTGCCCCAGCCGCAACAGATTCAACGCCGCAACCGAGCTCGCGGCTGGCTCCGCGCTGTCATTGTCATCTTTCAGGCGAAGCACGACGCTTTTGTCCTTGCCGCTGGTCGAGAAATAACCCCCGGCCTTCTCATCAAAGAACAAACGATCCTGCGTTTCCTGCAAATCGAGCGCCAGTTTTAGCCATTCAACGTCAAATGATGCTTCGTAGAGGTCGAGAAGACCCTGGATCACGAACGCGTAATCGTCCGCGAAACCTTCAACGTTGCCGCGACCTTCTCTGTAGCTGCGAAAGAGCAACTTATTTTTTTCATCATAAAGATTTGAGCGCACAAACCTCGCCGCCCGAATTGCAGCTTTGGCATAACGTGGTTCATCCAGAATTTGCGCAGCGCGCGCATAAGCCGAGATCATTAGTCCGTTCCAAGCCGCGATAATTTTGTCATCGAG
>JAICWQ010000238.1 GCA_025934755.1 Chthoniobacterales bacterium | reverse complement strand
CGGCTCATTAACAGAAGGGGTTGCTGGCTCGCTGATCGCCATTGGCCGAACTTTGATCGCGTAATCAGGTCTTCATCGGTCTTGCTGATGAAGTGTCTGAATCGACTGCCGTGATCTAACGGTCAGGTATTAGTTACGCGAAGCAGAGGAAACGTTACTGAAGTCTTCGCGAAAAAACTCAGGCGCTCACGTCACAACTACGGGAGGTCCAGCGTTGCCGCCCTGTTTTCGGTTTGCCTTCGTGCGAGGCGCCAGTTGGGATGTGTGGCAGGTAATGCACTTGTGGGCAGAGGCGAGCGGCAAAGCCGCTCAGATATCTTCAATGTCGTCTACAACGGCCATCTGCGTGCTCCGCTAAAGCCGAAAGAGGATTCATGAATCGAAGCGTCACGTCAGTAGTGTGCAAAGTCGCCTTAGCCGGTGCGTTCTTGTTACCAGGAATTGTGCAGGCAGGACAGCAGCTACCGACACCTGACAATACAAAGGTCAATCAGCGAGATCGCAACAGCCACGAGCCCACCGCAGATCAAGGAAGGAACAATTTGTCCGACCGCGAGGTTATGCGACAAATTCGGCGGGACGTAGTCAAAGACAAATCGCTTTCCACCTACGGCCACAATATCAAAATTATTTCGCAACATGGGAAGGTCACGTTAAAGGGCCCCGTCCATTCAGAAGACGAGAAGAGCACTATCGACCAGTACGCCCGCCAAGTTGCCGGCGCGGGAAATGTAACGGACGAACTGACCGTGAAGACACAAAATTAGTTAAGAAAAAGGTAAATACAATGACTTCAAAAAATACAGCAGTTTTCGGGATTTACCCGACGAGCACCCAGGCTGAACAGGCCGTAGATCGCTTAACGGCCGCTGGATTCGCTCAGCAAAACATATCCGTGTTACTCCCGGATAACCAGAGTTCGAAGGAGTTCGCGCACGAGAAAAATACAAAGGCTCCGGAAGGCACAGCCACCGGTGTAACGGCGGGAGGCGCTGTAGGTGGCACGCTCGGATTGCTCGCCGGTATCGGCGCTTTGGCAATTCCCGGCGTCGGTCCATTTATCGCAGCGGGCCCGATCATGGGAGCGCTGGCAGGCTTGGGAGTCGGGGGAGCGGTGGGCGGTCTTGTGGGAGCACTAGTTGGAATGGGTATTCCAGAGTACGAGGCCAAACGTTATGAAGGCCGCATCAAGGCCGGCGGGGTTCTGCTCTCGGTGCATTGCGATACGTCTGAACAAATCGATGGGGCAAAACAAGTATTGAAAGTCTCCGGTGCCGAAGATATTTCATCGGCTGGCGAGAAGTCCGTCAACACGCATGGCGTAAGTCGTGACGAGACTGCGACCGAAGTCCCCGTGGGCAGCAGATTTTAAAGTAAGGAACAAATAATGTCTTTCCTCGTATGGATCGTTCTCGGTTTAGTTGCCGGATTTATTGGCAGCAAGATAGTGAATAAACACGGCGACGGGCTTATCTTGGACGTTGTCCTTGGGGTCGTCGGCGCTGTTGTGGGCGGCTATTTGTTTAATGCATTCGGAGCATCGGGCGTAACCGGCTTGAATCTTTATAGCCTGTTGGTCGCGGTTGTAGGAGCAATACTGGTGCTTGTGATCTACCATGCGCTCTTTCGTCGACGCCGGAACGCTATTAGTTGATTTCTCAATTCGCCTAACAAGTAGCAAGATGTTCGGAATCTTATGTTGCCGCTATCGCGCGATAGCGGCAACTTTTTTGGTGAGAGCACCGCAGTATTGCGAACAGTTCCGAGGCTGAACGAGGTTTTCCCGATTCGAGCTTCGGAGCAACAGTCCAGACGGTGTTAGAACAGATTTCCTGCGACCTGCTCGGCTGCCTTTCGGGCTTGTTCCTGTGCGGCAGGTGAAGATCCGGTCACGGCGACGAGAAAGGCTCGTTCGCGGACCCGGCTCAAAATGGTGGCAGCTCCTTTCGACTCACACTCGACTGCATCGTTTCCGATGCCGCGCACGTGCGGTGCGTTGGCCTCGCAACGTCCCAGCCAGCTCTTGAACTCTGTTGCCGGCTGCTGCATCGTATGCACTTCGATCCGCAACGCCACTGGAGTTGAAGCATCGGTTCGAAACTCGCAGGCGTCGTCGCTGACCTGAACCGTTACGGGCACACCGAGCAGGCCGCCAACGGTCGCACCATTCAGCCAGGGACAATTATCCGCGCGTAAAGCACAACAGAAAAAAACGGCGAGCCAGATGCCCCGCATCACACCTTCTTGGCCGGCGTTAATTCTTCACATTTGAGGATCTTGCCACCTTCCTCAATGATGTACAGATGGTTGGCGGCGAGATTCGTCAGCTTATCGACCTGTCCGCTCAACCACCGCAGTTCGACCGAATCCGCCTGCGTAGCCTGATCGAGGCCAAAGTGCATGCGCCGATCATTCTGAGAGAAGTAACTACCGCCGCTGCGAAGCTCATCGATTTGGACCAGCGGTTTCGGCCTGTCCGGCTTGTTATGCGCCGTCACAATAACGCGCGTCCCGATTCCCGAGCGGTTCGATTTAACGCCGACCAATTGAATCTTGATCCAGTTGCGCTTCCAGGTCGAATCGCAGCGCAGAAGTTGCGGAATCGTATTGACGCAGTTTACGGCAATGTCGATGTCGCCGTCAT
>JAICWQ010000202.1 GCA_025934755.1 Chthoniobacterales bacterium | reverse complement strand
TCATCTCTACTTCGAGGTGTAAGTTAAGAAGCTTTAGCCCTTGAGTTTTACTTCGAATGGCGCGCCGGTTTTTGCGCGGATGTCGTCCACGCTGGCGTCGGAGTGGATCTCGGTGAGAACGAGCCCGCCGCCTTCTATTACTTCGAACACGCACAAATCGGTGATGATTAAATTGACCACGCCGAGGCCGGTGATCGGCAGCGAGCATTTTTTCAAAATCTTCGGACTGCCGTCTTTCGAGGTGTGTTCCATTACCGCCACCACACGTTTCACGCCGGCAACCAAGTCCATCGCTCCGCCGGGACCCTTGATCATTTTGCCGGGAATCATCCAGTTCGCGATGTCGCCCTTGTCGGTGACTTCGAATGCGCCGAGAATCGCCAGATCAATGTGGCCACCGCGAATTTGGCCAAACGAGTCGGCGCTTGAGAAAAACGCCGACCCCGGCATGGTCGTAATGGTTTGCTTGCCGGCGTTGATCAGATCGGGATCTTCTTCGCCCGGCTTTGGAAACGGACCGATCCCAAGAAGCCCATTTTCCGACTGCAATGTGACGTGGATTCCCTCTGGAATGTAATTGGCGACCAAAGTTGGGATGCCGATCCCGAGGTTGACATAATAACCGTCCCGCAATTCCTGGGCGGCACGCTTCGCCATTAAATCTCGAATCGGCGATGAAGTTTTCTTGCTTGGATCCGCTCCCTGAACGGTCCGGAACTCGATCCGTTTTTCGTAGTTCGCACCTTGAACAATGCGATCGACAAAAATTCCCGGGGTATGGATCTGATCCGGATCGAGCTCTCCAATTTCAACAAGATGTTCCACCTCGGCTACGCAAATCTTCCCGCAGGTCGCGATCATGGGGTTGAAATTTCGTGACGTTTCCCGGTAGATGAGGTTGCCGGATTTGTCGCCTTTCCATGCTTTCACGATCGAAAGTTCCGTGGTTATTCCTGGTTCGAGCACGTAATCCATGTCGCCAAATTTTTTCGTTTCCTTGGCTTCGGTGAGTTTTGTGCCGAAGCCGGTGCGGGTGTAAAATCCGGGAATTCCAGCTCCGCCGGCGCGGAGTCGTTCGGCCAACGTGCCCTGGGGAATCAGCTCCAGCTCGAGTTCTCCGGCGAGGACCTGTCGTTCGAACTCTTTGTTCTCGCCGACGTACGACGCCATTACTTTTTTCACCTGGCGCGCCGGGAGGAGGACTCCCATCCCGAAGTTATCCACGCCGGCATTGTTGCCGACAATTGTGAGACCCTTCACTCCGCTTTCGTGGACGGCGGCGATCAGATTTTCGGGTATGCCGCATAACCCGAACCCGCCGGCTGCAATCGTCATGTTATTGTGAAGCAGGCCTTCGAGCGCGGCCTTCGCATCAGGATAAACTTTGTCCATTCAGAAAAGACTGTGCGCGGTTTTGCGCTGGAGGGCAACCCGAACGGATCGTTGTAGCGGCGTTTGTGTCAAACGCCGAACTAGTAAACGGGCGCCTGGCACAAGCGCCTCTACAACAGCTTGCTGACCAACGAATCGTCGGCAGATTGGACGTTCAATTTCATGTCTACAAAAACTCTCGCGCACCAACTCGCGGAATACGCGACCTCATTGAACTTCGAAGATCTTTCCCAGGACGTCGTTCATGAGGTGAAACGGAGGGTGATTGATTCGTTCGGGTGCGCGATCGGGGCCTGGAACGAAGAGCCGTGCACCATCGCGCGCACGGTGGCTTCGGATTTTTCGGCGAAAGATGGCTCGACAATCATTGGAACAACTCACAAAGCGCCTCCGGATTGGGCAGCGTTCGCTAACGGTTGCTGCATTCGCTATTTCGATTACAACGATACTTACCTTTCGAAGGAACCGGCGCATCCGAGTGATAATCTTGCCGCGGTTTTCGCGGTCGCGGAAAGTGTCGGCGCGACCGGAGAGGAAGCGATCACGGCTGCGGCGATCGCTTACGAAGTGCAATGCCGGCTTTGTGACGCGGCAAGCATTCGGGCGCGAGGATGGGACCATCCGACTTATGGCGTGTTTTCGACTGCGCTCGCGTCGGCGAAGTTAATGAAGCTCGACCCCGAGCGAACGCGCCACGCCATTAATATCGCCGGTGTGAATTGCGCGGCATTTCGACAGGCCCGGGTCGGAGAACTTTCGCATTGGAAAGGGGTCGCGTTCGCGAACGCGGCGCGCCACGGCGTTTATGCAGCCCTTCTTGCCCGGGCAGGCATGACCGGGCCGGCGCCGATTTTCGAAGGCCAAATGGGTTTTGAAAAAGAACTTGGCGTGTCGTTAGGCGATGTCGCATCCGTGTTCGACAAAAAAAAGGAAGCGATGCCCGGTAAAGGGCCGGCCTCGATGATTCTAAAGACCAGCATTAAATATTGGCCGTCCGAATATCACAGCCAGAGCGCGATCGAAGCGGCCTTATTCCTGCGCAAGGACATTGGCGATCCCGCCAGGGTCAAATCCGTGAGAATCGAAAGTCACGATGCATCGGTCGACATCATTGGAAGCGAGCCGGAGAAATGGAAACCCGAGACGCGGGAGACTGCGGACCACAGTTTGCCCTACATCACGAGCATCGCATTGATCGATGGCGAAGTGACGGACAAACAGTTTCAGCCGGAGCGTTTCATGGATCCCAAGATCTGGAAATTTCTCGAAAACGTCACGGTGCAGCGTAATGCCGAATTGAGCGCGATCTACGCGCAAGCGGTCGCGAATATTGTGCACGTGACGTTGGCCGACGGCCGCGAGCTGACGAAACGGGTGGATTATCCGTTAGGCAACGCGATGAACCCGTTGAGCGACAAACAACTTGAAGGCAAATTCAATGCCCTGGTCGTGCCGGCGTTGGGTGAAACGCGCGCGAAGAAGGTTGTCGATTTCGCGTGGAAGCTGGATGAAGCGAAGACCGTCGCTGAGTTGATGGCATCGCTGGTAATGAAATGAACACCAGGGCAGCGCGTCTTCGACATCTCATTTCCCTGGGCAGCGTCATGATGCCGGGCGTGCCGAACGCATCGATGGCGCGACAAGTTGAACAAGCTGGGTTTGACGCGGTTTACGTCAGCGGCGCCGGAATGGCCAATTCGACCGCCGGCGTGCCGGACATTGGACTGCTGTGGAGGGACGAAGTCGTGCGTTTGGCAAGTTACGTCGCCCATTCGGTGCGAATTCCGGCAATTGTCGATGCCGACACCGGTTTCGGAGAAGGCGACGCTATTACCCGAACGATTCGTGAGCTTGAAAAAGGGGGCGTTGCCGGCTGTCACATCGAGGACCAGGAATTCCCCAAGCGGTGCGGACATGTCGTTGGAAAAACGATTGTCGATGCTCGAGCGATGGTGGCAAGAATCAAAGCGGCCGTTGCCGCCCGCAAGGACCACGATTTTCTGATCATCGCGCGAACCGACGCCCGGGCGGTCGAGGGTTTCGACAGTGCGATTGAGCGGGCGGGTGAATATCTTTCCGCCGGGGCGGACGCAATTTTTCCTGAGGCCCTTCAAACTGCCGACGAGTTCCGTGATTTCGCCAGAGAGATCAAGTCGCCGCTGATGGCGAACATGACGGAGTTCGGCAAGAGCCCATTGTTGACCTTTCAGCAGCTCGAGGATTTTGGCTACCGGATGGTGATTTTCCCGCAGAGCGCGTTTCGAATTTCGATGAAGGCGACCGAGAAGTTTTTCGCGGCTTTAAAAAAGACGGGTGTCCAAACCGACTGGCTCGACCAGATGCAGACCCGGCAGGAACTTTACGATCTGCTCGACTACAATCCCGCGGCCGACGATTGGAAAGGTTTTCGCGACTGAGCATTTGTCGAATCGCGTATCGTCGTTAACGTGAACTAAAGAAATGACCACTGAAGCCAAACCAGCCTACAGCCCGGGCCTGGCCGGCGTGATTGCTGGTGAAACCTCGATCTGCTGGGTCGATCCCAATGCGG
>JAICWQ010000191.1 GCA_025934755.1 Chthoniobacterales bacterium | reverse complement strand
TGCGCTTGGCGTGCGGCGCGCCCCCGCCCCGCTCCCCCTCGTTGTTTTTTTTTCAACCTAACAAACCCACCCCCACCCCGGCGCTCGGCGGTCCCCCACTCCAAAATCTCACCTTTTGCTTGCGTAATCGGATACGACTTTCTACACCGGCAGTATGAAAAGAGCTTTCTTTCTGCTCCTGCTTCTTGCGTTGTCCTGCACCACTCACGCCGCCGATAAAACCGTGGTCCTCAAGGCCGCGCGTTTGTTCGATGGAAAATCAAAAGCGCTCGTCCAGAACGGCGTGGTGATCGTTCAGGGGAACAAGATTGTCGACGCCGGAAGCAATTTGCCCGCACCAACAGGCGCGCAGGTCATCGACCTCGGCGACGCGACCTTGTCGCCGGGATTCATGGATGGTCATACCCATCTGACCCTCGATTTCTCCGGCAATTATAATGAGCGCCGCCTGCAAGAGGTCGGAGAAAACGTCTCGGAGCATGCGATCATGGCCACCAAACATGCCCAGGCAACCGTCGAAGCGGGATTCACAACCGTGCGCGACCTCGGCAGCCGTTTTGTCGGCAGCAAGGAATTTGTGGATGTCGCGCTGCGCAATTCCATCAACAAAGGGGTGATCGTCGGCCCAAGGATGTTGGTCGCGACATTTGGAATCGGCGCGACCGGCGGACATTTCGATCCGACCAGCGGTTTTCGCGACATGCTCTTCGGGCGTGAACCCGACTATAGCGACGGAATCGCCGATGGGCCGGACGCGATTCGCAAAGCGGTCCGGTTCGAAGTGAAAAATGGCGCGGACGTGATCAAGGCCGCGGTTTCGGGTGGCGTTCTGTCATTGGCCGATGAAGTCGACACTCCACAATTAACCCCTGCCGAAATGGCCGCGCTGGTCGATGAGTCCCATCGTTTGCGCAAGAAAGTTGCGGTCCATTGTCATGGCGATCAGGCCGGGAAAGACGCAATCGAGGCCGGAGTCGACTCGATCGAGCATGGCTCGTTCCTAAAGCCCGAGACGCTCACCTTAATGAAAAACAAGGGAACGTATCTCACGCCGACCTTGATGGCGGCAGAATGGATCATTCAAAAAATGGGCAATTATCCGCCCGCGTTGCAGGCCAAAGCCAAAGCGGCTTATGACGCGCGGTCGGAAATGTTTCGGAATGCGGTAAAAATTGGCGTTAAGATTTCTTTCGGCACCGATGCAGCCGTTTTTCCGCACGGACAGAATGCGAAAGAATTTAAGTTGATGGTGGACCTCGGATTGCCGCCGATTGACGCGCTGAAAACGGCTACCGGCAACGCGGCCGATCTTTTCGGTATCGCCCAAAAACTTGGAACTCTGGAGAAAGGCAAACTGGCGGACGTCATCGCCATGGCCGGAGACCCTACGACCGACATCACTGCCACCGAACGGGTCTCGTTCGTGATGAAGGAAGGAAAGATTATTCGCAACGGTCCTTCAAGCGTCCCGCCTGTCGCCGATTCAGGCGAGACGCCGTCGGAAATTCCGGCGGACTAGCGAACCAAAGCTATTGCGCTGTCGTTAGGGACGACGGCAACGGTGGCGGAGTCACTCGAGCCCTTAATAAAGTAGAGCGAAGCTCCGGGCCCGATATAAACCGGATAGAAAGTGTAGGGTTGCCCGTCGATAAATTGAGGATTTCTCCAATCAATCGCAATCGCACGCGAGGCAGAGCGAGAAGTGACAGCGACCGAATCACTGAAGTTGATCGATCGCGGATCGCGAAAGTCGCCCCGATTGTCGTAATCGACACCGTTGTAAGGGGTGAATCTCCAATTTCGAACCCCGTTCGTTGGAAACCAATCCGAGGTAAATACCTCGCCTTCGCTTTCCAAAGGAATCGTCCGGCTCACGATCGTCTTGGTGCCGACGTTGTCGATCAGGGCCGGCATAAAGTGATCTTCGCCGGCGAAGCGGTATGAATAGAACGCGATCTCGTAATCCAGACCGCCCCACCGGCTTAAATTGATTGGATGCCCAAATGCAACATCGAAAACCTCAACCCGCGGGTTATGATTTTGCGCGTCAATGGACGAGACATCTGTTTGGCGCGCAGGCGCCGACTCGGCGGCGGCGGCTTCTTCCTTCGACACCACCAGGTTCGAATCGCGAAGAGACTTAATCAGGCCGTCGCTGGCGCCTTGTTGTTTAAGGAGATTTTCCTGTGGCTGGGTCAACGAATGGAGCAATCGTCGATCGGCCACTTCGCTCTTAATAGAAGACTCCGGTTCGTGCATTCGCACGAGGAGGGACAACTCGCTGAAGCCGATTGGCTTGGCTGGAAGCTGGGGAACAATGAAAGCGGACAAAGCGAGGGTCACTAAGAATCTATAATGAGTGGGGCTTTTCATAACCCACAGGTTTTACCAAGATCAGTAGAGATTTTGCAAGCTCAAACCGATCTCGGCCACGTAGCGGCGATTGACCCCAATCGCCATGTTCCATTGCTAAAGATGGCGGTTCGGTGAACCGCCGCTACCTGCTTAGATTGGTTTTGACATGCGCCGACGGTGCTTTATTGTGCGCTCCCCCATTACCGCAGGAGAGCCAAAAACTCGTTCGCACTGCAAAAAATTATGGCACAGAATCGAAGTAAGAGATATCGCGCGGCCGCCGAGCAGGTCGACCGCAAAAAAGCTTATAATATCGGCGACGCAGTCGCGACCCTGAAAAAGTTTCCGGCGACGAAATTCGACCAGACGGTCACGGTCTCGTTTCGTCTCGGAGTCGATCCGAAACAATCGGACCAAATGGTCCGTGGCACGTGCGCATTGCCTCATGGCAGCGGAAAAACCGTGCGCGTGCTGGTGTTCGCCGAAGGCGCCGCCGCGAAGGCGGCAAAGGAAGCCGGCGCCGAACACATCGGCTTCATGGATCTGATAAAGAAAGTTCAGGACGGATTTCAGGATTTTGACGTCGCAGTGGCAACACCGGCCGCGATGGCCGAGGTGCGCAAGCTTGGAAAAGTTCTTGGCCCCCGGGGACTGATGCCCAACCCGAAAGCGGGAACGGTGACAGACGATACCGCGAGAGCGGTCCAGGAAGTGAAAGCGGGCCGGGTGGAATTCAAACTCGACAAGAACGGCAACGTCGCGGTGCCGATTGGAAAATTTTCGTTCGAAGAAAAAGCCTTGGTGGAAAACAGCAATGCGGTGATCGAAGCGGTGGTCCGGGCACGTCCGGCGACTGCGAAGGGTCGTTATGTTGACGGAATGACGTTAAGCGCGACAATGTCGCCCGGCCTGAAACTCGATCCCTCACCTTATCTCGCCGGACAGGCCGCCTAACATGAGACCAGAAAAAGCAGATATTGTTAAAGACCTCGCGAAAGACCTGAAGGAGTCGTCCTTCGTTCTGGTGACCGATTACCAGCACATGGAAGTGGATGACTTCAGCGAGCTGCGAAAGCGTTTGGCCGCGGCCGGCGCCGAAGTTCACGTTGTTAAGAACAGCTTTTTGAAGCGAGCGATGGCCGACTCCGGCCTCACTGCGGCCAACGGCGAATTGACCGGACAAACCGCAGTGGTGACGGGCGAAAAAGACGTCGCACCGGTTGCGAAAATTTTGAAAACATTCGCCGGGGAATTCAAGAAGGCGATGTTGAAACTGGGTTTCATCGATCGCGCTCAAGTTGCGACGAAAGAGATCGAGCAACTGGCCGATTTGCCGCCGCGCGAAGTTTTGCAGGCGCAATTGCTCGGATTGTTTTTGGAGCCGGCCACGAGATTCGTTCGGTTATTGAATGAGCCGGCATCGGCGCTCGCGCGATTACTGAAAGCGAAAGCCGAAAAGGAGGGCCCGCCCGCCGCGGAAACGCCGGCAGCCTAAAGATTTTGTAGAGCAGGCGGATCGCCTGCCACGGCAACCGGAGCGGTTGTCCTACAATAAAACCAAAACAACACTGTCCGGGCCGATTGCTATCGGCCTTAAATTTCCGAGGGCGCTCGGGAGCGGCAACTGGAGGAATAAAATGGCAGATACAGATAAATTGGTGGAGCAACTCAGCGGCCTGTCCGTTCTCGAGATTGCTGGATTGGTGAAACAACTCGAAGAGAAATGGGGTGTAAGCGCAGCGGCACCGGTGGCAGTTGCGGCGGCTCCAGCAGCCGGCGGAGCAGCAGCTCCCGCGGCTGAAGAGAAGGCCACCTTCGATGTCATCCTGAAGGAAATGGGCGCGAACAAGATTGGCGTGATCAAGGAAATCCGGGGCGCGGTGCCGGGGCTCGGATTGGCCGAGGCCAAGGCGCTGGTGGAAGGCGCTCCCAAACCGATCAAGGAAGGCGTTCCCAAGGCCGAAGCCGAAGAGATCAAGAAGAAGGTCGAAGCGGCCGGGGCGAAGGTCGAAATCAAGTAACCGTTTTTTAATCGGCGGCCGCCTGGCGATTTATGTTTCCAGGCGGCCGTTTTAGTCTAGTATCGCCCATTGTTAGAAGTATGGAGAAATATTTTTAAAATGAGTTTTATTGGGGCCTCCGGGTGAAAAATTGGGACTGTAAAACAGAGCTAAAAAGTTTTCTGCATCCGGGTAATCGCCAAACCACGACTTCATAAAAAAGGCCGAGCGTCCGTTATCTACGGCTTCCTGGTGAGCAGGAAACTGACTAATGTTAATCTCTACCTCCACTCCTACATCTGCCCAGTTCTTTT
>JAICWQ010000251.1 GCA_025934755.1 Chthoniobacterales bacterium | reverse complement strand
TTTTCCCGCGGCCGGCAATTTAAAGCCTAACGAACGAGCGGCGGCCGCGGTCCCGCGGGTGAGAACTTCTTCCATCAATTGCGATGTCATCCAGGTAGCGCTTGGGTCGAGGGCCGGCGCCGCGATATGGGACGCCCGATAGATCGGCCGATGTTCGGGATCGTCGATGCGCTCGATGATATAAGCTTGTTTGCGGACGCCGGCGTTCGGAAAAACAGTGTAAGCGGCGGTGAGATCCTTAAGATTGGTTTCGAAGGAACCGATGTAAATCGCGGGGCCGTGCGGCACGTTGTCGCTCAGGTTCAGGGTCGTGGCGATTTTCTGAACTGCGTCGAGTCCGGCGAATTGGCCGACTCGCACGCTCATGGTGTTGCGCGAATGAATCAGTCCGTAGGAACAGGGCTGGATCCCGCCGTAGGTGCCGTCGGAATTTGCCGGCGACCAGCTGCCCGCGCCGTCGATTTCGCCCGGCTGAATCTGACTATCGCTAATCGACGCGCCCGGGAGGAGTCCTTCCGAAAATGCGATGGTGTAAACAAATGGCTTGAACGCCGAGCCAACCTGGCGATTTGCCGGCGGCAGCGCGCGATTAAATTTGCTTTGCGAATAATCGCGGCCTCCGACCAGCCCGCGAATCCCGCCGCTGGCATTGTCGATTGCGACGACCGCGCCTTCCAAATACGGCATCGACGAGTCTTCGCCGTTTTCCGGCGGACGATAATTGGCTTTGAGCGGATGATTGAAATTACTCTGGTGCTCGATTTTGGTGAGCTGAGCTTCAAGCGCCTGCTGCGACGCGTCCTGCACTTTCGGATCGAGCGTGGTGTAAATGAACAGTCCGCCGTTGTCGATCTGGTCCTGGGTCAAGATCAGGTTCAAATCGCGCTGGACCGCATCCATCGCGTAATTTTCCTGAATTTGAAGCAGCCGCTTCGGATGGGCATTCACTTTGGCCTGCTTGGCCTGGTTCGCGACTCCTGCCGGGATCTTCTTCAATTCCACCATTCGCTCCAGGACAGCATTGCGTTCAACCGCCGCGCCTTCCGGATTCTTTAACGGCGAAAAACGGTTCGGACTGCGAATCAATCCGGCGAGCAGCGCCGCTTCCGGAAGGTTCAAGTCCTTGGCGTGCTTTCCGAAGTAGGCTTGCGATGCGGTTTCGATTCCGTAACAGCCGGCGCCGAAATAAATCCGGTTTACATAGAGTTCGAGGATCTCCTTCTTCGAAAATTCGTGCTCGATCCGAAACGCCACCATTGCCTCGAGAAGTTTTCGACTGAGGTTTCGGCCGCCGAGGGGGAGACTATTGCGGGCGAGCTGTTGAGTAATGCTGCTCGCACCTTCCTTGGCCGAGCGGGTCAACACATCGCGCATCAGAGCCCGCAGAATTCCGTGCCAGTCGACCCCGGGATGCTGATAAAAACGGGTATCTTCGCGAGCCAGAAGCGCATCAATGAAGTAAGGCGACACTTCATCCAGGGAGACGCGCAACCGGTTCGATCCGGCCAGTCGACTGTAAATTTTCCCGTCGACATCAAAAACCGTATTGCGCTCAGGCATCGCGCCGACCTTTTTCATGTCGAAACTGGCGGCCCACGCTCCGTAAAAGATCAGCAACGCCAGGGCACCGCCCCCGATCAAAATGACCAGGCTAATTTTCCAGCCGTAGCGAAAAAGTTTGCTGCGCGGTTTTCCGCGCGACTTAAGACGAGCCAAAAACTTCATGGAGCAGAAGTTGGAACTTAATCAAAGATCGATGGAATGGTAGGGCGGTTGATTCGCTTTCTCCCGAAAGCTCACCCTTCGGGCTGCAGTCCATGTCGTCGCCTCCCGCCAACTCCACTCACCGAACCGCCCGCGGGCGATTGGGTCAATCGCCCCTACCTGTTATCCGAGCAGATCGCCGTAGCGTTTGGTCGCCAGTTCCAGGCAACGTACCAGGATTTCAGACGACGTTTGCAATCGAAGCGCATTGGCCGCGAGCTCCTGGCATTCCGGCACTGAAAGATTGCGCACCGCCATTTTAACCCGCGGGACGGAGGTCGCACCGACACTTAATTCGTCCACGCCCAAGCCG
>JAICWQ010000178.1 GCA_025934755.1 Chthoniobacterales bacterium | reverse complement strand
GAGTTGATTTTCAATCTAAGCCATGTCGCAATTATGAATAACCGCCTGTCAGACAACCCGAATGTCGTAAGCAAAATAAGCGGAACATCGGAGCTGATTGCGAAGGTGCCGCAGGTAACGTTGATTTTCTGGATCATTAAGATCCTCGCCACCACGTTGGGCGAAACCGGTGGCGACGCCGTGACCATGTCGTGGCTTGGCGAAACTACGGACGAGGCCAAAGGCACCGGATACCTGATCGGAACCGCAATCTTCGGTGTCATTTTCGTTGTCGCGGTTCTCATTCAAATCAAGGCGAAAAGATTTCACCCGTTCCTCTACTGGCTGACGATCGTCGCCACGACGACGGTTGGAACGACCCTGGCCGATTATTGCGACAGATCGCTCGGCATCGGATACACCGGCGGTTCGAGCGTACTGTTGATCCTGGTAATCGCGTCGCTGTTCGTCTGGCGTTTCTCAACCGGGAGTATCTCGGTAGAAACTGTGAACACGCCCAAGGTCGAGATTTTTTACTGGGTGACAATTATGTTCTCGCAAACACTGGGCACCGCGCTGGGCGATTGGGTGGCCGATACCCATGACATGGGTTATCTCGGTGCCGCGGCAGTTTTTGGCGGGTTGCTCCTGGTGACGGCGCTCCTCTACTACTTCACCAGTATTTCACACGCTGTCTTGTTTTGGGCGGCCTTCATTCTCACCCGGCCGCTCGGCGCCGTCGTCGGCGATTTTCTGGACAAACCGCATGCGGACGGAGGACTGGCCCTGAGCCGGTATACCGCGTCCCTCGCGATTCTCGTGGTGATCATTGCCTTAATTTTAATTTTTCCGCAAAAGCCCGCTGCCAAAGCGCATTAAACCGGTCAGTAGAGCAATTGGACACCGGCGTAGCCGATGAATGCGAGCGGCTCGTTATTAGCCTCGCGGAGTTCATGGCCTAACGAGCCAATCAAAACGCAGTGCTGAGTCAATATCTGACGGACTCCGACGTTCAACACCAGGACATCGCGACTGAAATTCGTTCGCGATGTGCCATGAAGTTCCGCCATGATCCCTGTCGTTTTCGCGAGATCGAAACCCGTGACGATGCCGTAAAGCCAATTGCTTCTTCCGACGGTGCTCGTCAGTGGACCAAATTCTCCGTCGAGGTGCCAACGTCCGAACGTTTTCGCCGCCTGAAAGGGAATTTGAAATCGAGTTCCATCTTCCGACAAACCGCGACGGACGGACGACTGCGTGATATTGAAGATGATCCGCGGAAACATCGAAACATCGAAACCGCTCTTTTCCTCGTCGAGGAATCGCCATTTCACGGCTGCTTCCGTTCCGACGAGACCACCGATCAACCCGTGATCGCTGCGCTTTATCACAGCTGGCCCGCCCTGCAGCGTCAGCTGAATCTGATCGCCTAACCCGTAATTCAAGTCGATCCCCGGTGCATCGATCGACCACTCGTTAGGCACGTGTGAGAACGCGATCGCGATATTATTTTCCCATTTGCCGTTGCCCGGCGTCCCCGGGTCATCAGTGATCATCGGCGGTCCGCCTTGCCCGAGTACAGGTTTCAGTTCGATCAGGCAAAGAACCAGCGCGCAGAATACCGTCCACCTCAACTGGTCACTGGTCACTGGTCATATGTCACTTGTCAGTTCCGGTTGGTCCGTAAACCAAAAGCTTTAATGTATTCGGGACAATTGTCGGCCGCGCTGGAGACGCGCCTGGCGAAGGTGAAGGCGCCGGTTGAAATTGCGCCGTCGGCAAATAAATCCGGTGGGTTTTCGGATCGAGCGCCATCGTTCGAGCGCCCCGCTCCGTTTTCAATGTTTGAATGACGCTGAGTTTGTCCGGGGCTTGTTCTTTTGCAATCGTTGTCGTGCCATCGCCGCAGGACGCGAATGCGAGCTGCAGCGCGTCATCAAATGCGCAGCCGTCCACCCCCGCGCCGATCGGAACATTGGCAACGACTTTGCCGGTGTTGGTGTCGAGCATCACCATCATTTTGTTGTGACAGCCGGCAAACAACCGATGATTTGCCAGATCGAATGCGATCCCACCTGGTCCTTCTCCGGGCGCAACCGGCCACCGTGCGATGACTTCGTGTTTGGTGGTGTCGATGACGGCCACTTCGTTTTTGTCTTCAAGGTTGCAGTAAACGCGATGAGCATTGCTATCAGCGGTTGCGAACTCGGGGGTGCCTCCAAGTGGAACGGTGGCCGTCACCGTTGACGTCTTGGCATCAATCACCGTGGCAGAGTTTCCTTTGTGATTAAAAACGTAGACTTCGCCGCGAAGCGGTTCGTAGGCCATCGCATCGGGTCCTTCGCCGGTGTCCAGCTTCGAAACTGTTTTTAGCGTCGTTAAATCAACGACACTCGCCTTTGATTCTTTGCCGTTTGATGAGAAGCCGCGCAGGAATTCGTGTACCGGAAGAAACTCGTGCACACCGGGAGTGTCGGTGATCGCAGTCCCCAGTAACGTGTTCTTCTCAAGGTTAATCACGTCCACTTTGGTCGCGTGGGCCAAGTAAAGACAACGCGATTCGTTATCGATGGTCGGGATATCCCAGCCGCCTTCGCCACCGACCGGGATTTGGGTTACGAATTTATAAGCATCTTCAGCTGCTGCTGTTCCGCACAAGAGCAACACGGCACAAGCCAATAATAATCTCGGTTTCTGGACCATTCCCATTGCTACCGCGTTTCCGGAAAAATGCACACCCGGTAATCTGAGTTCATTCGACGTGATAAGCTCGAATTTCTGCGTTGTGCGATCCACGACGCGGCACGGCTACGAACAATGTGTCGCGGTCTGGAGCAAACACTCCGGTGCGCGCGCCTTCTGCCGTGTCGATCTTCGTTAACGTTTTATAACTGTTTGAATCGATCTGCTGAACGATGTCGACCTCGCCCGCGCCGCAAACGGCGTAGACCCGATGTCGTTTGCCGTCGTAGAAGATTTCATCCGCGTCGCCGGAGATGTCGATCTTCGCAACGACCTCGCCCGAATCGGTATTCAGCACGACCAGTCTTGGAGGAAGCCGGCAACCGACAAACAATCGATGGTCCGTTTCATCAGCAGCCATCGGAAAATTTGCGAAAGCCATGTCTGTTTTCCACGTCGTAATGACTGCGCCTTTTTCGCGGTCGATCACTGCTACGTGGCGAGAGTTCGGAACATTCACAAAGATTCGCTTTCCCTGCTTCTCCAATTCGAACGCTTCGGGATGCGCCGAAAGTTTGATTGAGCTGGTCTGCTTGCCGTCGATTGCATTGATGATGGCGATTCCGCCTTTGCCGTAGCCGACATAAACCTTTTTGGCAGCATCATCGTAACGCACATTGTCCGCGTCATCATTCAGGTTCAATTCATCCAGCTGTTGGAACGATTTACCGTCAAAGATTCTGCACGTGCCGTCTTTGTCATTTGCGACGAAAAGGCGATCCAGTCCGGGAATGTAGGCAACCCCCTGAGGAGAGCCGAGGCCGCTAATCGAGTGAATCCGCGCGCCTCTGCGAAGGTCGACGACTTCGACGGTATTATTACCGAGCGCGCAGACGAAGAGCCGCTCACCGGCGGTGTCGAACGCGAGATGATCGAGCCGTCCTTCGACACCCGGAAGCGGAATAGTCTGTTTGAGTCGGAGTGGCGAATCACTGTCCGGACCAGCAGGCAGCTCGCTCATTGATAATAGCGCGAGAGCGGGAACGATCGCCCTCCTGATGAAAAGCGTGCCCAATTCTATTTGGGCGAGCTGGCCTGTTGCAAACCTGCAACGAGGAACGCGCCCTTTATTGAATTCGCCAAATCTTTGGCGGAACCGTGGCCCCAATAATGGAAGAACATGATCCGAGGCTGCTCGTGAGTCATGTGCTGGTGAATTGCGACGATGTAAATGCGACTCTTGACGAGCATCTTCAATACCGGCTGCAATTCGTCTTCGGTCACGGCGAAATCTCCATCAACGACCGCGTTGTCATCGCTGCCGGCAAATGCAGCCCACGTGTTTACTCCCATCGCATTGCCGATCTTAACACCGTGCATCATCGCAGGGCGACCGAAGGTAAACTTCATCATCCCGTCTTTAGCTTCGCCCTGGGCGCCGAAAATTTTGTTCAACGGTTCCGCCGAAATTGAATTTTTATCCGGCAACTGATTCGCGCCGAATGTTTCTTTTGGCTGAGGAGTCGCGGACCGAACCTGCTTGACCGCATCGTACATTTTTTTTACCGCGCCCGCCAGTTGTTCGGCGTTGCCGTCGCCTTCGATGTGCATGAAGAAAACTTTCGGTTTGTCGAAAAAGAAATGATTGTGAAGCGCAGTCACCCTTAGTCCGTTGTTGAGCGCTGCGGTCATCGCTGCGTTGACTTCGTCTTCGAAAAGGACGGTATCGCCCATTACCATCGCGCCGTCTTTCGTCTCGGTGAACGCGGCCCACGTTCCAAGTCCCATGAACGGCGGCATCGTCCAGCCATCGACCGCCACTTTCACGTCGCCGCGCGGCCAGGTCACTTTATAAACGTTCTCCTTTTCGTTGAGCTTGCCTTTGAGGCCAGTGATCTCGTCGATCTTGGCGCCGTCGAGCGCGGCTGATCCGACGTCGATGTTCGCGCAGGCGATGGCGCAAACGAGAAAGAGCTTTTTCATTTCCTGTTGCTAGTTCTGCCCCGAAACAGTGTCGAGGCAGAACCACAACGTCTCTTGGTTTAGTATTTCTCGCCTTTTTCGCCTTTTTCTGAGGCTTCTGAATGTTTGCCAAGCATCTTCCCGTTGGCATCGAATTTATAACCCCATTCTTTGCCATCTTTGCTGACGACGGCTTCGAAGTTCGCGCCTTCTTTCTCCCAGCGAACTATTGAAGCTCCTTTGAGCTGTTTATCCGCCGCTTGCTGGACGGCCTGCGGCACATCCGAGCTGTTAATGCTTGCTTCTTTTTGTCCCTTTTCGTGCCCGTAGGCGATCGTGCCGAGGGCGAGTCCAGCGCTGAGCGCTGCGATTGTTATTAATTTTGGTGTCTTCATGGTATTTAGTTTTTCACTGATCAGTTACAAAGATCGTTCGAAAGTCGGGAACAATTTGCGTGCGCAAGATCGCGCGAGACAGCACCTCACAGCGCAACCCGGCTGGGTCAGTTAATGAATTTTGAGCGTCGTAGCCGCATCCTGTTTACAGCCTGGTCGGTAATTTTCCGGCCGAAGCTCTTTTAGGAGCGTCATGACTAACAAAGATGTCGCTCCTGCCGGAGCTCTTTTTCTTGGGTAACAATCTTCTATAAACAGGCCGCGCCTACGGCGCTTCCATTTGTAAGTGACCCACGACCCGCAAGTCGGATCAGTCTCACGGATCCGATTTTGTATCCCAGAACGGCCCGGTTAAACCAAGGGAGCCAAAGATCGAAACCATTTCATCCGGGGCCGGCCGGCGCGACTCAACAGTGAGCCGGTTGGCGTACCAGTAAACGGCCAGTTTCCACAACTGTTCGAGATTAACGAGCGGCCGTCGTGGAAT
>JAICWQ010000066.1 GCA_025934755.1 Chthoniobacterales bacterium | reverse complement strand
GTTTCGGACACCGACCCGCGCGAACATTTTGTAACGGCGCTCCATCTCATCGATCAACCAGCGCAGCGCCAGCAAAACTTTTTTGGGGTCGGTCACCACCGGGAATGCGAGGTGGGGGAGCGCGTTATAATGCTGCAGCTCGACCACTTTTGGATCGATCATGATGAAACGCATCTCTTCCGGGGTGAATCGGAACAGCATGCTGGCAACGAGCGCGTTGATGCAGACGCTTTTGCCGGCGCCGGTTGTCCCCGCCACCAGTAAGTGCGGCATTTGGGCGAGATCGGCAATGATCGCTTTGCCGTAAACGTCCTTGCCCAGGGCGAGGGGGACCCGGCTCTTGGATTTCGCCTCTTCCCAATCGGCCGACTCAAACAGTTCGCGAAGGGTGACGGTCACTTTGCGCGTATTCGCGAGCTCGATGCCCACGGTGTCCTTGCCGGGAATCGGCGCGAGAATGTTGATCCGTTCCGCGCGAGTGGCGCGGGCGAGATCGCGCTCGAGACTAACGATCTTGTCCACCCGAACACCTTTAGCCGGGTAAACTTCGTAGCGGGTAATCGTCGGACCCTTCGTAATGTCGCCCGGCGCCACCGCGATTCCAAATTGTCCGAGAGTGTCGATCAAAGTTTGCTGGACGCGTTGCAACTCGCTCGGATCGGCCCCGCCTCGCCCTTCGGGGTCGTGTTCGTTCAACAAATCAAGACCCGGCAGGGCGTAATTTTTTCCGTCCCACGCGTGACTCGTTAGGCCCGCGCCGGGCCGAGTCGAACCCGACGATCTTGCTGAAGAGCCGCGCAACTCGGCGAGCGACGGCTTCTTCCGGGCAACCGGTTCGTCAGGCAGCGCGGTGGTGTCGACCACCTTCGGGGCGGGCCGGCCGGCCAATTCCTCGGGCGAGATAAACGCTGCTGCAGGCTCCGGAACCGCCGCGCCCTTTTTCTTCAATTGCTTCTCGATCGACTTCCTCTGCTTCGCCAGTTCGCGTTTGCTGATCTCGAGCTGTCCCTTGATGTCGGCTTTGCGCAACTGTCGGTGCACTCGCCATTGATGAAGGTTCGCGAAAGCGCCCCGGGTGCCGGAAACCGTTTCCTGCACGAGGTGAATCGGGCGCAGGCCGGTCATCAAAATCAGGCTCGCGGCATAAATTGCGCCGAGCAAAATGATCGAGCCAACTCTGCCCATCGAAGTAAGGAGCAGAGTTTTTCCGAAAAAGTAGCCGACCCAACCGCCCGGTCCTGGAATATTGAAAGCATGGTTCCAGCCAACGAGATGCGTGGTCTGCAATTGGAGCAGACATGCCCCTGATGCGATGAAAAGAATTGTCCAGGGCAGCCGCGCGACAAGCCGGATGTTGGCGTGAAATAACTTCATCGCTCCAAAGAACAGGAGGATGCCGGCGAGGAAGTAGGAGGCCGCGCCAATTAAATAGTAAAAGACGCTCGCGAGGATGGCGCCGAACGGTCCGATGAAATTTTGGGCGGGTTTATTCGGAGGCGAAAGATAGCTCCACGGCACCCACGAGGGCAGGTCCTTGGGATTGTAGGAGATTAATGCAAGAAAGAGCAACGTTCCGGCGCCGAGCAAAATGATGGCGACGACTTCATTCCAAGCGCTGTTCTTTGAGCTGCGGGACACCGGCGATCGGTCATACTAATGCTGCAAGCCCGGCGATTAGCAACCGAACGATCTTATTCTCTTACTCCTGCTCTTACTCTTACTCTTTCTCTAAATCTCTCGAGCGGGAGCAAGAGCAAGAGGCCAACGCTTTCATCTTGCCTGACCTGCACCTGCCCGATTACTGTCCGGGCGCGCTATGCATTTGGGTGTTCGTGAATTCGCCGTCGCAATTTCAGCCGCCGCCCTGATCTTTTGTTGTTCCTGCGAGAAACATCGTCTGGGCGAAGATCCGGAAATCCAAAAGGAAAAAACCGGGGACGCAAGTCTCGCCGCGGCGAATAAAGCGGATGTCGTGGAAACTCCGGCTCCGAAACGCACTCCCGCCGAATTTTTTCAGGGACAGTCGCCGTCGACCTCGCCCTCGCGGTAAGCCGTTTCGTCATGGCCAATCACAAGTATTTGACGTCGCCGCCGAATCTCAGCGGCATGCCGCCCGGCGTGCCTTATATCATCGGCAACGAAGCCGCGGAGCGGTTCTCCTACTACGGGATGAAATCGGTCCTCACCGTTTTCATGGCGCATTACATCTTGAATCAATCGGGCGTCCTCGCGCCGATGAATGTAAACGAATCTTATATGTACACGCACGTTTTCGTTTTCGGTGTGTACTTCCTTCCGATTCTCGGCGCCATCCTGGCCGACGGCTTTCTCGGCAAATATTGGACGATCCTGTCCCTTTCCATCGTTTATTGCCTGGGAAATCTTACTCTCGCCTGCATGGCCACGGCTTGGGGAATCGGTGTCGGGCAACGAACGATGCTCGCAGTCGGCCTCATTCTGATCTGTCTCGGCGCCGGCGGTATTAAACCATGCGTCTCGGCAAACGTTGGCGATCAGTTCGGCGAATCCAACAAGCATCTGCTCTCAAAAATGTTTGGCTGGTTCTATTTTTCTATCAACGCCGGCTCATTTATCTCGTCGATCCTTTGCCCCTGGTTGCTGGCCAATCCAAAATGGGGGCCGGGTTGGGCCTTTGGGATTCCCGGAATCGCGATGTTGATCGCCACCTTATTTTTCTGGGGCGGCCGCAACAAAATGGTGCACGTACCGCCGAAAGGACTTGGCTATTTGAAGGAAACATTCAGCAAAGAAGGACTCACCACAATCGGTCGCATCGCGATGGTTTTCTTCTTCATCCTGTTCTTTTGGGGACTTTGGGGAATGAGCAACGGCGCGGAATGGACGTTGCAGGCCGAGAAAATGAACTTGCATTGGATGGGTATGAATTTGATCGCCGCTCAGGTGCAAACCGCGAATCCGATTCTCATTTTGATTTTCATTCCGATCGTGAATTACGCGATCTATCCGGCGATCGACAAAGTTTTCCCGCTTACTCCGCTAAGAAAGATCGGAATCGGCCTCTTCATTACCGCGTTCTCTTTTGTCGTTATTTTGATGATCCAAGGGTGGATCGATGCCGGCCAAAAGCCGAGCATCAACTGGCAACTCCTCGCCTACGTGATTCTCACCCTCGGTGAAGCGATGGTTTCAATCACCGGTCTCGAGTTTTCCTACACCCAGGCGCCGAATTCGATGAAGAGCTCGATCATGGCCTTATGGCTTCTCACCGTCGCCAGCGGCGAATTGCTTGTCGCTGCTGTTAATTATTTGATATTAGCCTTCGGGAAGAAGCTGAGCGCTTATCAGTACTTTACCTTCTTCACCTGGCTGATGTTTGGAGCAGCCGTCGTTTTTGTCATCGTGGCCTGCTTCTACAAAGGCCGGACTTATCTCCAATCGCAGCTTACTCCGGACGAAGTCGCCACCGAACCGATCCTCCACGGCGGCACGCCGAGCTGAGGAGAATGAAAAGCGCTCTCGCAACTGCGTGCGTATTGTCGTTGTCGATCTTCGCCGCCGCCGCAAATCCCGCGGACGACGAGTTCGAAAAAATCGCCAGGGATTATATTGAGAGCTACCTCGTGTCGCATCCGGAACTTGCGACGGAGCTCGGCGACCATCGCTTCGACGGCGCGCTGACCGATTATTCGCCCGAGGCGCGCAATCGAATGCTCGCCAGCGCGAAACAAGTCCGCGAAGCCCTCAACAAGTTCGACGATTACAAACAGCTCACCGGCGCAAATCAGGTCGACGTTCGCATTCTTCGTGATGAGGTCGAAAGGGAAATTTTTTCGATGGAAGAGTTGCGCGCCGACGAATGGAACCCGCTCGTTTATAATCAGAGCCTGGCCAACAGTCTTTATCTACTGGTGGCGCGCGATTTCGATTCGCCGGAAAAACGTATTCCGAATCTCCGTCAGCGAATGGAAGGGATCCCGAACGTGATCAAGCAGGCCGAGGCAAACCTGCAACATCCTCCAAAGATTCACACCGAAACCGCGATCGAGCAGGTCCAGGGCGCGATCAATC
Organism: Chthoniobacterales bacterium; assembly: GCA_025934755.1. Classification (GTDB taxonomy): domain Bacteria; phylum Verrucomicrobiota; class Verrucomicrobiia; order Chthoniobacterales; family UBA10450; genus AV40. Next base: position 9,890 of record JAICWQ010000066.1, on the reverse strand, counting down.
TCGTTCGCAATGGTCTCGATCCTTTGCTCGGTCAGGCGCCGCAGATGAAAAAGGACCTCGCACCGGTCCAGGAGAAGACCACCAAGGCGCTCGAAGATTACAAGAAATGGCTGCAGCAGGATTTGCTCAAGCGCTCGGACGGAGATTTTCGAATTGGCGCGGAGAAGTTCCGCAAGAAATTGCGGTTCGCGCTCGCGTCCGATTTGTCGATGGAGGAAGTAATGAAACGGGCCCAGGCCGAGCTGGTCCAAACCCAGGAGCAGATTTACCGAACCGCGTTACCGCTTTACAAAAAATATTTCCCGAACACCGATCAGAAGACCCTGGCTGACAAAAAGAGGGTGACGGTCGCGGTCCTGAATAAATTGGCCGAGCAACATCAGGACGACAACACCGTGGTGGGGTACGCCCAGAAAGTCGTGAACGAGGCGACTGACTTTGTGAAACAGCACAATCTGGTGACGGTGCCGACCGTGCCGCTCGATGTCGTCGCCATGCCGGAGTTCAAGCGCGGAGTGGCCATTGCTTATTGCGATTCGGCCGGGCCGTTGGAAAAGAATGGCAAAACATTTTTTGCGATCTCTCCCACGCCGAAAGATTGGACCAAAGAAAAAAAGGATTCGTTCTTTCGCGAGAACAACAATTATTTCCTGCGCGATTTGACGGTGCATGAAGCGATGCCCGGTCACTATCTCCAGCTTGCGCACTCCAACGAATTCAAGGCGCCGACGCTCGTGCGCGCAGTTTTCCAAAGCGGGACCTTCATTGAAGGATGGGCGGTTTACACCGAACAGATGATGGCGGAGCAGGGCTACGGCGGTCCAGAAGTGAAAATGCAGCAGCTGAAAATGCGATTGCGCACGATCGCCAACGCGATCATGGACCAAAGCATTCACGCCGGGAACATGACCGAGCAACAGGCGATGGATTTGATGACAAAAGAAACATTTCAGGAACAGGGTGAAGCCACCCTGAAATGGAAACGCGCCCGACTCACTTCTGCCCAGCTCTCTACCTATTTCGTCGGAGTCAGCGAGCATCTTGATCTTCGGGAAGCCGCCAAACAAAAGTGGGGCAAAGATTTCGACCTGAAGAAATACAACGACCAGGTGATTTCGTTCGGGAGTCCGCCGGTGAAATACGTCCGCGAACTAATGGGACTGTGAGTTGTAGCGGTGCTTGTCTCAAGCACCGAACTGGAATAAACAGGCGCTTGAGACAAGCGCCTCTACAACGCACATTCGCGGGATGCTGAAGCTAGTCACCTGGCTGCGTTCGAAAGACGAAAAATATTTTCGGCCCTTTTTCGACAAGCATCCCCAAATCGAGGTTTGTAATGCTCTCACCAAGGATGTCTCAATTGCAGACGCTGACGGCCTTCTCTTGACCGGCGGATCTGATATCGCGCCTGAATTCCTCAAACAGCCGATTCCTGATCGGTCGGTCCTTGAGGAGGATGTCGATCCGGCGCGAGACCGGTGGGAGTTTGCGGCCGTGGATCAGGCCCTTGAGCGGGGTCTGCCCGTCCTCGCTATCTGTAAAGGGATGCAGCTTTTCAACGTCGCCTTGGGAGGCACGTTGAAGCTCGATATTCCCGGCCACAAGTTGGCCGAGCAAAAAGACAACGACATCCAGCCGTTACGCTCCGACACTCGCTCCACTCATCGGTTCGAAAAAGTGAACAGCTCTCATCATCAGGCAGTGGATTCGTTAGGCAAAGGGCTGATGGTCGAATCCTGGTGCGTCCAGGACGATATCATCGAACAAATCCGCCTTCGTAATTACCCGTTTGCCCTCGGCGTCCAATATCATCCCGAGCGCGGAAAGATTTACGATTCGCTGTTCGAGGATTTTTTCTCGCGTCTCAACAATTCCAAAAAATTTTAGACGGGATTCACAAGATTTCTGGATTTGGTTTGGCAGGAATCCTGTTCATCCTGTAAATCCTGTCTAGTTCGATATGTCCGCTCCACAAAACACCATCGCGATTGTTTACGATTACGATCAAACCCTGAGCCCAAGTTATATGCAGGACGAGGTGGTTTTCCCCGCCTTTGGGATCGATGGGCCGAAATTTTGGACCCGGTGCAGCGAGTTGGTGCGCGATCACGGTTACGACAATGAGCTGGCCTACATGAAGGTGCTGCTCGACACCCTGGGGATGGATCGTCCAAAAAATTCCGAGTTAAAGAAGCTCGGGGGAAAATTGAATTTTTACAAAGGGTTGCCGGAGATGTTTGAGGAATTTCGCAGCGGGCTGCTGACCGCGGAGCATGAGGCCTACGGTGTGACGGTTGAGCATTACATCATCTCATCGGGCTTGAAGGTTTTGCTCGATGGCAGCCGCCTCCAACCCTACGTGCGCGCGATTTTTGGCTGCGAATTCGATGAAGATCAGGACGGTCGAATTACCTTTCCACGCCGTGTCATCAGTCATACCCAGAAGACGCAGTTCCTGTTTCGAATCAACAAGGGCCTGCTCGACATGTCTCAGGACGTGAATGATCACATGGAGTCCGACATTCGCCCAATCCCGTTTCCGAATATGATTTACGTTGGAGACGGGCCGACCGATGTGCCCTGCTTCACCGTCATGAAAAAGAACGGTGGCCAGGCCATCGCGGTTTACAATCCGGACGATCCGCAACGCGCTGGCTTCCGGAAATGTTATCAGCTCTCGACTCACGCCGATCGGGTGAAGCACATTGCGCCGTCGGATTATCGACCGAACACGCACTTGCGCATGCTCCTCGAACAAATGGTCGAGGAAATTGCCGATCGGATCGTGGAGCAGCGCAAGGTTGCCGTCGAAACCGGCACGGTTCGAGCGCCAAAACATTAGGTTCCGATCATTGGTAGGATGGCGCTCCGAGCCGCAAAATCCTGGTTCCTTTGGTGGGGGCGACGCTTTGCGGAGTCGCCACGCTATTAGTATTCGGCTCGACAGAGTCTCGCCTACCGAAGCAGCGATCAGCGGACCGCGCTGGCGCTGGCTTTCAAATCCACCGCGCGCTGGAGCGCGTTTGAGAAACTGTTTTGTCCGAGAACGGACGATTTTCGATCCTGATATGCGATTGGCGGCGTGGTCAAATCACCGATTTCGAATTCCGGCGGCACGTTCCCCATTACTTTTTTGAAGAACTTTGTTTGGGTTTCGGAAAACGGAAAACAGCGCCAGAGCGCGTAGGAATTCAGTCCGTTGTTGAGCGCGGTCCTCGACACCGTCGACGAGACCGAATACACCGCTTCGATTTCCGCGAAATGACGCAGGAAGTACAGGTCGGCGACTTCGCGATCGTCCTCGATTCGAAAACCCTCGAATTTGAGTCTCGCGGCCTCGCCCTTCTCGAATGGATGCGGGCGATAAATCAGATCGCGACCCGGATAATGGCGGCGAATGTAATCGAGACAACGATTTAGATGTTCGATGTAAACGTCAGGGGAAAGATTTCGAACCAGCAAAAACGGCGTCCCAAAAAAAATGACGCGATGTTGGCGATCTTGCGCGCGATTGAGTTTTGCGGGGAAATCATCAAGCTCGGCAATGCTGGCAAACCGTGAAGGAATGATTTGATGCTCGGCGCGGTCGGGAAGCTCACCGCCGCTGTTGCTCATAAAAACGATGACGTCGAAAAGTTCTTCCGGATCCTTTTGCAAACGGCGCAGACGCACGCCGTCCCCACCGGGATTGATCCTCGGCTTGTAGTGGATCGTTCGTTCGACGCCGGCCATCGGCTCGACGAACCGGTTCTGCAGCCAACCTGAAGTGGTAAAGCGATATCGCGCGCGATCTCCGGTGCGAGTGAGCTCGCCGTAGGCTTTTTGGGAGACGCACAAAATTTTGTAAACGTCGGGATGCGCCGAAAGGGCGGCGTTGCCAAGCCCGAGCAGACCGGCCAGGCAAAGCAAAACATCACGGTCAGGATCGATCGCAAGCGAGCCCACCCCGCGTTGGCGGTCCATGTTTTCTCGATAAAGCCGCCGTAAATCTTTCAGGCCGCGACAAGTCCTGACTTTTGGGAACGCGTGCACTTCCGCGAATCCGCCGGAGAACTCGCGCCAATTGGCGTTCTCCCACCATTTCGATTCCTCGCGCAGCAAATAGATTCCACCGGGGAAACGCTGGCGCAACGCGTCTGCTGCGACCAAGGCATTCGGCAACCGATCCGGTCGCGAAATCACAATCCAAAGCTTCGGTTGGTTGGACATCGCTAAACTCCGCGCTGGGTTGGCGTCCAGATGAACTTGTGCATCTGGAGTTGGAACCGGACGTCGAGTTTGTCGGCGAGGACCCATTCCACGATCTGGCGCGGATCGATCCGGCCGAAGATGGGTGAGAACAAAACCGCTCGGCAACGTTTCGTTAAATCGAACTTTTGAACTTTGTCCCGCGACCATTCGTAGTCTTCTCGCGAGCCCATGACGAATTTTACTTCATCGCGTTTGGTCAGTTGCCCGATATTCGACCAAAGATTCTTCTCAACCTCGCCGCTTCCCGGCGTTTTCAAATCCATGATCCGATGAACACGGGTGTCGACTTTCGAAATGTCGTGGGCGCCGCTGGTCTCCAGCAGGACCGTGTGGCCGGCGTCGCATAACATCGACATCAGGGGCAGGGCGTTGGTTTGCATTAACGGCTCGCCACCGGTGATCTCAACCAGTGAACACTGAAAAGTCCGGACCCGATCAGCAATTTCCTGAAGCGAAATTTTCTTTCCTTCGTAGAAAGCGTATTCGGTGTCGCAATAATTGCAGCGAAGATCGCAAAAGGTCAGCCGGACGAAGACGCATCGTTCGCCCGCCCAGGTGCTCTCACCCTGGATGGACTCGTAAATCTCATTGATGGTCAGCGTCTTTTCTTTTTCTGCCATTGAGCGTTGGACGTTGGGCGTTCGGCGTTGGACGTTTGAAACCTACTCGTGAAAAACCGCATCGACAATTGTTTCGCCCGGCTCGGTGCTGACAAGCGCAAAGGATTCATTCCTTATATTTGCGCGGGTGATCCTACCCTGGAGCGAACGGTCGATCTTGCCTTGGCGCTGGAAAAAGCCGGGGCCGACTTGATCGAGCTCGGCCTGCCGTTCTCGGATCCGCTGGCGGATGGAATTGTGAATCAGCTCGCGGCCCAGCGCGCCCTGGCCGCTGGCACGACCATTCGTGGTGTTTTCGATTGCGTGTGCGAAATTCGAGCGAAATCGCAAATTCCAATTGTCCTTTACAGTTATTTGAATCCGATTTTTCAGTTTGGCGCCGAAAAATTTCACCGCGAAGCGGAGAAGGCAGGCGTCGACGGATTGTTGATTCTCGATCTGCCGCCGGAGGAAGACATCGATCTCCCAAAAGCGAACGTGTTGCATATTCGCTTAATCGCGCCAACGACCCCGCAGCCCAGGATTGAGAAGATCGCTAAAACCGCGAAGGGGTTTTTGTACTATGTCTCGCGTGAGGGCGTAACAGGCGCGCGAGATTCGATTGCAAGTTCGTTGACGGAGAAAATTGCCGAGCTGAGGAAATATTCGCAGCTTCCAATCGCCGTTGGATTTGGAATTTCAACTCCGGACCAGGCGCGCAAAGTGGCGCAACCCGCCGATGCAGTCGTGGTTGGCAGCGCGATTGTGGATTTGATCGCGAAACACGGCGACAAGCCGGAAATGATCGAGAAGGTCAGTGCGTTTGCGGGTGAATTAGCGGCGGCGGCTAAATCATCGTAATGGAGGCCGCCGCCCTGTCGATGCCGGTCCGGCTCGGACCGCCCATTAATTGGGGACACGACGGCGGATGTCCGTCCAAAGTCTAGATTCCGCACTTCTGGCGCGCTTCGGCGAAATTGGATTGCTTGCGAAGAAGCGATCCGAGATAGCTGTCGGTCGACGGAGCGTTATTGATTCGGACAAGATTTTCCGGCGTTTCCAGCCGCGAAAAGATCACGTTTGCGATTTTCGCGCGGGGCACTTCTTTCTCGCCGTAGCCCATTCCCATATTGCTCGACCAAAAGCGGACGTACTCACCATCGGGATGACGGCTAATGCCTAGAAAAATTACGGAATGACCACTTTCGCGGCGTCCGACGTTATTGTTCCAAAAAATCTTCATGAAATCGCCCGGTTGCGCCTCGGAAAAATCGGTAAAGTTGCGGCCGAGTCCGAGCTCGTAAAACAATCGCGCCGTGCCGGGACCATTCGCATTCCAGCGTCCCCACACCCCTTCGCCATCATGCTGATCCCGAATGATCAGCTGGTTCAGAGTCGCATAATCGAGTTTTAATTGGCCGCTATCGCGTAATTGTTCGATCGTTTTAATGAACACCAGATAGGTCGCGCCCGAGCAGAAACTCACGTAGGGCTTCGTCGGAATCACAAAAAATTTTCCAGATTCGAAATGAGCTGCGGATTGCAGTTTTATTTTTGCGACGTGGGAAACGGAATATTTCCCGCCGCTCGGCATTTTATGCACCTGGTCGAGAACGAGCGAGTTGTAGGTTGCCGCGCCGGCTGGCCCGGCGAGACCACACACGAAAAAGAGCGCGAACAGCTTGCGCATTGCCCGGGAATAAACGGCAAAATCGGAATTGAGCAACGGTCGTCTGGTTGATCGGCGCAGGGGGTGTCCCTGTCACCTGCGAATTGCGGCTCGGGACAGCCGCCTCTACAGTATCGGCAACATGTTGCGCTTTACCAAGATGAATGGCGCTGGCAACGATTTCGTTATGATCGACAATCGCGCCGGCGAGGTTCGACTTGAACCCGGCCAGATTGTGCGAATCTGCGATCGGCATCGCGGCATCGGCGCGGATGGAATCCTGTTGCTGGAAAAGGGTTCCAACGGGGCGGATTTTCGGATGCGCTATTACAATCGCGACGGCGGCGAGGCGGAGATGTGCGGAAACGGCGCGCGTTGTTTTGCGCGGTTTGCAAACAAAGTTGCAAAAGCGCCTGCGAAAATTTCGTTTCAAACGCCGGCCGGCCTGATTCGCGGCCAGTTGCAGGGCGAACTAGTCAGGTTGCAGATGAGCGACCCAAAAGATTTGCGGCTGAATGTCGCGCTCGAACTCGATGGCGAAGATGCGCGAGTGCATTATGTGAATAGCGGCGTCCCGCATGTTGTTGTCCCGGTCGCACGAGTCGACGTGGTGAACGTTTTCGACCGGGGCTCAGCCATTCGGCGCCATGAAATGTTTTCGCCCGCAGGCGCGAACGTGAATTTCATCGAAAAACGCGGACCCCAGTCAATTTTGGTGCGCACCTACGAGCGCGGGGTGGAAGATGAAACCCTCGCCTGCGGCACTGGAGTTGTCGCCAGCGCGCTGATCTTCGCCGCGACCGAAAAGATTAACGGACCAGTCGACGTGGTTGTCCGGAGTGGCAGCGAATTAAGCGTCGACTTCAAAAGGGCAGGGGACCAGTTCACAAACGTGACGCTCACTGGTCCTGCAGAGTTCGCGTTCGAAGGAACAATCGAGATTTGAGTTTTGCTGTAGCCGCGGTCGATGACCGCCGCTCGGATTGAAAAGAAAAATAATGCGACGGTCACAGACCGCCGCTACAACAAGAGAATGTTTCGCGGCACTTTCACTGCGGTAGTCACGCCGTTTCGCAACGGCGACGTCGACTTTTCGGCGCTTGAGAAATTAATTGAAGCTCAAATCGTCGCGGGAATTACAGGCATCGTGGCAGTGGGCACGACAGCCGAGTCACCGACCCTGACTCACGACGAGAAACAGGAAATCATCGAGCGCACGATCAAGATCGCGAAGGGTCGTTGCCAGGTGATTGCCGGGGCGGGGACCAATTCTACTCGCGATTCGATCGAAGCCGCGAAGTTCGCGGAGAAGGCCGGCGCTGACGGAGCGTTGTTAGTCGCGCCCTACTATAATAAGCCGAGTCAGGAAGGTCTGTTCCGGCACTTCAAGGCGATCGCCGCGGCGACAAAGCTGCCGGTGATGCTTTACAACATTCCCGGACGTTGTGGGGTCGACATTGCGCCGGACACGGTTGTTCGATTGGCCCAGAGTTGTCCCAACATCGTTTCGATCAAGGAAGCGAGCGGCAGCGTCGATCGCGTTGCTGAATTGCGGCGCCGTTTGCCGGAGAAATTTACCATTCTAAGCGGCGACGATGGATTGACCCTGCCGTTCATGTCGGTCGGAGCAGCAGGGGTGGTGAGCGTCGCTTCGAATTTATTTCCGGCAGAACTTTGTTCCCTGGTGCATGCCTGCGCATCCGGCGATTTCAAATCGGCGGAAAATATCCATCGGAAAATGGGAGCGATCTTCAAAGACTTGTTCATCGAACCGAACCCGGTGCCGGTGAAGACGGCGCTCGCCTGGCGCGGCGCTGTGGGGTTCGAAGTTCGGCTTCCTCTCTGCGAAATGACAGAGGCGAATCAGGCGCGGTTGCGCAAAACGCTCGACGAATTCGAGCGCGCTAAATGAAAAAGAAAGTCGTAGCTGCCGATGTCCACGTCGGCAGTTCTGAGGATTCCGCCGCCAGAGACGGCGGCAGCCACAACTTCAGGGAATGAAAAGAGTTCGGGTCTGTTTAGTCGGCGCGAAAGGTCGAATGGGTCAGGCAATCGTCGACCTCGCCAAGAACGATCCGATGATCGAGATCGTCGCCCAGTGCGATCTCGGCGACGCGATCGAACCGGCAATGGAAAATTGCGACGTCGGGATCGATTTCAGTAACGCAGGCTCGATCACTGAGGTCTGCGCCGCCGCATGCAAACTTCACAAGGCGCTGGTCATTGGAACGACCGGTCATTCTTCCGAGCAGCGCCAGTTGATTGAAACGACCGCGCAATCGTTGCCGGTTGTTTTCGCTTCGAATTTCAGCGTGGGAGTGAATGCCTTGTTTGCCCTGACTCGGCGCGCGGCCGAAATCCTTGGTGAGGAGTTCGGCGCCCAGGTTACGGAAACTCATCACACCCGGAAAAAAGACGCGCCCAGCGGCACGGCCAGGACACTTGGGGAAATTCTGAAACAAACTGGCAAGCGAGAGGTCCCGATTCAATCCATTCGGGAAGGCGAAGTTGTGGGCGATCACACCGTGGTTTTTGCGGGACCGCATGAACGCCTGGAGCTGACGCATCGTGCGGAGAGCCGGGAAATTTTCGCGCGCGGGGCACTGCGGGCGGCAGAGTGGCTGGCTGGTAAACCGGCCGGGCTTTACTCGATGCAGGATGTTTTGGCGCTCTGAGCTATTTTCCGCCTCCCATTAACACCTGGATTCAGCCAGGTGATAGTGAAGGTCGTTACGAAAAGCCGTTTAAACCGCTTATTGGGGTTTGCGCGCGCGTGCACACCGCGCTAAAGCCCGGTGTTAATGAGACCGAGATCCTTATGAAAATCGGAATCGCGATTGGTTCGAATCTGGGTGATCGAATGGCCCACTTGCGAGCAGCGCGGCGAGCGATTGTCGATCTTGTTGGAGATAAGAATTTGCTGGTTTCGCCGGTTTATGAAACGCAACCAGTCGATTGTGAACCAGGCGCTGGAAAATTCTTGAACGCCGCTTTGGAGATCGAATACGGCCGGGATCCGACGGAACTGCTCGGTCACATGATCGAGATTGAAGAATCACTCGGCCGTAAAAGCGATCATGTCTCTAATGTCTCTCGCACCATCGATATTGATCTGCTCTACGCCGATGAATTGCACGTCGAGAACGAACGTTTGCAGCTGCCGCATCCGCGAATGCATTTGCGAAGGTTCGTTTTGCAGCCGCTGTCGGATATTCGTCCGGACTTTGTCTTGGCTGGATCGGTAAAAAGGGTTCGGCAGGCGCTCGCGAAGCTCCAGGATTCGACTAAAGTGGCCTGTTTCGCGGAGAACTGGTGATGACAAACCTGGTCGAGAAATATCGCGCAATAAAGAAAAGCGGCGAGAAGATCAC
>JAICWQ010000084.1 GCA_025934755.1 Chthoniobacterales bacterium | reverse complement strand
CGCATCCACTTCGCTAGCTACTTGCGCGGAATCGTTATAGCGCTGGGCTTCAACTTTTAATGCCGGATCGGGAATCCAATCACGTCGCGCCAGATCGAGCCGGGACTTTTGGATATCGATTCCGGCTTGTGCGATTTTCACTTCAGGACGATTTGCGAGCATTCTCGCGCGCAACGCTTCCATCGAGCTGTCGAGACTCGCGACGTTTGTCTGTTGTGGTGGATCCAGCGGCGCGAATGCATCGCGATTCATCAGCACATTGAGCTGCGATTGCTCCGCGGAAATATTGCGAACAATGTCCTGCTCTGCCTCGAGCAGTTTGCTCGCTTCGAGTTCTGCTGCCAGTGCGTCCGCGGCGTTCGCTTGGCCGACTTCATAGCGTGAGCGGCTGACTTCCGCGAGCTGCCGCAGTGATGTCAGATTGCGACGGTTGAGTTCCAACTGCGCATTTGCATTGGCCAGTCGAAAATATGCCCCGCGTGTTTTCGCGAGTACATCCAGCTGTGCACGTCGAGCCTGTTCGAATGCCACTACCGCGTCGGCGGTGGCAACCCGAGCGCGAATAAGATTTTTTCCGGTGAGTGGAACGAGCTGCTCGATCGACGCCATCTGGTCGGTAAAGGAGTTCGGCGCCACCTCGACAAACCGCGCTGCGCGCGACTGACCAGTTATCTTAAGATCGTCCCAAGCTGCTTCTTGAGTTACCCGAGCTTTCGCCGCGTTCCACTTTCGGAGGGCTTGTTGAATAGATGGATTATTCGCCAGGACCGCGCTCGTGACTTCGCCTAACGAAAGAGAAGCGCGCGGCCGTTCAGTCCGGACGGCCTCGGGATCTCCAGCGCGAAGCTTTAAAACTAAAACTAGATAAAACGTTAATGCGTAAACTTTTTTCATTGATCCAAGAGCTGAGTTGAAGTGCAGACATGCCCTCAAACGGGCATACCTCCGGCCTCAGACTCTTTGGATCAGATGAGACGAATACAGCTCAGCGCGAGAGGCGACGGCGAATGCGCAACGCGCTCTACGCTGGAAGAAAAATCAAAATCTGTCGCGTAGTTGCCGACTACCGCGACAAATGACATCGCAGGGATGGCGGCAAATGTTTGGACAGAACCGGATTTTGACAGTGGCTGTGAAGCAGGGCCGGTCCGTTGATGCGATGTTTCGCAACACTTCTTGTTGTGACAACAGCCCATCGCGCACGCTTTGGGCCCAGCTGTGTTTGTGACCAGGCACGGCGCGGCCGGCAATTGCACAGTCGCGCCAAAAAGCGCGATTCCGACGGCGACAGAAGTGGCAATCTTCCTGGTCACAGCTGTACCAGATAGCATAAATAAGACCCACCGTCGAATCTGCGACCGGCGAGAGGACAGAGGTCAGAGGTCAGCGGTTAGCTGTCAGAGCAGCAGGTTGCGGCGATTGACCTCAATCGCCATCTACTAGGCTCTCAGCAACATCCCGTTTCGCGGATACAACGGCAGCCGAAAACGCCGGCGATCACTTCTTTTCATGATTTCGCGATTCAATTTTTCGCGAATACCGCCGCTGGCTCGCAGCAGGTTTTGCGCAGTTGTCTGAGTTTCCTCAAATCACGGAGGAAAACCGGGTCCGACTGCGCGCAGTCTTGTAAGCACTTGAGATTCAAAGCGAGCTCGCGCGATTTCTTTTTTGGAAGCGAATAGATCATCCAGTTTTGATCGCGCTCGGCGATTGCCATTCCTTTTTTGCGCAGATAACGCAGGTGCTTGGAAATTTTCACCTGCGGCTCGTTGAGAATCTCCTGGAAATGACAAACACAGAGCGGTGACTTGGTTAAGAGATGCAGGATGCGGAGCCGCGTCCGGTCACAGAAGCATTGGTAAATCCGAACCAGGCGGGTCTTCATCTAGCAACAAGCGGAGGTGGTTCCACAGCATGTATCATTCGCAGCGGCTTCACCGCGGTCGCGGGCACGGCACTGGGTCCGACCGCGCGTCAGGATAATGTCCACATATTGTCCCGCGGGTTTAACTTCGGAAATCGGGTATTGCGCGACCACGCAGCAATCATATTCGACTTCAACGTTTAGCTGGTCGTTTGGAAGAACGCGTTGAGCAAGCTGGAGGATCTTTCCAAATCGATCCGATCGGAGCCGATGCTCCACATCGTTTCCGACGTGGGCTTGGAGCAGGACCTTTTGTTCCTTTCCGATTTGGCCGCCACAATCGATATAATTTTTTACCACGTGACCAACTTCTGTGACGTGGGCGTGGCGGGGAATGTAGTCGCCGTCCGGCAGCCCAAATCGGACGAAACTGTCAGGGTTTTGCTGGATCACACTTTGCAGTTCATTCAATCGCATATCCAAGTATATACCTGCATAAGTATATGTGCAACTTGTGTTGTGGAGGCGATTGTGCCAGGCGCTTGTTCAGGCAGTTCGGTGCTTGAAACAAGCATCGCTACAACGCTCTGAACGTTGACCTGTGACCTGTGATCTCAGATTTGTTTACCGCGGTCGTACGGCGCAATATTGTCCCACTCGTCCGCGGAGGAGCGCGCGACGAAAGCGACCACCGGTTCGGTCTTGCTCATGTTGAAGACTTCGTGCGGGACACCCGGCTTGATGTAAATGAAATCGCCGGCCTCGTTTTCGATCGACTGTTTGCAGCCGTCCCCGAACTCGTGGCGGACTTTGCCTTCGATGATGTAAAGGATGACTTCGAAATCGACGTGGATATGCGCGTAGGCCACGCCGCCCGGCGGAATGGTCGCGATGTTGGCCGATAATTTCCTGGTACCGACATTTTTCGACGACATGCCCTGTTTATAATGAATGCCGTTCCAATCCCGGCGTTTTCCGCCGCCGCGGATGGTTAGAATCCCGTCGTGATCTTCTACGGCGCTGATTTCGAGCATGAGAAAGGATGAAGGATGAAGGTTGAGGAGTGAATCATTAAATCGCTAACTCGTCACAGCCTTTCGTCGCGGAAGAAGTTTGTTCACCAGATTGTTCGTTCCCTTCTCCAAGACAATTCCCCACGCGCTCAGGATCGCCAGGGTGATTAGAAAGGTCAGCAGAAAAATGAGAATTGTTTGTGGCCTGATGCGAAGTCCGAGCCAGATGACGTAAGGCTGATGAATTAAGTAAAGTCCGTAGGAGTAAACACCGACCAGGCTGAAGACTTTGGCGAGTCCGGCTGCACGCGAGATCAATCCGGCGACTCCGGCGATTACCAGGAAGCAACACGTGCCAGTCGCGAAATCGACATAGACATAGCTGTAATCGTAGAGCCACAAAGCGGCTGGATATAATAACACTCCTGCGACGAGGCCGGGCCCTTGCAAAAGAAACCAGTCGATTTTTGGAGATTTCGAATGCCAGAAAGCTAGAGCCATCCCGAGGGCGAACTCCGGCAACCGGCAGACCGCGAAGCCGCCGAGCACCCACAAACCATTTTGCGGCCAGGGCCCGAGAAAGAGATAACGCACAAAAAATCCGAGGGCGCAGGCGGCAATCAGGAAAATTGATGCTCCGAATTTTCGCGCCGCCCAAAAGAGCAGGGGAAAGATCAAATAAAACTGAATGAGCATGGCGAAATACCACCACGCCGCGTTCAGGTACATGAAGTTCATTTCGATGTTGATAAAGCGAAGGCCAAGCAGACTGAGCACGATCCGCCCGTCGACCGGCTCGAGTTTCGCGACGAAGGGCGACAACAAATAAACAAGGTGGGCGACCCAATACATCGGATACAGCCGGACAACCCGCGCGCCGTACCATTTGCCCCATTTCACCTGACCCGATTCGGCGCGGGCCATGGTTGATTGCATCAGGGTCCATCCGCTCAGGATGATGAACGCGCCCACCGCGTGAAAACCGAGCCCGGACACTTGCCACCAGGCGGCGCGCAAAAATGAGATTGTTCCCGCGATGATGCCACTCCAGTCGGGCGGCGGCGGTTCGTAATGTTCGAACACCGTCCGGAAAAAATGAAAGTAAACGACGAAAGCGATTGCCAGCGCTTTTGAAATGTCGATCCAGAGAAGACGTTTCATTAAGGGTTGGTTAATGCCGGTGCGGCTGGCATTTCGGACTTCGTTGTTTTTCGATTATCACCAGGGCAATGCCACCCAGCACCGCGATCGACGCTATGACGTATCGCAAACTGATCGGTTCGTGGAGTAAAAGAATTCCGCCGGTCGCGGCCAGGACCGGTACGCTGAGTTGGACCGTCGCGGCGGTGGCGGCTTTTAGTCCGGACAAAGCCGCATACCAAATTATATAGCCAAGTCCGGAGGTGATCGCGCCCGAGATTGCGGCGTAAACCAGGCCTAACGAGTCGAAACGCATTTTCGGCAGCATGACGAGACTAATCAGCAGCGCGAAAGGCAGGGCGCGCAAAAAATTCCCGGTCGTCGCCGCGGCAGCATCGGTAACGGTTCTCCCTCGCAAAGAATAGACGCCCCAGGCGATTCCGGCCGCCAACATGCAGATCGAACTGATCAATGGCGGCGCCGAGATTCCTGGAAACACCAGAACAACGAGCCCGAGCAACGCAATCAGAATTCCGAGGACCTTGGTCACGTCCAATCGTTCGCCCTTGCGAAATCCCCAGAGAATCATTGTCGCCTGGACCGCGCCGAAGAGAAGCAAGGCTCCAGTTCCGGCTGAAAGGCTGACGTAGGCAAACGAGAAGCCGGCGGCATAGACGAACAAAGCCACGGCGGAAGGCCAATTGCCATTGCCTGGTGACGACTGACCAGCCTTCGCCAGGCTACGGCTCGGCAGGCGAGGGATGGGTGACCCGCCTTCGCCTGGCTTCGGCGTGGCAGGCGAGCCGGAATAAGAACGCTCAGCTAAAGGCGGACCCATGCGATCAACTAGCAACTTCCTTCGAGCCTGCAGAATCAGCCAGAGCATCACCGCGCCGGAGAAAATGCGAACGAAGGTGAAGCTGGCCGGATCGATTGTGGTTTGCTTAAGCGCGGCGCGACAAAGCAACGAGTTGCTGGCGAAAGCGATCATCGCCACCAGTGTCAGGATAAAAGTTTTTGTAGTCACCGAAGATATCCTCCACAGATTTCGCAGATTTACACCGATTACAGAATCCGAATCTGCGGAAATTGGGAAGATGGGAATCTGTGGAAGGTCGCGATTCTTTTGTAGGGGAAGTAGTTTGCTTCCTATTTAGAGAAGCGGGACGCTAACAGCGTGCCTCCAGTTATTTCGCCGGCGAAATTAAATAATGACGTGAACGCTTTGGCTAACTCCTACCGTCTGCTCGCTTAACAGGTGAAAGAATAGTCAAAATGGTTGTTGTAATCTTCGGGGTGTCCGGCGTTGGAAAGACAACTGTCGGCAAACTTGTAGCGCGGGACTTGGGCTGGAAATTTTTGGAGGCGGATGATTTTCATTCGGCCGAGAACATCAGAAAGATGCGGGATGGAAGACCGTTGACCGACGAAGATCGACAACCCTGGCTTGAACGTTTACGGGAGTTGATTGAGCAATCTATTGCCGCGAACGAAAATGCGGTCCTGGCTTGCTCGGCGTTGAAGAAGAAATATCGGGACGAGCTTCGGGTAAACGCGGATGTGACATTCGTTTTCTTGCACGGCAGTTACGACCGCATCGCTTCGCAATTGAGAAATCGCCGAGCGCATTTCTTTAATCCCAAACTTCTGGATACTCAGTTCGCCGATTTGGAAGAACCCAGGTCCCCGGCAGATGCGATCACCGTAGAGGTAATGGATACGCCGAGCGATGTCGCGAATAAGATCGAGACGATTTTACGCCGGCGGGAGGAATGATACGTTTTTGGTTATGAACTTTCCAACGATCAAGGAGCGGAAGCGATTTCGAGCGCCGACTATTACACCACAGGCCCTGGCCTGGGACGGCAAACAACTTTGGATGAGCTCGCGAGACCTCGGCTTCTTCTATAAGCTAAGCGGAGACGGGTCGAAAATCGTCGAGGAAACGGATCCGCCGGGAGTGATCTGGGCGGCGGTCAGCACAGGTGGATCGATGCACGTCACGATCGGCAAGGGATTGAACGACGATCGTTACATTTACCGTTACAACGGCAAAGATGGCTTCACCCGATTATTCGCCTGCCCGGATTTTACCGGGTCCTATTTAAGTTCTGACGGCGAGAATCTTTATCTGAGCCAGTGGTACGAGCAGCGCATTTTGAAAATGGATTCGGATGGTGACGTTGCTGGAACAATCGATATCGGCGCGGAAATCTGTGGCCATACTTTTGCCAATGGCGCGCTCTATGTTTTGCGCGGGACAGAAAACGTGCCCCGGCCGCAAGATGCTGGAGGCAAACCGACGCCGGAGCGGTTCAAGAATGGAGTGAAAGAAGGCGAGGAGCAGTGGTGGATTTCGCGGCTAGATTCGCGTGAAAAGAGTCCGGAGATCGTCGATGTCGCAAAAGTGCCGTTCGCGGCTCGCTCGTTAACCTTCGATGGCGAAAACTTCTGGTCGAACCATCGTGCGGCCAACGAGACGGTGTGTTTTTCGCTGCCGGGTTAAGTCATTAGCGAACCCAACACGCGCGTATCAGGTAGCGGCGATTGACCTCAATCGCCATTTCCCGGAATTAAGATGGCGGTTCGGTGAACCGCCGCTACCCGTGGGGTTACCCGGAAATCCGCGGGGAACTCGTCCGTACCGGGAAAGGATCCGCCTTCTCCGACAGCTTACAGCCGGATTGTTGTGCTTGAATTGCCGGCCGTTTCTATGGCCGCAAAATTCCAGCGAAACGTTCCCGGTAACGCGAAATTAGAAACAGCCAGAGTAAGGTAACCATGACTCCGGGCCAGATACCTGACGGTTCCATCAGAATGTGGAAGGCAAGAATGTTAAATAGGATTGCGCCGAGAATTGTTAATCCGAGTGGAACAAACCTGCCGCTGAGGAGCATCAAACCGCTCAACAACTGCATCGCGCCGACGACTTGGGCGTAATGACTGGCGGTAAAAACTTTGACGTAATCGCCAGCCAAGCCGGACGGTGGAGGAGGTTGAGGAAGGAAAGTCAGAAAGGGAAACACGCCGAATAGGACAAACGCCAGTCCGAGCAGAATCCTGACGATGACGGTAGCGATTTTCATGGCCTCATTATCGACAATTAAGAAGTAGGAAGGAAGAATTAAGAAAGCTAGAGTCGAGGTCATGCGGATCAGCGAGATGAACTGGATGATGGTGGAAGAATATCTCAAGCGCGACGACCGATGCGTGTTGCCGCTGGGAAGCACGGAACAGCACGCCTATCTGAGTCTGAGCGTGGACAGCATTTTGGCCGAGCGCCTCGCCACAGAGGTTGGAGAATTGGCGAAAGTTCCGGTGTTTCCGGTGCAACCTTATGGCATTACGCCCTACTTCCGCGCGTTTCCGGGGACGATCACTCTGCGGGTCCAGACCTTTCTTTCGATCGTTCGTGAAATTCTTGATGGACTTCACGAGCAGGGGTTCAAACGCATCCTGATTGTGAACGGGCATGGCGGCAACACGCCGGCGCAGAATCTGGCCGGCGAATGGCTCGCCGATCATGCCGGCATGCGGATCAAATTTCACAACTGGTGGAACGCGCCCAAAACATGGGCGCAAGTCAGCGCGATCGACCCGGTCGCGTCGCACGCCTCGTGGATGGAGAATTTTCCGTGGACGCGTCTGGAGAAAATCAATATGCCGTTGGAACAGAAACCCGGAGTCGATATGGAGCATCTTCGCCAGCTCGATCCGAAAGGTCTGCGGAATTATTTGAAGGACGGCAACTGGGGCGGAGTTTATCAACGAAGCGACGAAGAGATGATGAAAATCTGGCGGGTGGCCGTCCAAGAGACATTGGACTTGTTGAACCACGATTGGGCGAAATGACAATCACGACCCGACTGGCGATTTTAATTCTGTCGATGTTGCTCGTTGGGGCGGGGAGATTGTCCGCGCAGGACGAGCCTGGCCCGTTCGAAAGACTTTTCCGCGCGATGCGGCATGCGGTTAACGAGCCACAACACCGGTCGACAATTCATCGAACCAAACACAAGCCGGCTCAAGACAATGGAAATCCGGAGGGAACTGTCGACGGATCGAACACGCGTGCGTCCACCAGCAGCGGTAGCAGTAGCAGCGTTAGCAAACCGCCTAACGAAAAAAACACGCGCGGAACAAGCAAGGCGGCCACCAAGAAGGGCGAAGATTTGCCCTACGGAACACCGGTGCCTGGCAAGCAAGGTTTTGTCACCAGTCCATTCTCGCCAAGTAGCGGCTACATCGATGTTCGCGGTTTTGCACCCGGCACGCCGGTGAAGGATCCTTATACCGGTAAAGTTTTTCTCACGCCCTGACCAGCGAAGTGCGGAGTAGAACCAGAGAGCAGGGAGCGAAGAGGGAAGAGAGAAGAGGGAAGCTTAGCTGGTTTGTGGTTCACCGACTGTTGCCGATCCAATGTTGCTGCCGGCGAGAGCGAGAATGACGTCGGTCTTGGAAACGCTGCCCACCAGACGTTGGCCATTTGCGCGACTAACGACTGGAAGACGTTCGCCGTCGTGCTGACTAAATCGTTCAAGCGCTTCAGTAAGTGACGCGTCCGGCGAAACGAAAGGGAAATGATCGCGCAGAATGTCCCCGGCAATGACCACTTTGGCGAGCTCCGGCGTGTTCAAAAAGTTTTTGATGTCGTGCAGCGATACCGCGCCCAAAAAACGGTCGCGATCGGTTACATATAGGTAGTTGAACCGGGTGGCGATGAACTTTTGGCCGATTTCGGAGAAGCCGGCAGTGGCCGAAATCGTTAACGGCTGCGGCTTCATCAAATCGCGGACGTGCAGCTCAGTCAGCTGCTTGCGATAATCCCCGGCGCCTTTGCGTTTCAAGGCTTCAGCGTAAATCGAGCGCTTCTCGATGCTGACTGAAGTGTAGTAGCCGACGACGCAGGCGAGCATGAGCGGAAGAATGATTTGGTAATCGAGGGTCATCTCAAAGATCATGACGATGGCCATGATCGGCGCATGAGTTGCAGCGGCCAGAAACGCGCCCATCCCGACCAAGGCAAACGCGCTGGGATTTATCGGCAAATCGGTGACCTTCTGTGCACCGGTGCCAAACAAAAAACCGAGACTCGCCCCGATGAAAAGGGTCGGGGTAAAGACGCCACCTACCGCGCCGGAGCCGAACGTCGCAGCGGTCGCAAATATTTTCAGGATCAAAATCACCGCCAGGGCCTGCCACAACCATTCGCCGCGAAGAATGCCGCTGACCGTGCTCGAGCCGTTGCCGCAAACTTCCGGATGCCAGATTGCGAACACGCCAACGATAAGTCCGCCGACGAGCATTTTGAGATAAACCGGAGCACTGAGCCGTCCGACCCAATCCTCGACCGCATTGAGCAATCGAATGAACCACGGCGCGACGAGGCCGGCGGTCAGACCGAGCAACAGATAGGGCACAATTTCCCAGTTTCGGTTGAGTTGGAACGGCGGAATTTTATATAACGGGTCTGGCCCGAGAAATCCGCGCACGGTGAGAGTCGCGATCACGCTCGAGAAAATCAGCGGGCCGAGCATTTCCATCGCCATTGATCCGAGAACGATTTCCGCCACAAAGATCGCGCCCGCGATCGGGGCGTTGTAAGCGGAGGCAATTCCCGCGGCTGCGCCGCATCCGACGAGTAATCGTAATCGCGGGGTCGACCATTTTTGCAAACGACCGAGAGAGGAAGCGATGACCGATGAAAGCTGCACCAGCGGTCCTTCGCGACCGATTGATCCTCCAGAGGCGATGCTGAACAGGGCGGAGAGCGATTTTGCCAAAGTCCGCCGAGTTGAAATCTTTCCGTCGCCGAGGACAACCGCTTCCATGTAGTCGCTGCTGGTAACTCGGCCGCGTAGCCGCGCTCCGAAATAAAGAATTAGTCCCGCGATCAATCCGCCGATTGCCGGGACGGCAAGGCGTCGCCAGGGAGGAAGGGCCTCGAATGTCTCGACCAATCCGGGCGTGGAGCTGCCAGTGAGAATCTTGTGGATGGCGCTGGTGGCGGCACGAAAGGCTACGGACGACAGCCCGCCACAAAATCCGATTACACCCGCCCAAAACAAAGTGATCTGCAGGTCGGTCGGCCGGGTATGGTCCTGGAACCAAACCCAAAACTTGAGTTTGCGAAACGTCTGCGAATCGGGTGTTGTTCCCGGAGTAACTACGCCCACATAATCCCCTCCGCGCCTGGCGCATTGCGTCAAGCAGAATCGGGGTCTACCTGCACATTCAACATTTGACCTTCGGCATGGTGATTCGTTACAGCGTTACAACGGCCGAAGATAACGTGGACAGTGTGCGACGAGGGTAGACAAAAAAGGGCCGCTTCGGCTCTGTGGCGTGCCATCAAATGTTGAATGTTTAGGTACGACCCTTAAGCTTGGCGCTGGCCATGCCGAAATACCTTGTCGTCAGCACGAGTGGTAACCCCGACAGCAACAGTCGCCGGATGGGACAAGTAGCGTTCGCCCATTTGCAAAAGCGCAAGGTCGACTGCAACTGGCTCGATATTAAGGACCTCGATCTGCCGTTGTGCGACGCCGACAAATGTTACGGCATCGACGGTTCGCAAAAGTTGAACAAGGCGATTGAAGCGGCCGACGGGATTTTGATCGCGGCCCCGGTGTATAATTACGACGTCGCCGCTGCGGCCAAGAATATGATCGAGCTGACCGGCAGCTCGTGGGAAGAAAAGATCGTTGGCTTTCTGTGCGCTGCGGGCGGAAACAGCAGTTACATGGCGGTAATGGCTTACGCCAACAGTCTGATGCTCGACTTTCGGACCGTCATTCTTCCGCGGTTCGTTTATGCCACGGGGGATGGATTTGATGGCGACAGAATTAGCGACAAGAAACTGGTCGGTCGTATCGAAAAAGTCGCGGACGAGCTCATCCGATTTACCGAAGCCTTGCGCGGTGAATAATCGCGTGCCGCGCGGTTATCGGGTCAGGTAGCGGCGGTTACGCTCCCTGCTAGTGCATTTATAATGTGCCCGCTTTTGGATTGCCGCAGAGCGGCGGCGCTTCACCGGACCGCCGTGGCGATTGGGGTCAATCGCCGCTGCCTTTAATCTCTTCCTTGAGGTTGTTATCGAGAGCGTGGTAAAACCACCGCATGCGTTTAGTTCCCCTTAGTTTCCTGGGCGTCGTTTGTTTCGCGGGCGCAATGACATTCGCCCGGCCGATCGAAATCGAATATGGCCGCGGCCGAAATATGAATGCGGTCAAACTGCTGGACCAGGCGCAAGATCAACTGTTCAAGAAAGGCGATCTGATCGGGGCGCGCCGAAGCGCGGATGCAGCAATCCGATCTGACCCGACTTTTTGGCCGGCGTTATTTATTCGCGCAGAAATATCAGTGGAGCAGCATCGCTACGCCGACGCAGTGCAGGATTGTGAGGCCGTACTCAAACAGGATTCCAGCGTTGTTGAAGCGGCGCTGCTTCGAGCGAGAGCGAACCTTTTCCTCGGCCGCTACGCAGCAAGTATGAAAGAAATCGAGCACTGCATCACGATTCGTCCGCGTCAGGACGCATTGGCTCGAGCCTACATAACGCGAGCCTTGGTCCGGTTATATTGCCCTGATCCGTCGATCCGGAACCCGCAGAAAGCAGTGTCCGACGCAACGACGGCCTGTAAGTTAATGGCTTGGACGGACGGCGAGTCGATCGATGTGCTTGCCAGCGCCGACGCTGCCAATGGAAATTTTGATTCCGCGATCAAACATGAACAACAGGCAATGGGCGCAACCAAAGTTCGTGAGGACGAAAAACGGGACTATGAAAAACACCTGGTCCTATTTCAGCAGCACAAGCCGATTTCCGGCACCACCGCGCGTTAATAGCCCATTACTATAGCGCTCGGTTCACGTTCTCGAGTCAAAGTCCCGTCTCGTGAAGACAGATGATTGTTTCGTCCTGCCTGACTTGCGCTCTGCCGCCGAGACCGAGTCCATGG
>JAICWQ010000220.1 GCA_025934755.1 Chthoniobacterales bacterium | reverse complement strand
GTTGACACTAGAAACGAGCGCGATCGGATTGACGCTGCGATTGTTGGGATCGGGATCAATCTTAATCAGGCACTGGAAGATTTTCCGGTGGAATTGCGCAAGCGCGCGGGTTCGCTCAGGATGGATCTAGGGCGACAGCTCGATCGCACAACATTCGCGATTGCACTGCTGCGCGAGCTGGAGCGGACGCGCTCGCCCTTATCGCGCCAGCCAGTCCGATTGTGACCGGTGATGGTGTTGCCAGCGACGCTGAGAATTTCGCCAGCCCTGACAGTTCAGGCAGCCGCCAGATAGAGGGTTGACATGGAGAAGACTATGGTGGGAAAAAACGCCCTGCCGAGATCGGAATTCTGGTTTGCAGGCTGGCCACGGTGCAGAAACAAAGATCCCGCTGCGAATGCACCCGATCCCGCAAGGATAATCGGGAGCAATCTGCTCCCGAGGTTTTCATTAACAGATGATTAGGTGATTGCTCATAAGCGCCCAGGCGTGAACCGTCACCCTGTCATCGCGCAAGGGTGTTGAGGAATAGCCGCCGATCTTCATCCCTGCGAAAGATATTTTCCGGGCGATTGCCCCTCGCCGTGGCTTGATAGAATTCACTGGGATACTCGACCCGTATACAGCGCGGCATAAGCAGAATCGTCGCCCGCCAATGCTGTCAAGATTTGATGACTGATCCCGGTCTTCCGCACGCGAACAACGCAAAATGCAACGCCAACCAGCCACACGCCCAAGTAGCTTACCCAATTCGCCCAAATCGTTCATTCACGCTCAACCAGTAACACTAAAGTTATAACGATTGTTCCCGATTGTTTTACAGTCGAAAAATCCCGTTTTCCGCAAGGAAGGAGGCCTCGAAGCTCAGTCCGGCTTTATATCCTGCGACGATTACATCCAATTCCTTCACCCATCTCTCAACGAAACCTTGCGAACGGTTTTCAGGTTTCAAATGGAGCATTAATAAACTGCGAAGCGTCTCCCGCGCGTAAGCAATAAGGCGCTCGGCTTGTGTTGCAGTCACTGGCTTACCGGAATGCACGAACGCGCTACGAGCATCATATAAATTCCGCAGTTCACGCTCCGCCTCGGAATAACTGCCCGAGAGACGAAGGTGGGTCAATGCTGCGGCTCGAGAGCAGACTGCCTCTGCCGTGGAACGCTTTTCAGAAAAGAGGTATTCGAGGCAGATAGTCGCGTACAGAGCAGCGTCGTCTGAGTGTTCCGCTTCAATGAAACGAATGGCCCGTTGGCAGAAGCCACCGCAAGCGAAAAGAATTCGCCCCAACTCAGAATTGCCGACATGTGACAAGTGGAATGTGT
The DNA here is from genome assembly GCA_025934755.1 of Chthoniobacterales bacterium. Lineage (GTDB taxonomy): Bacteria > Verrucomicrobiota > Verrucomicrobiia > Chthoniobacterales > UBA10450 > AV40. The sequence goes on along the minus strand of JAICWQ010000220.1, from coordinate 1,871 downwards.
TGCGATGCTGGAGGAACCTTTTGAAAGGCTCAGAGTCCGGTCCAGCCTCGTCCAAAACAATGCCGGAATCTGCCTCAGGTATCACACAACCCTCGCCGGTTTTCGAAAAATCCAGGTAAATCGTGACTCGCTGAACGCTTGGCACACTCTTCAAAGCCTGAACATCGAGTAGACTCGCGTTAAACGGATCGCCAAGCACTTGGGTCCTGTTCAAGTGCATCCACATGGATTCAAAATGGAGGCGAGAGATTCGACTAAAATAGTTTAACAACAGCTGATAGGCTCGGGGTTTTTCGCGCAGTCGGCGCCAACCATATCCCAGCTTTAGGAAATCAATCACAACGTGTTTGAAGTCGGGACTCTGTAGCGCGAGACGGCCCCGGAGATCCTTCGCATAGAGCTCGGTATACTCTGATGTAGCGCGCTGGCATCGCGAAGCTAGGACAGGAAAATTTATTTCTCCAAATGAATAGCCGTCAAAACAAACGGGCTTCGCAGTGGTACACTTTGGGAGAACAAAAAAGTGAGACACCTCGGCAGTTCTGAACCGCGTCAACGCATCTTCGAGGAATGCGGCGCGGGTTGTTCCGGCCGAGGCCGCGCCGACGACGCAACCAAGAATGGCGTCTGCGACCGCATCCGTCGCCACGTGATTGGCACGGCGTAAGATTTCTAGAAGCTTCTTGCGAAATCCGGCAAGGCTTACTTCAGTTGCGCCGTGTTGATAGAGCCGTTCGGGCCGTTTGTTAACGAAATTGCTACCCACCGTTACTGATGCTTTTTCTATTCCTAAGATCTCGACGTATTCCGGCCGTCTGGTGACGAAATCGGCATCGGGCGTTATTCCTTTCATCTCTGGCCAAAGCTCGACCAATTCGGAGCCTCCTTCCTCCGCGTCAAAGGAAAGCGAGTCTAGAAATGAAACAAAAACCTTCGGTAAGATACCAGCCATTTTACGAAGCTCTCATTGAAGGCTCGACACTGCTAAGAGAGAGAACAAAAAGCATCAATGGACAATTACCCACGGATGACTCGCTTTAAAACAGCGATGGACAGCAAAGCCGGTCCTCGGTGCAACATGCGATGACAGTTTGAGCAGACCAGCCCAAACTCAGTAATTTTCGTTTTAGTTTTTCCCTTTAACTTTGCAACTGGAGTCAAGTGATGCGCTTCAATAAAGCCTCTTCCGAGATCACCGTATGTCGATTGAAAATTGAATCCGCATACATCGCATTCCAACCTTCCGAGTGCAGCGAGCCGCCTTTCCTTCGCCTTCCTCGTTATAACGTTGTCACGTTCGAGATGTCGATGTTTCTTGAAGCACTCGCGTCCCTCGGGGAAAGCTGATTCTTCATCTTGGGAAGCAACGAATTTGCGGGCTTGGCGGCGACGATCGAGTACCTTGTAGCCGCTGCGGAGAAAATACTCTTTTGCTTCAACGGCGTTGAACTTTTCGGCTGGCAAATCATTGCCATGTGCGAAGCGATTTGCCAACGAGATTATGTATTTTGGCGGATAGCTCTTGCCATTCAGAATTAGGTCGTAGTGGCGCGATGCACGGCCCGGTGCAACTCCGCGCAAATCTATCTCCGAAGCCGCACGTCGAAAATGGTCATCACTTAGACCCTTTGGTATCATGCCTCGGTCATCCGATCAGACAAAAAAGAACTGACGCGATCAGATCGAGATCGCTTGGTCGCGAATGGCATCGGTCATTGAGAGCCGCTAAGCTTCGGGCCGATCTCCGCGAGCCAGCGCCGATAAATCTGTGGCGAAATCTCCGATGGCTTAATCTCGCTTCGGCCGCCCCAGAAGACGTTCGTGTAGCTCACCGGGATGCCGCTTTCTGCCAGATGCTCATCAATCGAAGT
>JAICWQ010000165.1 GCA_025934755.1 Chthoniobacterales bacterium | reverse complement strand
GAAACCTACCGGAAGGAATCCATGGCAAGAGGAAGCAAAAAGAAATATACGCGAAAGCAAAAACGGAAAGCGTCCAAGATCGAGCGCAGTTACGAAAAGCGCGGCGTGGGCAAAAAAGAAGCCGAGCGACGGGCCTGGGCCACGGTTAACAAGTCGGACAAAGGCGGTCGAAAGCCGGGTGGCGGCGGTCGGGGAAAGAAGCGGAGCAAGTCCAGCTCACGCAAGGGCGGCCGAAAAGGCGGCAGAAAGAAGAAGCGCCACTAGTCCGGGTCATCGGACGCCGTTGCGAACGGCGGCGGCATACGCCTGTCCCGGAGGCGGTTGCGGGAAAAAGCTGGGTCCCATCGACACGTCGCCTTGCGCGGTAACGTTTCGCGTGGCATAAGAGCACGCTCACGCGGGCCGGACCGGTCTGCGCCAGACCCTAATCATCATGCCCACAGCGCCGCCCACCACAACCGACGCTTCAGTCGAAGCGCAAGTTTTCTGGCTACGGTTTCAAAAGGAAATTGCCGCAGCTCTGATCGTTATCATTGTGGCGCTGATCGGATTCGCCGGCTATCGCCTGTACGCGAACCGACGTGAGGCGAAGGCAGCTGAATTGCTGGGCGCGGCCCGGACCCCCCAGGAGTATCAGGATGTCATCGCCCATTATTCAGGCACGCCAGCGGGCGCGACTGCGTATCTGCTTCTGGCCGAAAAGCAACGCAACGAGAAGAAGTTCGCAGAAGCGAATACGACTTTGCAGGCTTTCGTCGACAAAAACCCGGAGCATGAATTTCTGCCGACAGCCCAACTGATGATGGCGGCAAATTTGGAAGCGATGGGAAAAACTGACGAGGCGCTCGCAACCTATCAACAAGTGGCGGCGAAATATCCGAACAATTTCAGCGCACCCCTGGCAATGATTTCCGAGGTGCCGTTGCTGAAGGCCAAGAACCGAATCGAAGAAGCGCGACGGGTTTGCGAAGACATTCTTACCAAGTACCGCATGCCCGGTCAGCCGGTTGAAGCGGGGCACGATGACCGCATGGAAACAGTTTGGGCAGCGGAAGCGATGCGTCATCTGCGTTCGATGAAGCCGCCGGAACAGCCGGCGATTCCACCCGGTGCAGGAGCTCCCGGCATTCCGCCGATGATTGCAGCGCCGAAAGCAGCTCCGGCCGCGCCGCCAGTACCTCCAGTTTCAGGCGGAGCGCCGACGCCACAGAAGCCGAAATAGGCAGCGGCGGTTAGGCTCCCGCTAGCGCATTGAGAATGTTTCCGCAATGTAACTGCCGCAGGGTGGCAGAATTCACCGAATCGCCATGGCGATTGAGGTCAATCGCCGCTACCTATTAGCGCTTGGAGAACTGGAACCGTTTACGAGCGCCGGGCTGACCGGATTTCTTTCGCTCTTTCATCCTGGGATCACGTCGAAGCAATCCTTCGGTTTTCAATCCGCTGCGAAGATTAGGATCGGTTTGCAATAACGCGCGAGCGATTGCCAGTCGGGCCGCTCCAGCCTGACCGGATGCCCCGCCGCCACTGGCGTTAATCGACACATCGTAGGTGTTTACCACCTTTGCCGTCTGCAACGGTTGAAGAACAATGTTCTGGAGTGGGATGGTGGGAAAGTAATCTTCGAAACTGCGGCCGTTAATGTCGATCTTGCCGCTGCCTGGGGTCATACGGATGCGGGCGACTGATGTTTTGCGACGACCGGTGGCAATGAATTCCTGGGTTTGAGCCATAAATGATTGTTAGGCGATCTTCACCGACTGCGGTTGCTGTGCAGTGTGAGGATGCGATTCGCCGCGGTAAACTTTTAACTTGCGATAAACAGAGCGGCCGAGGCGATTGTGCGGGATCATTCCTCGAACAGCGCGTTCGATCAATAACTCGGGATGGCGGGCGCGGCGAGAGCGGACGCTTTCAGATTTGTGTCCGCCGACGTAGCCGGAAAAACTCATGAAAGTTTTTTGTTCCTCTTTCTTGCCAGAGACCCGGACTTTTTCGGCGTTAATCACGATCACAAAATCGCCGGTATCGACGTGAGGCGTAAAAACCGCCTTCTCTTTGCCGCGCAACAAGTTCGCGGCTTTGACCGCGACGCGGCCAAGGACTTGATCCTTGGCATCGATAATCCACCATCTCCGGTCGAGTTCGTTGGCCTTGGCGGAAAAAGTCTTCATCGGCGTTTGAAAAAGGGCACGGAAACTACCGGCCCGCGGGGCGACTGTCAACCGGTGGAATCAAAGGCCATTCCGGCATTAAAGGTGCTTTATGGAAATTATAATGCGCCTAGCCATTCTATTCGCCGTCGCCATCGCTTTTCCCCTCCACTTCACTCAAGCCAAAGAAAATCCCACGGCTACTGATCAGGACCAAATCTCCTCCACCGCCGTCCTTCGCGAACTCAATCTCGCCCGCCAAAACCCCAAACTTTACGCCACTTTCGCCACCCAGTCTCGCCCGCTTCACATGATCGAACACGGCCATGCCGTCGACGAGGCCGTCCGATTTCTCAACAAAGCCCGGCCGTTGCCGCCATTAACGTTGTCGCCGGGAATGTGTCGCGCCGCCGCTGATCATTGCGCGGAACAAATCGCCGGCCAGCTCGGCCACGACGGAAGTGATCGGAGCAGTCCGGGCGACCGGATCACTCGCTATGGTTCGTGGAGCACGACCTGGGGCGAAAACATTTCCTACAGCCAAAAAACGGCCCGGGGCGTGGTCTTAGCGCTTATTATCGACGATGGAGTCCGGTCGCGCGGTCATCGCAAGAACATTTTCAATCCCAAATTCAACTACGCCGGCGCTGCGTTTGGTCCGCACGCGCGATATCGAACGGTTTGCACGATTGATTTCGCGGGCGGATTTGCCGAGCGCGCGGACACGCTGGTTTCGCGCTAAGCGCAGCCCTGCCCAATCAGTCTTCGTCCTGTTCGGCGCCGTGGTGGCGTCCAGCTTTCGGAATTTTGTCCAGAACCGGCTGGATCGAAGGATCGGCCTTGACCATGGCTCCGTGCATCGCGGTCATGAAATCCTTGCGAGCCTGTCGCATCTTTTCGTGAGCTGCCTCGACGCTCGGATCTTGCATGGCCTTTTCTCGGGCTGCCTTTAATTTCGCCTGCTCCTCAGGAGAAAGACTGGCTAGTCGCTGTTGCCAGCGACCCCCGCGGCCCGGCCCGTTGCCATTCTGGCCTTGTCCAAACACCACGGGCGAAAGTTGCAACGCTCCGGCCAGGAGAGAAACAGTGATCAATGATTTGATTTTCATATCTTCAAGTAAAGACACCGCCGCCGGGAAAAGGTTACAAAAAAGGCAGCTGGCGATTTGGGCCATGCAAGGTTAATTCGTTCTCTTCGATGACAAAGACGGCCGAACAAAAAAGCGCGATCAGTCCGCGGCGCGATCAGGATTTTCCGGAATGGTATCAGCAAGTGGTTCGGGCTGCCGAGCTGGCCGAACCGAGCGATGTCCGCGGCTGCATGGTCATACGGCCGTGGGGATATGGGATTTGGGAAAATATGCAGCGTCAGCTGGACGCGATGTTTCGGGCGACCGGGCACCGCAATGCCTATTTCCCCCTGTTCATTCCGTTAAGTTATTTCGCAAAAGAAGCGGAGCATGTGGAAGGCTTTGCCAAGGAATGCGCCGTGGTGACGCATACGCGGCTGGAGGCCGATGCGGACGGAAAGTTAAAACCGGGCAGCCCGTTGAATGAACCGCTGGTCGTGCGACCGACCTCGGAGACTATCATCGGCGCGAGCTACGCGAAGTGGGTCCAATCGTACCGCGACTTGCCAATTCTTTTAAATCAATGGGCGAATGTGGTGCGCTGGGAAATGCGGCCAAGACTGTTTTTGCGGACAACCGAATTTCTATGGCAGGAAGGCCACACCGTGCACGAGACCGAAGAGCAGGCGCGCGCGGAAGCGACGTTGATTCTTGAGGTTTATGAGCGGTTTGCGCGCGAACATCTGGCTGTCCCCGTTTTCACCGGCGCCAAATCCGAAAGCGAAAAATTCCCGGGGGCGGTCGAGACCTTGACCCTGGAGGCGATGGTCCAGGATCGAAAAGCAATTCAGGCGGGGACATCGCATTTTCTTGGGCAAAATTTTGCGAAAGCGAGCGGAATCCAATTTCAAAACCGTGAAGGCAAACAGGAATTCGGCTGGACCACGAGCTGGGGAATGACGACTCGAATGGTCGGCACCGTGGTGATGATGCACAGCGACGACGATGGGCTCGTCCTTCCGCCGCGGATCGCGCCCACCCAGATTGTGATTTTGCCGATTACGCCAAAGGAGGACACCCGCGCCAGAGTTTTGGAGACTTGCGACGCGCTGGCCTTGCAATTGCGCGGGAAACATTTCGCGAATTCGCCGCTGGAAGTTGAAGTCGACCGTCGCGATTTGGGCGGCGGCGTGAAAAACTGGGAGTGGATCAAGAAAGGTGTCCCGATTCGGGTTGAGATCGGTCCGCGCGATCTGGAGAAAAGTTCGGTAGAAGTTTCACGACGCGACCAGCCGATAAAATCGAAGCACTCGATGTCGCTTCAGGAATTCGCCGCGACGGCGGCGGAGATCCTGATGTCGATCCAACAAAACCTTTTGGAACGCGCGAAAAAATTCCAAGAAGAGAACACCCGGGTAATTGAATCGAAAGAAGAGTTTTACGATTTCTTCACCGCCAAGAACGCGAACAAGCCGGAGATCCATGGCGGTTTCGCGCTGGCGCATTGGAACGGCTCAGGCAAAGTCGAGGAACAGATCAAAGACGATCTCAAGGTAACCATTCGGGTGGTGCCGTTTGGAGGCGAACCGGGAAAATGTATTTTCACAGGTGAGCCGAGCGCCAAGCCCGTGATCTGGGCGAAGTCTTATTGATCGGCCCCATTGACGGGCCCCACCCGACCGGGTTTATTCCGCTGCTCATGGAATTAAAGCTTTATAGTCGCGAATGGTGTTCGTGGTGCATCGACGCCAAGGAATATCTGGAATCCCGCGGCTATAAATTCATCGAGATCGACGTCGGCGAAGACCGGGGAGCTTACGAGGAAATGAAGCAGCTTTCGGAGCAGACCTATGTGCCGACGTTTGTCGCGGGCGATAATGTTCTTGCCAATTTTGACACCGATCAGTTGGAGAAATTCCTGACCGAGCACGGAATCCATCCCTGATGCTCTTTCAGCTTTTTATCCTGCTCGGAATCGGAGTTCTGGCGGTCGCGCTCCGCAGTTTTCAAAGCTCTTTTTCGCAAAAGGCCGGCGCCATTGCGATTCTGATCGTCACTTATCTCCTGTTTTATTTCATGACCGGCAGCCACATTATTGGCGCCGCCGCGGCTGCGGCGTGGTTCTTTCTGCCGTGGGTGGAGATTCTCACAAGGATTCGGGCGTTGCGTCTGCCAAAGGAAAAACAACTTCGACCGAAATCGCCGCCGTCGAGCGACACCTTTCCGACGTTGAATGAGATCACACGGGAAATCGAAAACGAAGGGTTCGTGCATGTGAACGATGCGGGCTGGGATTGGGAAGATTATCGTCAGTTTTTCCGGCTCTTTTACAAAGCGGAGGACCGGGCCCAGGCCACCATTTGTCTCAACGAGCAGCACGATCTGGCTTTCTATTATTTGCGAATTTCGTCGCGGACGCGCAATGGCATCATCTGGACGACTTGGAATTATCCGTTGTCTTATGGTTTGAAATTAACCCCCCAATTCCGAATCAACCGTCAGCGACCTGACCAGTCCTTCTGGCAACTGTATCAAAGCCACCGTGCGTTTTTGCGGAAAAACGATATCCAGGTCGACGCGATGGATGCATTGGATGAAGAAAAGATCGAGAAAGAGATGGAGCGCGACCTCCGGGAGCAGATCGCTCACAACATCCACAAGGGCGTGCTCAAACCAACGCCCGAAGGTGACGTGAAATATTCCTGGCGGGGAATGATCTATCTCTGGTGCCAGTTTCTGCTCGATCTGGTGCG
>JAICWQ010000074.1 GCA_025934755.1 Chthoniobacterales bacterium | reverse complement strand
GATCAGGCGACGTCGACGAACTGTCCGGGGTGTAGCGCGCACATCGACCTGCGTGATTACAAGATTACCACCAGCTTCAGTCGAACCATTCGCACCCGCGGCGACGTTCATCTGACCAACAGGGGAGATCTCAGCAGCACAAGTGTGGTTTGTCATTCGGCTGTAATTGAAGGCAAATTGCGCGGCAACCTTCACTGCGAAGAGGCAATGACGATTGAGCTGGTCGGAAAAATTCCTGGCCGAATCGCCGCTCAAAATATCGTCGTCGAAAAAAAGTCCGATATTCAGTGTTTTCGACGCGTCACTGTAACCAACATCGATATCCGCGGCCGGATGTCGGGCGAAATCGTGGCCACCGGCTCGGTGACGATTCACAAGACTGGGTCGCTCGATGGAAATGTGACCGCAAAATCGATTGCGATCGAGAAAGGCGGAATGTTTTCGGGCCAGCTCGTAATTGGTCAGGCCAATCTCACCCAGGGCGAACTTTTGCCTGAGACCAAGCCGGCTGAAGCCAAGAAAGAATCTGACCCCCCGATCGGAGCAGCTCAGCCCGCCCACGCAACCTGATTCCAATGCGTAGACTGCATCCACGCAGTCCCTACGAAAAGCTCGGCGGTTACGTTCACCTGCCGCGCTTGATCGACAAGGCGCGACTTCATCGCAAAGGCCTTCTCGATGGTTACAACTACAAGACTGTCGGCTTTGATAAGCATTTGCTCAGCTTTTTGAAAATCGACGGCGACGCTTTTGAAGACGCCGTCCATCGTCTGGAAAAAGACGACGCGGTCCTGAAATGGGTTCAGGACAACGGCATCAAACATTCGCCTGAGGAGCTGGAGCATTGGAACCAAACAATGATTTCACGGCATCCCGACACGGCTGCCAAAAAAGCGCGCTTCACTCATTTTCTGAAACAGTCCGGTGGCGCTGGTCGAAAAGATATTCGCACCTACTTCGATTTGATCGAATTCGACGAAGGCCGGCTCAAGTAGGAACGGGTCGTGCCTAAACATTCAACATTTGCGAAGCACTTGGGCGGTTGAGCTGTTTATTCATGGTTAATCGGCCGTTGAAATAGGTAGCGGCGATTCACCGAATCGCCACGGGCGATTGGGGTCAATCGCCCCTGCCGGAAAAAATTTTGTCCGCGGCCGCCAGGGTTTCTTTGCTACCGATATCGAGCCAGCGTCCCTTCAGCTTGAACGTGTTTACTGGCTTGCGCGTGTAGAGCCATTGCAAGAATCGGCCCGGTTGATCAGGGTTATTGCCTTCAGCGAGATAGGTTTTAAACAGGGGCAATACTTCCGTCGAATAATAGTAGAGCGCGACTGACGCCAGAGTGCTCTTCGGCTTCTCAGGCTTTTCTTCGAAACTGGTGATCACGCCTTTGTCGTCGATCGTCACTGTGCCGTATTTTTTTATCGTCTCGAAATCGCCGACATCGTGCACTGCGACCATTGCGGTCGAATTTTTAGCGCAGTTTACAAAATCGCTCAGCGGTTGTTCGAAGAGATTATCGCCCGCGATCACGAGTAAATCGTCGTCGGCCATGTTCTCGCGGGTCAAAACCAGATTGATATCGCCAATTGCGCCAAGCTTATCCTCCTCGCTGGTCGATCCGTCATTAACAATCTTAATCTTGCTCTCACCGTCACTGTTGCTTTCCTCGTTTCGAGCTTTATAGCCGTTCGCCCAATTCTGAAAATCGCCGGCGAACTTAGTGTTGGCTACGATGCAGGTTGTTTGCAACGCCGGCACGCTGCGCAGATTATCGAGAAGCCATTCGATGATTGGCTTGCCTCCTACTTCGAGCAACGGTTTCGCTTTATTTAATGTGAGCGGGTAAAGACGGGTTGCGTACCCGGCCGCAAGAATAAGCGCATTCATTTCGAATTTCGGACAATAAGCGGACGAGCCCGATCCGCCAGTTATTCGTGGCGATTTTCGGTAGTGGATCAGTTACAATGGAAGCGCTGCAGGTGCGGCCTATTTTGTTTATGGAAGATCGTTTACCCAAGAAGAAGAGCTTCGACAGGAGCGACATCTTCCTAGACATGGCGCTCTTAAAGAGCTTCGGCCGGAAAATCACCGCTCAGGCTATAAACAGGACGCGCCTATGGCGCTCAAATTGACCCACGACTCGATTATCTAGCCGGCGCCGCTCAGAATCGCGGCACGCAATCGATGTTGGACACCGGCGATCCGGTGCGAATCGGTGATTTTGCGATTGTTGTTGTCGCAAACGTAGAACGTATCAAGCGCCGCGCCCTTCTGTGTGCTGATACGGGACAGAGTGATGTTCACAGCTTCGTGTCCCAACGCGGTCAGCAAGTCGTAGAGCAGGCCGATCCGGTCCGGGGTCTCGATTTGAATCAGGGTGTAGGCGGGGTGCGCCTTGTTATCGATTGCAATCCCGGTCGGGAATTCCCCTTCGTGCGATCGTTTGGGTTGGATCTTGCGCCGGGCTGGTTCGAGCAGCGGACCAAACTCGAATGTTTCAACTTCAAGAGCGTGGCCGAGGCTTTTCTCGACCAGGTCGCGATCGCCCTTTTCGGTAACGGGGCGTTCTTTCAGGTCGCAGACCCGAAAGATTCCGAGGACGGCCTGGTCTCCTCGTGAAAAAATGTCCGCGCTCAAAATATTGAGTGGAACAACCGAGAACGAGCCGGCGATCTTCGCCAATAGGTCGTGGCGGTCCCAGGTGCAAAAGGAAATGACACTGTGGCCAAGCTCCGGAAATGCCTCCCACGCTATCGCCGGCTTCAAAGCACGATCTCCTTCGGCAGAAGTGTTTTCGAAGAAAGCTCGAAAGAGATGCAGATGTTTCACGATCTCGGCAACGTCAAACGCGCGAAAATAATTGTCCGACATGAAGTCGAACTGGGCATCGATTTCATCTTCGAAATCGGGCGGCAATTCCGCTGCTACTGCAGCGTGCAAACTATCGCGCTCGATCTTCGTTTGCTCGAGGTAGGATTTTTGGTCGGTAAGATATTGCGAGGTCGCATGGAACAACTGCCAGACCAGGGTTTCTTTCCAGTCCGACCAGCTTTGCCCGCTCGTGCCCTGACCATCGGCCAGGGTCAGCAACATCAGGGCTTGAAGATTTTTCTGGGTGCGAATGACGTTGGCGAACTCCAGGATCGTTGCCGGATCGTCGAGGTTTCGTTGTTGGGCAGTGTTGGAAAGAGTGATGTGGTGATCCACCAGGAGGATGAGCGACTTCCTTTGTTCAGATGACAATTGAAGCCGCTTGGAAACGCTCTGGGCAAAGAACGCACTTGCTTCGGAGTGGGGGCGAGCGCCCACCGCGCGGCCAGTGTCGTGGAGAAGCAGAGCCAGATAAAGAACGAACGGGTCTTCCAGGTTTTCGAACAAATGACGATACGCGAGCAACTTGGGATTCGTAGTGTTGATCAGGGCGTCGAGTTTATCGATGCACAGCAACGTGTGTTCGTCGGCGGTGTAGCGATGAAAGAATTCGTGCTGCACCAAACAGGTCAGCTGACCGAATTCCGGAATGTAACGTCCAAGGAAATCGACTCGATGCATTAAGCGCAGCGCGCGTCCGGCTTCGCCTTTTCGGCTCAGCATTGCTCTGAAGATCTCGCGGGGCGCCTTGGCATATTCATAGGTCCGGGTGACGTGTTTCAGCGAACGACTGAGCAAATCTTCGAGCTCCGGGCTGAGATCGACATTGTGTTCCTGAGCCAGTTGAAACGCGCGCATCATCTCGACCGGATCGGATTTGAACAGGTCGCGTCGCTCGCTGTGCAATTGGCCTTGTCGAATGAAGAACGAGCCGAGCCGGATCTGTCCGCCCCGCCGCAACGGCAAGAAACTGAACAGGGACCGGGTGCGATTGGTGGCGTAACCGCTGGCGAATTGTTCGGTGATTCGTTCGGTCACTCGAAAAATGTTGCGAGTGTGTTTGTAGTAATCCCGCATCAAGGCTTCACTGGCGCGTTGACCCTCCTGGTCGTCATAGCGCAAGCGTTTGGCCAGGTCGGGTTGAAGACTCAGATAGAGAACGTCCGCCGCCCGGCCGGACAGATAATGAAGGTCTGTTCGCAAACGCAGAAGGAAATCATAAGCCGACTCAATCCTTCGCTGGTCCGATTCGCTCAGCCAATCTTCGCCGACCAAATGCGTCGTGGTGAGCGCGCCTTCCTTGAAATACGACATCCAGAGAAGATTTTGATAATCCCGGAGGCCACCGCACCCGCCTTTAATGTTTGGTTCCTGCATATAAACGCTGTCGCCGAACTTGGTGTGGCGGGCCGCCTGATCGCGCATGCGCAACTCGACGTATCCTCGCTCGGAACCGACCACGCATTTAGCGCGGAATTGATCCCGAAACTCGCGGGCAAGAAGGCGATCGCCCGCCAAAAAACGCGACTCAAGCATCGCGGTCTTGGTCAGCATGTCGTTATTCGCCTGAGCCAGCGCCTCTTTGATCGAGCGAGTGGAGTGTCCCACTTTGAAACCAATGTCCCAGAGGAGATAAAGAATCTGCTCCGCCATTTCCGCGATATAAGGCGAAATCTTGCCCGCGCCGTTGCCGTGGAGAAGCATCACGTCGACGTCGCTGAATGGGTTCAGTTCGCCGCGCCCATATCCGCCGAGGGCGATCAGGGCCAATTGAGTTGTTGGTGCGGCGAGAGTATTTGCCGCCGCTGCAAACACGTGTCGAAGAATCACATCCACCAACTCGCCACGGCGGGCGCAAATTTCTCGGCCTCCACCGCCGGCCTGATGTTTTAAACGGAGACGGTGCTCTTCGAGTTTGAGAAATTTCTTGTAAGTCGCGAGAACTTCGGTGGGCCGGCGCTTTCCAGCCTGGGCCAACTGGTCTTCCGCGCGGGCCAGGACTTTTTCCAGGTTTCCGGAGTTCTCCATGGTCGATCTAGAGTGCAAAGGGAATCTAGGGTTGAACCGGCAAAATCCAACTCCACGCGAAAACGGGCTCCTACCTGCCCATTCAACATTCGTAGATTCTACCCGCGCGAAAATAATGCGATCTGATCTTCGAAGCGGCGTTACAGCTCGATCGCGTAGCGCTTGAGCTTGTTGTAGAGGGTCGGACGCTGTATGCCCAGAAGTTCGGCTGCTTTCTTTTTGTTGCCGTGACACTGAGCGAGCGCTTGAAGGATTGTGACTCGCTCCATGTCGTCCAGGGTTTGGACTCCCTGCGCCGGAACGCTGACGCCAATTTGTTGCAGAGCCGGCGGCAGTTGGACCTCCCGCGGCAGTTCCTTTGTTCCGATTATGCTTTGGCGGGCGAGGACGACGGCATACTCGATCGCGTTCTGTAATTCCCGTACATTCCCCGGCCACGAATAATCGAGGAGCTTCTGGAAAGCTTCCGGCGCGATCTCCGGCTCGGATTTGCCGAGTTGTTGGGCGAATTGCTTTACGAAAAACGCGACCATCGGGGGAATGTCCTGCTTTCGGTCGCGCAACGGCGGGAGATCGATCTGAAAAGTGTTGATCCGGTAATACAGATCCGATCGCAGCCGATTTTCAGCGAGCGCCTTCGCAATCGGACGATTGGTCGCGGCAATCACGCGAAAGTCTGCTTTGAGCGTTTTCGTGCTGCCGAGCGGACGATATTCGCGCTCCTGAAGCACGCGCAGGAATCTTGTCTGCAAATCCGCCGGCATGTCAGAAATTTCGTCGAGAAACAATGTGCTGCCGTGCGCTTCAGCGATCATTCCAGGAAAATCGTTCATCGCCCCGGTGAACGCCCCTTTCACGTAGCCGAACAGTTCGCCTTCAATCATTGTCTGTGGAAACGCCGCGCAATTCAGTTTTACCATCGGTCGTTCGGAGCGGCGGCTGCGGTGATGGATCAAATTGGCGATGACTTCTTTGCCGACGCCACTTTCGCCAGTGATCAATACGTTGGCTTCGGACGGTGCCATCGAGTTGATCAATTCCTCGATTTCCTGCATCGATTTGCTTTGAAACACCGGATTCGATCGCGTCTCCGCGATTTCCAGCCGCTTTTCGAGTTCCTCGGTTCGGGCGCGCAATTTCCGCGTCTCGCGAAGAAGCGATTGCTTTTCGAGCGCCTTTTCCACAAGGCTGAGAAGTTCTTCCGGCGCGTAAGGCTTGCTCACGAAATGATAAGCGCCGCGCTTAATCGATTCGATTGCATTGTTCAGCGTATCGTGCGCCGTCAGGACGATGACCGGCATCTCGGGCCATTCCGCTTTTATCGTGTCGAGAATTTCCAATCCCTGGACGTCCGGCAATTGCAGATCGAGTAAAACCAGCGATGCCGATTTGTTTTTCAACGCTTTGAGACCGGCGGCGGCAGTCGCTGCAGTTTCGGTTTCAAATCCGTGCCGTCCCAGCAGCGCTTCCAGTGTGAGCAGGATCGGTCTCTCGTCGTCGATAATCAGAATCCGGCGGATTTCTTTCACAGGCTTGCTACTTGGAAAGCGGCAACGTGATCCTGGTCACAAGGGTCGACGTCGGACGTTCGTAGTCCGCGGCAAAGTTACCGCGGTGCGCTTCGATAATCATGCGAACCCGGTTCAGCCCGAGCCCGTAGTGACCCTGACTTATGTGATGGAGGGGTTCGCGTCCCCAATCACTGGTCGACAGGCTGAACTGAGCCTTCGGTTCGCGGAGCTCAAAAACAAAATCACCTTTGTCGAGGTGAGCGTTTGCCGTGATGCCCGGCGTGTTTCGCTCGTGATGAAATGCGTTCGCGAAAAGTTCCAGAAAAGCTTGCTGGGCAATTAAGGGATCGATTTCCAACTTTTCGTCTCTCAGTTTCACTTCCCAATTCACTTTCGCCGATTCGTTAGGGAAATCCTTTGCCAGTTTTTGCTTTAAATCCTCAACGAAATCCGCGGCCACGTACGGGATCGGGGTGGGAGCGCTTTGTCCGAGCGTCGCGCTCACCTTTTGCAGACTGGTTCCGATCTCGGAAACCATCTCCCGCAGCCGCTTGACCTCGCCTTTCAATTCCGGGTTCTCGGCGAGCTCGGCCAGATAAGCCGATTGAAGCTCGACGGCGTTCAAATTGTTCCGAATATCGTGGCCGAGTTGGCGAATAAACTTTACGATGTCCGGCCACGAAACGCTCGGTGGATCGCTCTGCGGTTCCTCGGCGCTCATAGGTCAAGCCGAGACCGAGCAACTGCTATTCCCTGAGGGAAAATTTATCCTCTGACGGTCCTTCACCTTTTAAAGTCTGCACATTCGGATCGTTACTCGCAAGGTGTTGCAGCGCATGAAAAACGTCCTCCGGGTCGGCGTCGATCGCGCGTGCGATTTCCTCGGCGGTTTTGCCGTCCCCGCGCGAGAGTTTTTGCCGCGCTGCGCCTTGCACCTGAAGAAGGCGAGTAGCGGCTTTCTTCCCGGCTTCAACCCCGGGTTGATGATAAGCGTTGATGTTTACGAGCGATGCATAGAATCCAACCGCGCGTTCGTAGAGCGCGATCAGCCCTCCGATGTCGAAGGCATTCGCGTCTGGAATTCCCACGGTGATCGACTGGCGGTGCTTTTCGTAAAGCGCCGTGCGCGTCCCGCGGAGAAATCCATGAAGATAATCGCCGCTGGTCACGCCCGGATCGACATCAAACGCCGGTTTGTGCCTGTCCTTGGCCACCTCGATGAATGTGACGAAGAAATTCAAAACGCCATCCCGGAGTTGCTGTACGTAAGCATGTTGATCGGTCGATCCTTTGTTTCCGTAAACGGCGATGCCCTGGTTCACAACGTTGCCGCTTAGATCTTTCTCTTTGCCTAACGACTCCATCACCAATTGTTGCAGATAGCGGCTGAAAAGAAGGAGACGGTCTTTGTAAGGCAGCACCACCATGTCCTTTTCGCCCCGGCCATTCCCAATATAGAACCACATTAAGGCCAGCAGCATCGCGGCGTTCTGACGAAAATCGTTGTCGCGGGTTTTTTCGTCCATCGCGGCCGCACCGGCCAGAAATTCATCAGTGTTAAGTCCCTGAAGCGCCATCGGCACCAGGCCGACCGCGCTCATTACCGAGGTCCGTCCACCAACCCAGTCCCACATCGGAAAACGGGCGAGCCAGCCATTCTTTTCCGCGTATTTGTCCAAATCGCTTCCGTTGCCCGTTATCGCAACCGCACTTTTCGGAAAATCGAAACCGGCCGCTTTGAACCTGGCTTCCGCTTCAAGCATTCCGTTGCGGGTTTCCTTGGTTCCACCGGATTTCGAAATAACCACGACAATGGTGGTCGCAAGTCCATCGCCTATCTCATCGAAAACGCGATCAAACCCATCCGGATCGGTGTTGTCGAAAAAGTGAATGTCCATCGGATCAGTGGCAGCCCCGAGCGCGTCGGCGATGAATTCCGGACCAAGGGCCGATCCGCCGATGCCGATCGACAGAATGTGCTTAAATTTTTCGCCTCGGGCGTTTTTGATTTTGCCGCTGTGCACATCGGCAGCGAACTGTTTTATGCGCGCATTGGTATTTTCGATCTCAGATCGGAGTTCTGCATTCGGGGCGAGCGACGGTTTTCGAAGCCAGTAATGTCCAACCATTCTGTCCTCGTCCGGATTGGCGATTCCGCCGGCTTCGAGGTCGCGCATCGCCGCGAACGCTTGGTCGATCCTCGGCCGCATCTGAGCGAAGAAATCGTCCGGAAACTTCATTCGACTGATGTCGATTGAAAAACCGAGATCTTCGTAGCGCAAAAAATATTGCTGGAATCGCTGCCAGAGCGACGAAGAAGCCATAAATTAGTGACGAGTGACGATTGACGAGTAACGAGCTTTCACGATGCGCGAATCGACCATTTCCCTAACATGTCACACGTCACGTGTCACATGTCACTTGTCGGTGGCTTTGAGGCAGCGCTCTCTTTCTTAATCGGCACTTCCTCTTTTGGCGCAACTTCGTATTCCGGCTTGGGCATGCCCATTAGCCAGTGATCAAACCAGCCAACGATGTTCTGCAATCGTTCGACCCGGTGCCAGGGCTGCCCGGACCGGGATAGCTCATGCGATTCGTTTGGGAAGCGCACCATCACGGTGGGAATTTTCCGAAACTTCAACGCTCGAAACATTTCTTCGCCTCCTGCGCCGGGAGGCGTGCGATAATCGGCTTCGCCCAGGATGAACATCATCGGCGTTTTGACGTTCTTAATATAAGTGATTGGTGAGCGCGCTTTGAAATCTTCCTCCTGGTCGAAGGGCGGCCCTTTGAACCAGTTTGGTTGAAACAGGGTGAAGTCGGCCGTGTACCACCAGTGGGCCCAGCTCGCGATGTCGCGCTGCGCCACCGCGGCTGCGAATCGATCGGTGTGACCCACCACCCAGTTCGTGAGCAGGCCGCCCCCGCTTCCGCCCGTCACGCCTAGTTTTTTGTCGTTGATGTAACCGCGCTTGATCGTTTCATCGACACCGGCCATCAGATCTTTGAAATCGTCGCCGGGGTAATGGTACTGGATCACGTTGCCGAATTCCTGACCATAGGTTGTGCTGCCCCGCGGATTCGGGAAGAGCACGACGTAGCCCTTGGCGGCCATCCATTGGAATTCGTGGAAGAACAGATATCCGTAGGCCGTATGGGGGCCGCCGTGGATATTCAAAATCAGCGGATACTTTTTGGCGGGACTGAAATCGGGCGGCTTTTGCAACCAGGCTTCGATGTTCTTTCCATCAAAACTCTTGTAATGGATTTCCTCCGGTTCAGTCAGATTTAACTTCGACAACAACGCATCGTTGAAATGGGTGAGTTGCTTTTGATTCTGGCCGTTTTGGTCGGCCACGAATAAATCGCCAAGGCGAGTCGGCGTGGAAAGGACATAGACCAGTTTTGATCCATCGTGGGTGGCGCGCATTCTGACGACGGATTGATTGCCGGACGTTAAATCGGTCGGTGTCCCGGATTCGGCGTCAAACGACGCGATGTTTGCTTTGCCTTCTTTCGAGTAAATTTGAATCAAGGATCGGCCGTCCGGAGTCCAGATTGTGGCGCCTCGACCGCCGGCGCGCGGTGTTTCGCAATCTCCGATCAGCGAATTCCCAATGTCGAAATCGAATTTCTCCGTGAGATTCTTTGGCTTCGCGTTGGGCGTGAGGTCCAGCGTCCAGAGATCAGGCTGGGTATAGGAATTCACCGGTTGCGTGACTTCCGCCACAAACGCAAGCCGCTTGCCGTCCGGGCTCAGCGACATGCCCCCGATGTCCATATCGATCGTATTGATCCGGGTCGGGTTGCCGCCGCTGGCGCTGATTGAATAGAGTTCGCTTCGCGGCCGTTCGTAATATGGCTCGTCGACATGCAGCGACACGAAGTAGACCTGGCTGCCATCCTTCGACCAGGTAATGCCCTCCTCGTCGAAGCGGCCGAACGTGAGTTGTTTCGGCTGCACTTTTTCGTCGGCGTTATGCGGCGCAGGAATTGTCCAAATGTGCGACGGATGTTTTGGGTCGGCGTAACCCTCATTGTCCTCGCGATAAACCGCCCGGGTGATAATTCGAACATCGCTGTCGTGCTCGGATTCGTCTTCTGCCTTCTTAACTGCGTGCTCTGATGTCTCCTTGTCCGCTGTGTTGGCCGACGGAGTCTCGGCGGAGGCAGCCGCTTTGGCCGCTGTGGGTGAGGCGGAAACCGCGCTCACCGCCTTTTTCAATTCCTCCTCCTTTTTCTTCTTTTTTTCCTGCTTGGAGAGATCTTCCGGATTCGTTTCGCTGGTAAAGGCGATCGTTTTCCCGTCCGGTGACCACACTGGATTGCCTGCTCCCTTCGGCAGATCGGTGAACGCAAATGAATCACCGCCGGCCATCGGCAGGATCGACAATTGGGACGGTTCAGGCTTTCCATCCTTTTCGGTCGCGCGCAGAAACACCAGATACTTTCCGTCCGGCGACCATCGGGGCGTGGAATCGTGATCGCCCTTGGTCAGCTGATGCGGTTCTTCGCTGCCCGAAATTGGGACCGACCAGACCGACGTGGCGTAGCCTTCCTTTTTCTCGTTCACGGTCACACGGACAAATGCCACCCGAGATCCGTCCGGCGAAACTTGCGGGTCGCCGATCCAGACAAAATCCCACAAATCTTTTTCAGTGATGTTCCGCTTTTGGCCGGACGAATTTCCCACGCCCAGGACGAAGGTGAGTGCGAACGCGAAAACTATGCGCATAGACCTCTTAATAGATTGGCGTCGTCAGCCTGCCAAGGCGAACCTTGTGACCTGAGGTGGATCGGCCTCTCCGAAGACGATATTAATGATTGCGCGACCCCGACGATTGGTCGCTTTGCTACGTGAATTTTTGGGGCTGCCGATTGGCGCGGTCGATGCTCGGTTCAGTCTTTGATCCATTTGGGCGGTGGTGATACAATCCGCGCCGAAAAGTCCCGTTTCTATGAAATCACAGCTGCAGGCCGTCGCCCGTCGTTACGCAGGATTTCTCCTCATATTTTGGACAGTTGTGTTTGTGATGTGGTTTTTCGGAGCCGAAATTTTTTCGCTCCTGCTCCAACACTCCCGCGCTTATACCCCGCCTCAATTTCTGACCTGGATCAGCCTGATTGCCAGCTTGTGTATTGCCGTGGTTTTTTGCGTAATGCCTTTTTCTCTTTTCCGGATCGTTAGGCAACGGGCCGATGTGCCCTTCGGAGGAGTCGTTCTTTGTATAGCCGCATTTCTGTTCCTCCTTGGGATTGCTGCCTTCTTCGGCCTCCTGAACATCTGGTTCCATGGGCCCATTATAATTTGGTGCCTGGTTTTAACGCATCTCGGGAGCGCGCTTCTCGCCGTTGCCACTTTGCTGATCTTGCGGGCATTGGTTCCGAGCATCCTGGAAATTCCGAGTCGCGCCGAATGGCTTAACGTGCATAAGGACTTGCTTTTGGCGGAAGCGCACGTTGAAGAACGGGACAAGCTGCTGGCCAGAGTTAGTCACGAGCTCCGCACCCCGCTCGCGCCGTTGCTGGCCTCTTTGACCGAACTGGACCAACGTCTCGGTTCGTCAGCAGATTCTGAAGTCAAAAACTGTATCGAAGTGCTGAGAAAAAACGTTCAGCGAGAAGCTCTCCTGGTGAACAATCTCATCGACCAATTGGAAATCCCAGGTCCCGCCGCGGCCGATCTTCCTCAGCCAAATGAAGCAGCCCGGCCCCATCGGCTGTTGTTGGTTGAAGATCACGCCGATACCTTGCGCACATTTGCCAGAATGTTGCGCCGCGAGGGTTTCGACGTTCAGGAAGCCAGCACGTTTTCAGAAGCAATGGCATTCGTTCGGGTCGGTGACTTTTTGGTCTCCGATATCGCCCTGCCGGACGGCGATGGCCGCGATCTGATGCGGCACGCCTCGGCCCTCGGCATTCCCGGAATAGCAATCTCAGGATTTGGCACGGCCAAGGACCGGGAGGAATACAAACGGGCCGGCTTCGCGGAATCGTTCGTTAAACCGGTGGATGTCAGGCAGGTCGTTAGCGCGATCGCCCGCGTGTGGGCCCGGGATAACCGCCCGGACGGCTTTCCGGGCAATGCCGCCGGCAACGGCATTTAGTCGCGCAACTTTCGCTTTCCTCGTTTAGTCGTTTCGACGGGACCGCGGTTTCGCGCTCTTACTCGCTGGTTTCGGTTTCAGGGCCGGTGCGGCCGGATTTCCGCGCCCGGTGCTTTGGCAGTTGACCGAAATAACTGTTCCCGTCCCGTCGTGTCCGGGATTTGAGCTGTAACCGGGATCAGTTTGGATCGTGACGGTTTTCACAGTATTGCCGGCAATGGTCGAGCCCGCTTTTGTCACCGAGCTGGCCGCGATGGCGTTGATGGTCAGGCCAACCGTAGCCGGAGGTTGCGAGCTGTTGCCAGGATCGCTTTGCCAGTTGCCGCCGCAACTCGGTGGATTTGGAAGAAGGACATTCGCAAAACCTTTGAATCCGTTTGGCGCTGTGCCGCCGCTTGGATGATTCAGGTTCGACCATTGACCGCTCCAGAACGTCACGTGGTTGCCGACGATAGCGTCGGCATCACCAATCACAAAGCTACCATTCTGGGGCGTCGGAGTCGGGGTAGGAGTAGGGGTCGGCGTCGGGGTCGG
>JAICWQ010000095.1 GCA_025934755.1 Chthoniobacterales bacterium | reverse complement strand
TTTGGACTCCAAACCGATCCTGGTCAGTTTCTCCGAAAGCCATTGCGCGCAATCGCGGACTTTGCCGGCATATTTTTCGTCGGTGGAGACGCTCGGAAACCGCAAAAAGGAATAATAATCTTCGAGATAATCTTCGCGCATAACCAAAAGTTAAACGGTTTTTCCGCCCTTTGCTATTACTTCCGCCGCAGCCCGACACGAATCAGATAGAAAATCGAGGCCACCACCAGCACGATTCCAGTGACGGCAAATTCGCGGGTGGTGGCGTGGGCCAAAATCCAGATAATGGCAACGATTGCCAGTCCGGGCACAACTTTCATTCCGGGAAAATTAAATCCCGTGGCCGCAGGATTGGACCGAACATCGCGTTTCAACAAGACCCAACAGCTTGCGCAGCAAAGAAGATACATCAACAAGACCGCGACATTCGAAAGCACGGCCAACTGTTCGAACGTCCCACTGATCGACAAGAGAAACGCGAGCGTCGCGTAAGTGATAATCGCGATGTCGGGAGAGCGATACCGCGAATGGACGTGCGCGAAAAATGATGGCAACGCGCCGTCACGGCCAAAGGCAAAAATCATCCGCGGCGAGCTAAGGATGTCGCTGGTGACGAAACCGAACGCGGAAATCGTTGCGCCGGCGATTAAAACCGTCCGTCCGACGTTTCCAAGAAACTTTATCGCGGCTTCAGCCAGTGGCGCGTCGGGATAATTCGCAAGGTCGCCGCCGAGCGTCCCCTGTGCGACCAACTGGATCAAAATGTAGATGATCGTGGTGACGACGAGGGCGAGGTAGGCCGACCGCGGCACGGTGCGCGCGGGATTTTTTACTTCGCCGCTAGGGATCAACGCGACCTCGATTCCGACGAATGCGAAAATCAAAAGGATCACCGCGTCCCCCAACGGTTTGCTGCCGGGCCAGCCGCTCCAGCTCAAGTTCGGGCCGTGAATGAAAAAAATTCCTGCGCCGATAAACAACAACAGCGGCAAAAGTTTTGCCACCGTAATTACCGTGACTGCGCCCGCCCCTTCGCGCACACCGCGAATGTTAATCGCAACAAGAACGCCATAGACAACGAACATCACGACGATGCGCATGAGCGGGCTGCCAAGAAAGGGGACAACCAGTGCAACAGAATTCGCCAGCACATTTACAACACCTGCGACCGCGCCCAGCGCGGTCAGAAAATAGAGAATTCCCGCAAGAAACCCGATATAACGTCCAAAGGCGACTTCAACATAAGCGTAAAGCCCACCGGTCAACGAGACGCGGCTGCCAGCAATGGCGAAACAGGTCACGAACAAAACCATGGCAATCGCGCAACAAACGAAAGCCAGCGGAGCGGCCGGACCGAGCCCTCGCGCGACCGCCGCGGGGATTACAAAAATTCCCGCGCCAATGGTCGAGCTGACAATGTTTGCGGTGAGCGCTGGAATTCCGATCCCGCGAATGAGCTGGTGATCGAGGCGCTCGGCTTGCTGAATCTGCGCCGTTTCCTCCCCAATCATCGGCGGATGGTGGCGAATTTACCGGGATCAGGCAAGTCGTAACCGGCCGGCCCCAAGCACAAAATATGGGGCTTTAGCCGCCTCCGAGGGCCACAAGTTGTGTAATTTTGCTTGTCACCGACACTGGGCTACTATATTGCCCATAAGGTTGATAGTTGGGCCCCGCCCACATGCATTTACAATCGCTCGAACTTTTCGGCTTCAAATCGTTCGCCGATAAAACTGTCTTCAATTTCCACGAAGGCGTCACCGCCATTGTCGGCCCAAACGGTTGCGGCAAATCCAACCTGCTCGACGCAATCAAATGGGTGCTCGGCGAGCAATCCGCCAAGTCCCTTCGCGGCGGAGAAATGGCCGATGTAATTTTTAACGGCACCGACAATCGCAAGCCGCTCAGCTTCGCCGAAGTCTCCCTGACCTTCACCGATTGCGCGTCCGAGTTGAATGTCGACTGGCACGACGTCCGGGTGACTCGGCGCGTTTATCGCGACGGAAACTCCGAGTACTTGCTCAACAAAACATCGTGCCGCTTGAAAGACATTCAGAATCTTTTCGCCGACACCGGCGTCGCGCGTTCCGCCTATTCGATGATGGAACAGGGCAAGATTGACATGATCCTGAGCTCGCGGCCCGAAGATCGTCGCGCGATTTTTGAAGAAGCTGCGGGCATCACGAAATACAAGTCGCAAAAGAAAGAAGCGCTTCGGAAACTTGAAGCCACCGAAGCAAATCTTCTCCGCATCGGGGACGTGATTAAGGAAGTAAAGCGTCAAATCGGTTCCCTTCAACGTCAGGCCGGCAAAGCGCGACGCTATCAAGCCTTACATACCGATCTGCGCGTGCTGGAAACGCATCATTCCAAAAAGCAACTCGCCAAACTGGAAACCGATCTCGCTCATTGCCGCTCGGAGATCGAGAAGATCGCAGGCTCGGAGCAAACTGGTCGGGCGAAGATCGATCAGCACGAAACCGACCTCGCCGCCGAGCGTCAGGCGCTGGACAAGATCGACCTTGAAATTGCCGACATCCGGGCTGAAGCGCAGCGGTTGCAAAGCGAGATTGCCACGAACAAGAACCGGATTGAATTCAATCGTCTGCGCAAAGAAGAGCTGAACGATCTGATCGAGCGCGCTCGCAACGATATTTCCGGGGCTGAAAACAAACGCAACCAGCACGCGAACCAGATTCGCGAAAGCAATGCCGTCATCGAAAGGACGCAGCAACTCCTGCAATCGAAACAAACTGAGCTGGCGAAAATCACCGAAATGCTCGAGCAGTTGCGCGCCAAACGCGAAGCCCGCGAAACCGAACGCAAAAGTGCGAGCGCATCGCTGTCGAAATACGAGACGCGAATTGACAAACTGGAAGATGAATTCGCCGGGCTGAGCGCGCGTCGCGAGTTAACCGAAGAAAAAATCCGGCAACTCACCTCGGAAATTCACGAGGCAACCAAAGCTCGCGAGAAAGTTGCCGCTGAAATCGTCGCGGCGCAGGAATCCTCCGAGACTGAGCAACAGCGACTGGAGGAATTGGTCGTCCAGTCGGAAACGGCCGAAGCAAATTTGCGCCGGCAACAGGAACTTCTGGCGAACGCTGACAGCGAGGTGGGCGCATTGGAACGCTTGCTCGCTGAAAAGCGTTCCACCTTGGAAGTTCTTCGCCAGCTGAACGCCGAAGGCGAAGGACTCGCCCAAGGTTCGCAAGCTGTTCTTAAAGGACTGGACGATCCCGAGCGTTATCGGGAATCGATCGCCGGCTCGCTCGTTGCCCAGATCGATGTCGATCCCAGATTCATTCCGGCAATTGAGGCCGCGCTTGGTCGAAATCTGCACGCGGTGGTCATGAAAGATCTTCAGAGCGCAGAGGAAATTCTGACGCGCTTGACCAGAAAGAAGCTCGGTCAGGCCGCGTTGTTCGTTTCGAAACTTGGTCCTTCCGCTCACGAGTCGGTCCGCAAGAGTTTGCCGAAAGCCGCGCTGGCCTGGGCGATCGACAAAGTTGTCACTCCGCGCGGGCTGGAGCCGCTGGTGCGTCAATTGCTCAGCGGGGTGGTCATTTTCGCAAGGTTGGATGACGCGCTCGCTGCAAAAAAAGATGAGCCCACTCTCGCAATGGCCACGCTGGATGGCGAATTCATCTCGACCGAGGGCATCATTTTTGGCGGCAGCAGCACCGCCAAAGCCGATTCGTTACTTGCGCGCAAAGCGAGAGTTGCGGCGTTGGAAAAAGAAATCGTCGAGTGCGAAAACCAGCGAGAAATCGTCGTCCAAAAGCGCGACCAGGCGAAGACCAATCTCGAAACGGCCTCGCGACGAGTGGACGAGGCCCGTTCGCACCATCAAACTGCGCATTTGTCGCATTCCACTTTCGCCCACAAGATTTCGCTGCTTCAGACCGGAGAGTTGGAAGCCGAGCGTAAGATTGAAAATCTGAAATCCGAAAAAGCGACGCTTGAGGAGCAGATCGAATCGGCAAATCAGCGGGTGGCTGGGCTGGAAGAGGAATTGGAAGCAGCGCGAAACGAATTGGCCGAACACCAGGCCGCCCAAATCGACGCCGAGCAGGATGAAAAAGGCGCCCGTTCCGACGAGGAGAAAACAGTCGAGTCGCTAAACGAATTGCGATTGGCGATCGCCACCGCGCGCCAGCGGTTGGAAGGTCTCGAGGCGCAACGCCAGCCAATGGCAGCGCGCGATGCTGAGCTCGTGGAATTGATCGATTATCGCAAGGCTGACATCGCCAATTATGAGAGCAAACTAACAGCGCAGGCGCAGGAAAATCGGGACGCCGAAGCCGCGATCAGCGAACAAAGTTCACGCGCCGCTGAAGCAGAAGCGAAGGCCGTCGAGATTTCTTCCCAACGAACCGAGCGCCTTACCGCGGTTCAAAAAGGTGAAATCGAGCTGCGCAAGCTGCGCGATTCGTTGAGCGAGCTCCAGGAAAACCGCGGTCATCAGCAAGTCCGCGAATCGCAGTTACAAATGCAGATGGACAATCTGGTGGAGACGATTTCGCGCCGGTACCAGGTCGATCTTCGGGCATTCGCGCCGGACGAAGGCGAGTTTGATAAAACACTGCGCGCTCAATTGAAGCGTGGCACGGGCCTCCAGCCGCTGGAACATCGGCAGGATGCCGATGTCGCGGACGAAGATTTGCAAAACGTGGTCGCCGATCTCACCCGCCAGCTGGACAACATGGGACCGGTCAATCTCGACGCCGTTCAGGAATACGACGAGCTCGAAGAACGCTACAAATTCCTCGAATCGCAAAATACCGATCTCACCAATTCCCGGCGTGAACTGTTGGATGTTATCGCCAAGATCAATTCGACAACGAAAACCTTGTTTGCCGACACTTTTGCTCAGATTCGCGCGAACTTTAAAGAGATGTTCGCCGAGCTGTTCGGCGGCGGTCGGGCCGATCTCGCGTTGATGGACGAAAGCGATCCGCTCAACTGCGGGATTGAGATTTCGGCGAAGCCGCCCGGCAAACAGTTGCAAAGCGTTTCCCTTTTGAGCGGTGGCGAACGGGCCATGACCGCAGTCTCTCTGTTGTTTGCAATTTACATGGTGCGGCCGAGTCCGTTCTGCGTCCTGGACGAAATCGACGCGCCTCTGGATGAAAGCAATATCAATCGTTTCTGCCGCATGCTGGACCGATTCATCTCTCAAAGTCAGTTCGTCATCATCACCCATAACAAGCGGACGATTTCGAAAGCCGATATTCTTTATGGCGTGACCATGCAGGAGCGCGGCGTCAGCAAATTGGTCGGGATGAAAATGACCGCTCCACCTGCGACCGAACAAACACCGCCGCCGCAGCGGGAGACCGCGCCTTCGCAACGGCAATTCGCTCTGGCCGAAAACGGTAACGGTCACCAAAAAGCCACCCGCGCGCGCTGACGTGGAGGACGCCGCCCTGTCGGCGTCCTAATATTTGGGACACGACAGCGCGTATCCCTCCAACAAAAAGATTTTGCGCGCGGTTGGCGATCTTGGGTAAAATTGGCCATGCTTCAAACGGCGCAGCGTGGGAAAAAATCCAAGAAAACTGCGCCTGAAAAACCGGCTTCGAAGAAAGGGCAGGTCCACGAGCGCTACGTCGAAGCATTCCGTTGGATGCTAACTGCCCGTATCCTTGAGGATAAACTCGCCAGTCTGTATCGGGGCGGCATGATTGTCGGTGGCGTATATCTCGGCCGCGGTCAGGAGGCGGTCAGCGCGGCGTGCGGAATTTTTTTGAAAAAAGGCGATGTCTTTGGACCGCTAATTCGCGACCAGGCAGGACGGTCCGCATTTGGCGAACCTTTGCTGGACGTCGTTCGAACCTACCTCGGCTCAGTCAAGGGCCCCATGCGTGGCCGGGACGGCAACATTCATCGTGGCCGGCCGCGCGAAAATGAGCTGGCCATGATCAGCCATCTCGGCGCGATGATTCCGGTGATGGTTGGGAAGCTATTGGCAAAGCGAATGAAAGGCGAAAAGGAATTCGTTGGCCTAACGACCCTCGGCGAAGGTGGAATGCAGACCGGCGCCTCGCACGAAGGATTGAACATTGCCGCGGTCGAACAAGTGCCACTCGTGGTCGTCGTCACAAACAATCATTGGGCCTATTCCACTCCTAACGAACGCGAATTCGCTTGCGCAAATCTGGTCGATCGCGCGATTGGTTATGGTTACGAAGGTCACAAAATTGACGGAACCGACCTGAATCAATGTCTTGAAGTCATCGAGACCGCGGTAAAGAGAGCGCGGGCAGGGCGCCCGCCGCAGTTGGTCGTCGCCGAAGTTTTGCGACTTGCGGGTCACGGCGAACATGATGATGCCAGTTACGTTCCCCAGGAAATGAAGGCTCAGCCATTCGCGCAGGACCCGGTAGCGCGAACCGAAAAATACATTCTCGAGAACGGATTGCTGGACGAAGATAAGCTGAAGCAGATGCGCGCTGAGATCGCAAAACAGGTCGACGAAGCAGTCGCCACCGCCCAGCAAGAAGACCCGCCCTATCCGCGAGAAGAAGATTGGCGGTCAATGTCGACCGACGAATTGATCGACAAGCCGTCGTTCTAGATGAGATGAACTTAATTCGTTACATCGTTACATCGTTAGATCGAAATTACGATTCAACGATTCAACGATTCAACGATTCAACGATCGCGTAGCGATGAGCGTCACTTATCTCGAAGCGATTCGCGAGGCGCAGACGAAATTGCTGCGCGAGGACGAGCGGGTGTTCATTTACGGACAAGACATAGCCGGCAAATTCGGCGGAGCGTTCAAGGCGACCAAGGGGCTGGCCGAAAAATTTCCCGGCCGCGTTCTGAATACGCCGATCAGTGAAGATGCGATGATCGGCACCGCAATCGGCGCAGCGCTCGAAGGAATGCGACCGATCGTCGAAATGCAGTTCGCGGATTTTTCGAGCATCGCGCTCAACCAGATTTTGAACAATGCCGGCACGCATTATTACCGGACGAATGTGCCGGTGCCGATCACGGTGCGATTGCCCTCAGGCGGAACGAAAGGCAGCGGACCGTTTCACAGCCAGAGCATGGAAGGGCTGTACTCACATTATCCGGGTGTCGTGGTCATGACTCCAGCGACGGTCGAAGACGCTTACACCATGTTGATCGACGCAGTCGCGATCGATGATCCAGTCGTTTACTGCGAGCACAAATATCTTTACTACCATCTCAAAGCCGATGCGTTGCCCAAGGAAAGTTTTCCGGTTGGCAAAGCGCGCATCGTTCGGCCGGGGCGCGATCTCACCATCGTGACCTACAGCGCGATGGTACATGAAGCGCTCGCGGTGGCCGGTGAATTGCAGCGCGACGGATTCGAGATCGAAGTTGTCGATCTTCGCACCGTCAAACCGCTGGACACTCAGACCGTTCTCGCATCCGTCGCACGCACCGGCCGTTTGCTTGCGGTCGGGGAAGCATTTCCATGGGGAGGCGTCACCGCGGAAGTGATCTCGCGCGTCACAACCGAAGGGTTTCAATTGCTCGATGCCGCGCCAGCGCGGATCAACGCCAAAGATACGCCGATTCCCTACCACCCGAATTTGTGGAGCGAACACCGGCCGAATCGAAAAAGTATCGCTACCAAAGCCCGCCAAATCCTGCAGGAATAAACTTCTCTCAGCGACTCAACTTCTCAACCTCTCAACTGCTTATGCCTCAAGTTCCAATCACCATGCCGCAGCTCGGCGAATCGATGGCCGAGGCGACGATTGTTTCCATCAAAGTAAAGCCGGGCGATAAAGTTTCGAGTGACCAGGAGATCATCGAAGTCGAGACCGACAAAGCCGTAATGGGCATCACCACACCATGCCCTGGTGAGGTCGCGAAGATCGATGCAGAAGTGAAAGGCACGTATCCGGTGGGCGCGGTCCTTGGTTATATCGAAGCCAGCGAGGCCGACGCGGCGCGATTTCAAAAGCGTGCGCCGCAACAACCGCAAGGTGACGTCGCGAAAGAAATTCCGGGACGCCAGGAGGAAACCGCAGCGCGGGCGGGCAACGGCAGCGGGTCGCATTTCCAGGTGGACGATGTTGACCTTCCCCAAGTTGCCACCGGCACCGAAGCCGGGCAACGCGGAGGTCTGCCGGTTCCGGCGAGCGCGAAAGGCGCGGGATATCTTTCGCCCCGCGTGCGCGCGCGAATGGCGGAACTGCAATTAACTCAAGCCGATCTGGCAGGAATTGCCGGCACCGGAACAGCCGGCCGCGTAACTATTAAAGATCTCGAAGATTTTCTCAGCTCGATCCAAACGCAGCCTGCGGAAAAACCGAGCGCGATTCGCACGGGAGTTGCCGATGCGATGCGACGCAGCTGGACGCGGCCGCTCGCGACGGTCGGCGTTTCCGTTTGTCTTGATCCGGTGCTGGAAGACAGAAAATTGCGCGAACCAAAGCCCGGCCCGGCGCTTTACGCGTTGCGCGCGCTTGCGCTTGCGATCGCCGAACAACCTAACGCAGCAGCGCGATTGATCGGCGGACGCGCGATTGGTTCGCAATCGATCGACATTGGTCTCGCAGTCGAAGCCGGCGAAGGAATCATGGTGCCGGTGATTCGCAATGCCGACAAAACTTCACTGACCGATCTGACGACGAAATACGCGGAACTTGTCGATCTGGCGCGGCGTCGCCGGCTAACCAGCGACATGACTTCAGGCGGCATCGCGTCGGTCTCGAATTTCGGCACGTTCGGGCTCGATTGGGGCACCCCAATTCCCCTGCCCGATCAAACGATGATTCTCGGTCTTGGCGTTGGAAAGAAAACGCCGGTCTGGGAGGAATCAAAAAACGAATTCATTCCGAGAACCGAAGCGCAGATGACCTTGAGCTTCGATCATCGCAGCCTGGACGGCGGTGGCGCCGGGCGATTGCTCAAACGAGTAATCGAGCTGCTGGAAGATCCGAACAAACTGTAGGTAGCGGCGGTTCACCGAACCGCCAAAGTGCCAGTCCGGCTCGGACCGATTGAGGCCAATCGCCTCTACCTGTTGCAGCGACACCGGCTCAGTTTACCTTATCATCCAATGCATAAGGACCAAGAATTCGAATTGAAGCGCGATCTGGACGTTATCCTCATCCCCGCTGGGCAGAAGTACACGATCCCCGCCGGAACAAAAGGCGTGATCACTCAGGCGCTGGGTGGAAATTACACGATTGCGACACAATATGGATTGTCGCAGGTCGCCGAGAAAGATCTTGAAGCGCTCGGGATTGAAAAACCGAAAGCCGAAGCCAAAGAAACTGCGACTGCGCGATCCAACGGCGAAGTTTCGGAGGATGAAGTTTGGACCCAGTTGAAACAATGTTACGACCCGGAAATCCCGGTGAACATTGTCGACCTCGGATTGGTTTACGATTGTCGCCTGATCAAGAAAGACGACGGCGGCAACCGTGTAGAAGTGAAAATGACCCTGACCGCACCGGGTTGCGGAATGGGGCCGGCCATCGCCCACGACGCTCAAAGTAAAATTTTATCGATCGACGGGATCGACGAAGCTGACGTGCAACTCGTCTGGGACCCACCCTGGAACCAGAACATGATCAGCGAAGCCGGGCGAATGAAGCTCGGGATGATCTGAGTTGCGCCTGAGCCTCAGGAGCTTGCTACTGCCGCAAGGGTGTGTTCGCTTCAGCGAATATTTTATGCGGAGTTGGACTCGGTTTTTTACGGCTGGGCGCGCCGCGCTTGATGGTGTTCCCTGTGGTTTTCCCGGATTATCAATATGTGGCGTCGGATGTTTTCGTGAAGGAGTCGGCGTCTTGCGCGATGGCGGCGTCGGAGTTGGTTGACCGCCCGGATCATAAGGAGTCGGCGTTTCGTTCGGTGGCGGTGGAGTCGGGGTACGACGGGGACGGCAGTTCTTCAACGCTTCTTCCCTTGAACCAAAACATTGACCGTCCCGTTCCCGACATTCGGCCACCGGAACCTGGACGACCTGGCCGTTGATGCAAGCACCGACATTGGCCCGGAGGAGTCAAACGCCCCCAGAATTGGCAAAATGATCAGTGCGAGGCGAACGACGCTCGGGATGATGCAAGCGCGCAGATCACGGCCAGGATTTCTTCACCGGCTTTTCGCTATGACCGCTCGCCTGTCCTTCAATCGACCAATTGAACGTCGCCTTGTCCGCTTTCGCATACGCGGCGGCCCAATCATCGCGCGCCACAGTATCTAACGCGACGGTGTGCTCAGTGTTGTCGCCGGGTTCGACAAACGCGCTGCCGGCGGGCAGCGAGAAAACCCGCTCGAAAAGTTTTCCCGATGAAGTTTCAACGGTGAAGTTGATCGTTGGGTATTCCATGCTGTTGGGGACGTTGATTCGATACGACAACTGGGCGCTGCGATAATCGCGATCGCCGGGCGAACCGTGCGGCGGCTCGAATTTGGTGAAAGTCAGCTCAATCTTGGCAGGTCGGGCAAGAGGCGATGGCGTTGGTGTTAATTTCGGTTTGATGGTTGGCGTCGATGTTGGCGCTGCTGTCGCTGTTGGTGCCGGTTTCGGCGTCGCTGTTGGTGCCGGTGCAGGCGTGACGCTCTCGGTCCCCGCGGAAGACTTCGGTGATGACATCGCTGCGGGCGAAGTTTCTTTTTGCGGGGATGGCGAACTGGCCGGCGTCGGAGACTTCGCTGCTTTCAGCGGCGTAGAAGTCGGCGTCGCAGACTTCGGTGCTTTCGATAGCGCAGGTGGCGGCGATTTGTGGGCTGTCGATGGCGAAGATTTTGATTTCGGGGTGGGCGTCGGTCTTGGTGCAGGGGTTTTTGCGCTGCGATCCACCCCCAGGTGAGCGCCTCGCTGCGGCATGCTGCCAACTCTCGACGGCGCGGCCGAGCGATTCACCTTAAACGGAGGAAAAAACGATTTCCTCGGCGTCGGAGTCGGTGTTGGACTTGGCGCCGCGCTGAGCGGCAAGGCCAGGCCAAGGAGCAACGCCGATTTTAGCAAAAAAATTCCTCGGATCATGATTCAACTTCGCTGGATTAATTCTTAGCGAAGCTTCGTTCGTGAGCAATGCTGAACGCAGTGAATCGAAAAATACTTCAGGTTAATCTTTGTTCATCCGTTGACAGGGCGCAGTCGCACTGCTTCTATACCTGTTCGCGCTCGCGAAGATTTTCTGAGATGCCAACGACTGAAGTCATTTTAATCGACAATGTGCCAGGACTGGGCGCCGAGGCCGACGTGGTCAAGGTCCGCCGGGGCTACGCGCGGAACTATTTGCTGCCGCAAAAGAAGGCGTTCGAAGTCACGCCCGCAGCGCTGCGCCAGCTCGATAACCTCAAGAAGAAACGGGCCGAGCGCGACGGCCGCGAGTTGAACGACGCCGAGGAGCTCTCTCGCAAAATCGGGAAGGCCCACCTCGTATTTACATTGGCGACCGGCGAATCAGGCAAGGCATTCGG
>JAICWQ010000099.1 GCA_025934755.1 Chthoniobacterales bacterium | reverse complement strand
ATTAATCGGCTTGGCTTTAATAACGACGGCGCCTATGCGATTGCACAAAGGCTGGGCCGATTGAAGCGAACTGGACGTTGGCCCGGCGTTCCGATTGGAATCAATATCGGGAAATCCATGAGCGCTCCGATCACCGAAGCCAGCGCCGATTATCTCTATTCCTTCCAATTGTTGCGCGAATTCGCCGACTACATTGTCCTCAATGTCAGTTCGCCAAACACGCCAGGGTTGCGGGAACTCCAGGCAGCGGAGGCGCTGGCCCCGCTGCTGGACGCCATAGCCGGGAAGAACGTGAATCCTTCCAAGCCGATCGTCCTGAAAATCGCGCCCGACCTAACGAGCGATCAACTCGAGCAAATCATCGCGATTTGTGAAACACAGAATGTCGCTGCCCTCATTGCGACGAACACCACCCTCGATCATTCGTCGGTTCCGGCAGACAAAGACGAGCAAGGCGGACTGAGCGGAGAGCCACTTCGGGAGAAGTCGACTCGGTTAATCCGCGAGATCAACGCCAGATCAATCATCCCCGTCATCGCGTCCGGCGGAATCATGGACGCCGATTCGGCGCGTGAAAAATTCGCGGCCGGGGCGCAGCTTATTCAAATTTATAGCGGCTTGATCTTTCGCGGACCCGGCTTAATTCGCGAGATCGCGGATGCCATTGCATGAAATTGTCGCGAAAAGTTGGCAAGCTTGTGAGTCGCGAAGGTTATCGCCGGGCCTGGCGTCGCACCCAGCGCTCCATCTTTCGGCTGCCCTTCGGGCCCGTTATGGCCGGGGTCGATCAAAATCGTCTCCGAGAAATTCAGGAACAGCACCCGGGAGAAAAGTACGCTGATGTCCATCACTGGTTGCGGGTAAACCGCGAACGAGTGCAGGATTTGAAGTTGCATCGTTGCCCGCCGCAGCGTGTCCTCGACCTCGGCTGCGGCGGCGGATTCTTCCTGTTCATATTGAAACGGTTTAATCACCAGGTCCTCGGCCTCGACCTGGATCAGCAGTCGCTTTTCACTGAATTACTCGACGTATTTGAAGTGCCTCGCGTGGTTGTTGAAGTCAAACCGTTCGAGCCGCTGCCCAATCTGCGGCAACAGTTCGATTGGATTACTGCCTTCTCCATCGGTTTCGATCGGTATCGGAAAACGAACACCCGCTGGGGAGTGAGAGAGTGGGATTTCTTCCTTCGCGACCTGCAACCGCACCTGGCCCCTGGCGGAAAAATCTATCTCGCTGTGAATCCGTTGCCGGCCGGTGACTATCTGAGCCCGGAAGTGCAGGATTACTTTTCCAGTCGCGGCGCCGACATCGAGCGGGAACGCATTTTCTTCCGTAACGGCGTTCGAGGCTGACCAAAGATTCCTGAACTTCGCACCGCGCAAACCGCCGCGGAGTTGCGAATCAATCTTTGGAGGTAATCAAATGTTAAAATGGGCGTTTATCTTTCTGGTCATCGCGCTGATCGCAGCGCTCTTCGGATTCACTGGAATCGCTGTAGCGGCGGCCGGTATCGCCAAGTTCCTTTTCTTCCTCTTTCTCGTCATATGCCTGATTTTTTTCATCATCGGCATTTCGATTGGGAAAAAGGTAATGTAATCGGACGGCGAATCCGAACACTCCATTCGCGGCTGCGCTGAATCGAAGGGTTTAGTTTACTTTCCCTTCCAGACTGTCCAGCCTGCCAGCACGTTTTTCTCGCGCAGCTTACATTTGTCGCTCACCTTTGTGAAGGTCAGCATGTCGCCGTTGCGGTTGAACTTGTAGGTCGCGGGCCCTCTGCAGGATTTTGGAGTGTGAGAGCCGTGCGATTCCTGAATGTTAATCGTGTCACCAGTCGCGGTATATGTGCCCCAGACGTCGACTCTGTGGCTCTTACTAACGCTGACCTGGAAGGTCCCGTCCGTTTTGATCGCCCAAACGGTGCCTAGCGAATTCGTCCAAGTCCCGACGACCGCAGACCGGCCACTTTCCTGGAACATCGCGCAGCCGGTAAACAAGGCGACGCCGACAATAACAAAAGCAAGGGAGATATGTTTGTTCATGTCGTCGATGCTGTTCAGATTGCCGGTCATATTCAAGAAAGAATCGCGCCGGTGGCTTTACTGGCCCCGGCGTGCGTTTAGGTTCGAAGGATGACGATTACGGAAGAGCAAGTTCGCGATGCGTTGCGAACCGTCCGATATCCCGGCTTCAGTCGCGACATCGTCTCGTTTGGTTTGGTCAAGGGCATCGACATCGCAGACGGCGAAGTAAAGGTGCAGCTCGCTCTCGCTACTAACGATCCAAACGTCCCGGCAACCATTAAAAACGAGTCCGAAAAAGTCCTGGGCGCGCTCAGCGGCGTCCGAAAAGCGAGAGTCTTGATCGACATTCACGCCCCGCCCAGCGGTGCCGGCGCAAACCTCGGCCCTCAGCAAATTCCAGGGATCAAACATGTGATCGCGATTGCCAGCGGAAAAGGTGGCGTGGGTAAATCGACGGTCGCGGCGAACCTGGCAATTGCCCTGGAACAAACCAAGGCGCGGGTCGGTTTGTGCGACTGCGATATTTACGGCCCGAGCATTTCCCTGATGTTTGGAACGCGAGAGAGGCCGACGGCGACCGACGAAAACAAGATCATCCCAATCGCGCAGTACAACTTGAAATTGATGTCGATGGGGTTTCTGCTCGACGACACCTCGCCGGCAATTCTGCGCGGACCGATGGTGACGCGCTACACCCAGCAATTTCTGCGGCAAGTCGAATGGGGAGAGCTGGACTTCCTGGTTTTGGATCTCCCGCCGGGCACCGGTGACATTCAATTGACCATTGTGCAGACCGTCGCGCTTTCGGGCGCGGTGATTGTGACAACTCCGCAGGAAGTCGCCCTGATTGATGCGCGGAAAGCAGCGACCATGTTCGAGAAAGTAAATGTTCCCGTACTCGGGCTGATCGAAAACATGAGTTACTTCGTTTCCCCATCGGACCAGAAACGCTACGACATTTTCGGAACCGGCGGCGGGGAACGAGAAGCAAAGCGGCTTCGGGTTCCGTTGTTGGGCCAGATTCCGATCGACATTGCCACTCGCGAGTCGGGGGACCGGGGGCAACCCATCGCGGCTGAGGACGCGCAATCGCCAGTGGCTCAGGAGTTTCGGAAAATCGCGACCGCAATTCGCCAAATGCTTGCGTAACTCAGCGGATGAGCTTGGGTTAAATAGGTATGGCTGATGCTACGTCATACTTCCCCACAGATGAGTTAGGGTTGACCAATTGTGATTTTTATGGAAAAAGCTGCTGACATGCCCATGGCCGAGGCAGAAAAAGAAAAGTCACACTTCGTTAAGAACTCTGTCCTCTACAAGGAGTTCCTCGCCGAGCGCGAAGAAATTTTGAAACATAAATGGATCGAAAGCGAAAAAGCCGGCAAAGACATCGGCTTTGAAAAAGCGCTTCTCGATTGGATTGTGAAACATCGATCCAATTGGAGATCGAAACGATTGAAGGAGGCTCGCACAGAAAAGGCAGCCTCCTAAATTTTGTACGCCTTTAATGCGATCCTGTGAGGTCGCCAAGGACGTAAATGAAACACGACGACAAAACTACGGGCAGTCCGGCTCGGACCCCGATCATGGACGCGGAAGCGATTCGGCGCGCATTGCGACGGATCGCGCACGAAATCATCGAGCAGAACGCCGATCTCAAATCGGTCGTGCTCGCTGGCGTTCCGTTGCGGGGCATAGAGATCGCGCGGCGACTCGCTGAATTCATTCGCGAGGTTTCGAAGATCGGCCTTGAAATCGGAACGATCGATGTGGCGATGCACCGCGACGACATTGGCAAGCGGGCGGAATTGCCAATGGTGCATGCTTCCAAACTTCCGCTGCCTCTCGAACATCGCACCGTCGTTATCGTGGACGACGTTTTTTTTACCGGGCGAACAGCCCGCGCTGCGCTCGACGCAATCAGCTCGTTCGGCCGCCCGGCTCGCATCCAACTCGCTGCCCTCGTCGATCGTGGCCATCGCGAATTACCGATTCGCGCCGATTACGTCGGCAAAAATTTGCCGACCGCGACCCGCGAGGAAATTCAAGTGCGCCTCGAGCAAGTCGACAACGAACCTGACGCGGTCTGGCTCCTCAAAGAATGAACTGGAATCGCAAAGATTTGCTCGGACTGCGCGAACTCTCGATCGAGGAAATGAACTTCATTCTCGAAACGGCCGGCGCGTTCAAACAGGTCGGCACTCGCGAGATCAAAAAAGTTCCAGCGTTGCGCGGCAAGACCCTGATCAACTTCTTCGTCGAGCCGAGCACACGGACTCGGACTTCATTCGAACTGGCAGCGTTTCGCCTGAGCGCGGACGTAATCAACATTTCGGCTTCGACCTCGAGCCTGACCAAAGGTGAAACTCTAAAGGACACCGCCCGGAACCTCGAGGCCCTGCACGCCGACATTCTGGTGCTGCGCCACGGTTCCGCCGGCGCGCCGCAGTTTCTTGCTCAACGGTTGAAATCGAGCGTCATCAATGCCGGCGACGGCGCCCACGAACATCCGACCCAGGGTCTGCTCGACATCTACACCATTCGCGAAAAGCGGGGAAAAATCGAAGGCCTGAACGTAGTGATCGTCGGTGACATTCTCTTTAGCCGCGTTGCCCGCTCGAATATTTTTGGCCTAACGAAACTGGGAGCGAAAGTCACTCTGGTCGGCCCAAGCACGCTGGTCCCGCGTGAATTCGAGAAACTTGGCGTCACCGTTTCGCATAAAATCGATGAAGTATTGCCGCAGGCTGATGTCGTAAATCTGCTTCGAATCCAGCACGAGCGTCAGCGGAAGGAATATTTTCCGGGTATCGGCGAATACACGACACTCTTCGGCCTCACCAAAGAACGGGCCAGGCTTTTGAAACCGGAGTGTCTGATTATGCATCCGGGGCCGATCAATCGCGGCGTGGAAATCGACAGCGAAGTTGCCGACGGCCTCCAGAGCGTCATTCTCGATCAAGTCACAAACGGTCTCGCCGTTCGAATGGCCGTTCTCTATCTCTGCGGGGGAATCAGCTCGTGAGCGCGACCATCATTCGCAACGGCCGCATCATCGATCCCGCGAACAAACGGGATGAAGTTGGCGATCTGTTGATCGTCGACGGCAAAATCGCCGACCGCTCTCAACTCTCGACCCTCAACTCTCAACCGGACGAGATTGACGCCCGCAATCTCGTCGTGTGTCCCGGTTTAATCGACCTTCACGTCCATCTGCGCGAACCCGGTTTCGGTCACAAGGAAACCATCGCCTCCGGCGCGCGTGCCGCCGCGGCGGGCGGATTCACCACGGTAGTTTGCATGCCCAACACTTCACCGGCGGCCGACAATCCGGCGACGATCGCCTGGATTAGAGATCGTGCGGCCACCACTGCGTGCGTAAACGTTTTGCCGACGGGCACCATATCAAAGAACATTGCGGGCGAAGAACTGGCCCCCATCGGTTCGTTAGGCCGGGCCGGTGTTGTTGCGATTACGGACGATGGTCATTGCGTCCAGAATCACGAACTGATGCGACGCGCGGTCGAGTACGCCCGAATGGTCGGCCTGCCCGTCCTCGATCATTGCCAGGATTACAACCTGGTCGGCAACGGCGTGGTCAATGAGGGTTACTGGAGCACATTGCTGGGATTGCCCGGTTGGCCCGCCGCCGGGGAGGAGGCGATCGTGATGCGAAACATTTTGCTCGCTGAATTGTGCGATCACCCGATTCATTGCCAGCACATCAGCGCGGCCGGGAGTGTCGGGCTAATTCGCGAAGCTCGAACGCGTGGGATCAAAATCACCGGCGAAGTTTGTCCGCATCACATCGCATTAACCGATGAAGCGATTCAAAACTTCGATACGAATTGCAAAATGAATCCGCCGCTGCGTTCCAAAGCCGACATCGATGTCATCCTCGAAGGAATCGCGGACGGCACGCTTTCGATCTTATGTTCGGACCATGCCCCGCACGCGGGATTTGAAAAAGAGGTCGAATTCGATCAGGCGCCATTCGGAATCGTCGGACTCGAAACTGAACTTGGGCTTTTTATCGACCTGCTCGTCCACAAACATCGCAAAATCGATATCAAACGATTGATCGAAATGTACACGATTGAGCCGGCTCGATTACTTCAACTCGGAGCCGGAACATTGTCGGTCGGAGCCCCGGCCGATATGACATTCATTGATCCGGACCTCGAATGGACGGTCAGGGTCGATCAGTTTGAATCGTTGTCGCGCAATTCGCCGTTCGACGGCTGGAAATTGAAAGGCCGCGCAGTGCGAACAATTGTCGGCGGAAAGACCGTTTGGAAATTGTAATCATTGAGCCCCTAAACGCGCGAATAACCCCAAACTTTCGCGCCCTTTGGCGTATTTGGCGGACGGACTATCCGCTAAATCCGCCGCTGATGTAGCTCTCCAAATGCGCGATGGTCGCACTTTGACAGGAGATCACGTGCTTCACCAGATCGCCGATTGAAATCACTCCGATAACTTTACCACCGTCGACCACCGGAAGATGTCGAATGTGTTTCTCGGTCATCAACCGTAAACATCCATCCACGCTGTCTTGTGGATTGGTGGTGGTCACATCTTTTGACATGATCTCATCCACCTCGGTTTCCTTCGATTTCTTGCCCCGCAAAAACACTTTCCGGGTGTAGTCGCGCTCGGAAATAACTCCGACCAATTTCGCGCTCTTCATCACCAAAAGGGCGCCGACATTTTTTTCTGCCATCCGCTCGATCGCTTCGAAGACCGTCGCGTTCGGAGCAATTGAAAAAATCTTACCGTCCTTCTGGTTAAGAATGGCGCCGATATTTCCGCCTACATCCATAGATTCAAAAATCCGCGGAGCCTTAAAATACAACACCTCAAACCGACCATGCAAAAGAATTCGATTGAGGCAAAGGGGGCCATTAAGCCCTCCGCCAAGGCGAGACGAGGAGAGAAGAGCTTGAAAACCTGACGCCGGCTCAGCCGATGAGCTGGGCCGCGAACTTTCGCTCGATCAGTCGATTGAGATGTTCAGCGATTGCCGGCTGTTCCAGACGCCGAATGACTTCATTTAAGAAACCATTAACGATCAGGCGCTGGGCCATCTTCGGCGGGATACCGCGCGAGCGAAGATAGAACATCTCATCTTCGTTGATCTGGCCGGACGTCGCCCCATGAGTGCAACGGACATTGTCGGCCAGAATCTCGAGGCCGGGCATTGAGTTGGCTTCGGCATCGTCGCTCAACAGAAGATTGCGAACTTTTTGATAGGCATCGGTAAAATGGGCATGCGGTTCCACCCGGATCAGACCGCCAAACGTGCACCGGGCCCTGTCGTCCAACGCATTCTTGTAAAGCAAATCGCTGGCGGTGCGAGGGGAGATGTGGTCCTGCAAAGTGCGCGAATCGAATTCCTGTTCCCCGGTTGCCGCTGCCACCGCAAGCAGGTCGCTGCGCCCGCCTTCGCCAACGAGCCGACTCAAACTTTCGAACCGCGAATACCTCGAGCCAAGATTGAGATTCAAACTCATCGCCGAGGAGTCGTGGTCGACCGTGGTGGAATTCATTTGCAGCGCGATCACCTTCCGCGCCCAGTTCTGTGCGCAGACATAGGTGACCTTCGCGCCGGGACCGGCAATTAGATCGTTCACCCCGCAGGCGAAACCAGTGGCATTCTGATCACACGACTGAAAATGCTCAATTACTGTGACCTTTGCCAGTTCATCGGTCACGAGGAGCAAATGCGGAAAAATCGCAATGTTGTCATGTCGCAACCAATGAAAAATCTCGATCGGTTGTTCGATCTCGATTCCGCGTGGCACGAAGAGGAATGTTCCGTTGGAAACCATCGCTTGGTGCAACGCGGCAAACTTGGCCGAGCCAAGGACGGCTTCGGTCGACATGAAGTACTTTCGAAAAAGGCCGGCGTGCTCGACCATGGCGCGCTCAAGCGGCTGGAAGATCACTCCGCGCTTTTTCAAGTCTTCGGAAACGACGGTGCGCTCGACTAGTTGGTCGTTCGCGAAAATCATTCGTCCCGCCACCTGGTCGAGACCGCGTGAGTATTTCAGGATATTTTGCCGATCGTCGTCGGAAAGCGGCGCCGGAACCGTGAACGCCGCCAAATCAAGCAGATCGACATTGGAAAACCGCCAGGGTTGATCTTTTCGCGTCGGCCGGGGGAGCGATTCAAATTTCTGCCAGGCGACTCGCTGTTCTTCGCGAAACCAGTCGGGTAATTCTGATTTTCCCGGGCCTGAAAGAATTCCCGATGATTCTAGATTTTTTTCCTGGGTGACTGACAACATGTCGATTTTATAAAATTCCGGCCGCTTTCCGCCAAGCCTGCGACTTGATGACTAACGCCTTAGCGTTACCCAACGGAGCCTTCCATTTCGAGCTCGATCAAACGTTTGAGTTCGACCGAATATTCCATTGGAAATTGCCGGACGAGATCATTGACGAACCCGTTCACGCTCAAGCTCATCGCCTGGGCTTCGGTCAAACCGCGCTGTTGCATGTAGAAGATTTGCTCCGAGCTCACCTGCGAAACGCTGGCCTCATGTTGGACGGCGTTGCCAGTGCCGCGGACCGTGATCGCCGGATAGGTGTCAGTTCGCGAAGTCGCGTTGATCAGAAGCGCGTCGCACTCAGTATTGTTTTTGCAATTCTTGAGATGTTTCGGGACGTGGACGAGTCCTCGATAAGTCGCGCGCCCGGTGCCGACCGAGATCGACTTCGAGATGATGTTCGAGGTCGTTTCGTCGGCGGCGTGGATCATTTTCGCGCCGGTGTCCTGGTGCTGGCCATTGTTGGCGAGGGCGATGGAAAGAACTTCGCCGCGCGCTTTGCGCCCCTTCAAGACGACTCCTGGATATTTCATGGTCAATCGCGAGCCGATGTTGCAATCGATCCATTTGATCTCGGCCTCTTCGTGAGCGAGCCCGCGTTTGGTTACCAAATTGAAAACATTCGAAGACCAGTTTTGCACCGTGATGTACTGAATCTTTGCGCCTTTGAGCGCGACCAGCTCAACGACCGCGCTGTGCAGCGTTGCGGTTTCAAATTTCGGCGCGGTGCAGCCTTCCATGTAAGTCACTTCGCTCCCTTCGTCCGCGATGATCAGCGTGCGCTCGAATTGTCCAAAGCTTTCGGCGTTGATTCGGAAATAGGCCTGGAGCGGATGTTTCACCTTTACGCCGGGCGGCACGTAAATGAACGAACCCCCGCTGAATACCGCGGCGTTGAGAGCGCTGAACTTGTTGTCGCCAATCGGAATCACTTTGCCGAACCACTTCCTGAAAATCTCCGGATGATTCTTCAAGCCTTCAGTCGAACCGACAAAAATGACGCCTTGTTCGCCGACTGCTTTTTTGATGTTGGAGTAAACTGCTTCGCTGTCGAACTGCGCTTCGACGCCGGCGAGAAATTTCCGCTCCTGTTCCGGAATGCCGAGCCGTTCGAACGTGCGCTTAATGTCTTCGGGAACTTCTTCCCAGCTGCGCTTCGCGCCCGCGCCTTGAGCGAGATAGTAACGGATTTTGTCGAAATCGATTGTCTCGAGGTCTTTGCTCGCCCAGTGGGTCGGCAACGGTTTTTCCAGAAAGGTCTTTAACCCCCGCAGCCGAAATTCGCGGACCCAATCCGGATCCTCCTTCACATCGGAAATGAAATGGATCGTCTTCTCACTCAGGCCGCGGCCCGCATCTTTCGCGTAGTCGACCTTGTAATGAAAATCGCCTTTGTTCCGGTCGATATCAACTGCTTTAACTTCAGGTTTCATTGTCGATTTTATCTGGTTACTGCCATTTCTCCGGCTGATTCCCGGGCCCAATCGTAGCCTCGCTCCTCAAGCTCAAGCGCCAGTTCTTTTCCGCCGCTCCGGACAATGCGCCCGGCCACCATCACATGAACATGATCGGGCACGATGTAATTCAAAAGTCTTTGGTAATGGGTGATCAAAAGAACACCCAGGCCGGGACCGCGCATGGTATTAACTCCGCGCGCGACAACTTTGAGCGCATCGATATCGAGACCGCTGTCGGTCTCATCGAGGACGGCGTATTTCGGTTCGAGCATGGCCAGCTGCAAAATCTCAGTCCGCTTCTTTTCGCCGCCTGAAAAGCCTTCATTGACTGCGCGCGACGTAAACGAACGGTCCATCCCAAGAAGCTCCATCTTTTCGTAAAGCTTCGCGTAATACTCAGTGGCTTCGAGTTCTTCGCCTTCCGGCAAACGTGCCTGCAGGGCGGCCCGCAAAAAATTCGCGATCGTCACCCCGGGAATCTCGCTTGGGTATTGGAAGGCCAGGAATAAACCTTTGCGGGCGCGCTGATCCGCTTCCATTCCCAGAACGTCTTCGCCATCCATTGTGATTTTCCCCTTGGTGACCTGATAATCAGGATGACCGGCCATTACCTTGGCGAGGGTGCTTTTGCCGGAACCATTGGGACCCATAATCGCATGAACTTCGCCCCGAGGGACGGTTAGACCTAGACCGCGCACGATCTGCTGATCGCCAATGGCAACGTGGAGGTTATCGACTTGGAGCTCATTCATAAAAGGCGGTTGAAAAATATAGGTCAGTTCGGGTTGATTGCGAATGGATTCGAGCTGTTTCCGGAGGAGAACATGCGACAATATGGCGCATATTTTCCATAATTGCTATTAAAGGGCATCCCTGATGCTAACAATTGCACCGTGAACTCGCACGACAACCCGGGCCCCGACGGAGAGACCACGTTTTCCAAAGAAACCCTCTCCAAGGCCTCCAGCGAATTAAATAACCTGCTTCAAATCATCTCCGGCACGAGCGCCGAGATCGCAAATTTTTGGGAACCTAAAAATGGATCGGAGCAATATCTAAGATTGCTTCGCGAGACGGTTGCGCGCGCCGAAGTGGTTGCCGGGCAATTAGCTGAGCATGCCGGCAGCACCAACCGCAAAACCGCGATCCGTCCCGACCTTGCCCCGTTTGCGCCGGAAGAAAAAAAGGTGGCGGTAATGCCAATTCCCAAACCTCAGGTCCTTGTCGTCGACGATGAACAAGTTGCGTTGATGCTGTTGAAACAGCTTCTGACGCCCGCCGGATACCAGGTGACGACCGCCCAGTCGGGATTTGAATGTCTGGACTTATTCCGGCGTCGTCCACTTTCCTATCGACTCGTCCTTCTGGATCTCACCATGCCTTTCA
Organism: Chthoniobacterales bacterium; assembly: GCA_025934755.1. Classification (GTDB taxonomy): domain Bacteria; phylum Verrucomicrobiota; class Verrucomicrobiia; order Chthoniobacterales; family UBA10450; genus AV40. Next base: position 23 of record JAICWQ010000099.1, on the reverse strand, counting down.
TGGACGGAGAGGAAACTTTCCAT